>JAAYCP010000160.1 GCA_012729695.1 Actinomycetales bacterium | reverse complement strand
GGACTCGGTGAGCAGCCGGGCACGTCCGAGAATGGGGCCCACCCGACGGGGTCGGTGACAGCCTCCCAGGGCGACGCCGAGACGATCACCGACATCGCCGCGGTGCGCGAGCTCGTCGGTGGACGACCGATCGACCTCATCTGCTGCCACGAGGCCCTCGAGTGGACCGACGACCCCGCCGCCACCGTGCGGGCCATTGCCGCGATCCTCACTCCCGGCAGCGCCCTGTCACTCGTCACGTCCGGGCGGCTCGCCGCAGTGCTCGCCCGCGCCCTCGCCGGCCGCTTCGCCCAGGCCCAGCGGGCCCTGATGAGCAAGGACGGGCGGTGGGGCGACGCCGACCCGGTGCCCCGGCGCTTCGACACCGAGGCCCTCATCGAGCTCCTCACCTCGTGCGGCTTCGCCGTCGAGGACGTCCACGGGGTGCGGATCTTCTCGGATCTGGTGCCCCCCGCATACATCGACAACGAGGAGAGCCGCCGGGCCCTGCTCGAGCTCGAGGAGGCGGCGGCGAAGCATCCGGACTACCCGCTGCTCGCCCAGCTGGGCGCGGCGACCCACATCGTGGCGCGCCGCCGCTCCTGACGTCCGGACCCTCTGGCGATGAGCAGACGCCGGTTCGCCACCCCGACCCAGGTCTCGTCCGGACCCCCGGACGACTCGGGATGCCACATCCTGCACGTCGACATGGACGCCTTCTATGCCTCGGTGTCCCTCCTCGACCGCCCCGACCTCGTGGGCACCCCGGTCATCGTCGGGGGCACGAGCGGCCGCTCCGTCGTGCTCTCGGCCACCTACGAGGCCCGCGCGAGCGGTGTCACCTCGGCCATGCCGATGTCCAGGGCCATGCGCCTGTGCCCGACGGCGACCGTGCTGCCTCCCGAGCACGAGAGGTATGCGGCGGTCTCGAAGGCGGTCTTCGCCACCTTCTCCTCGATCACCCCGCTCGTCGAGGGACTCAGCCTCGATGAGGCCTTCCTCGACGTCTCAGGTGCGCTCCGACTGCTCGGTCGTCCCACCGAGATCGCCGAGCTGGTCCGGGCCCGCATCCTCGATGAGCAGGGCATCACCTGCTCGGTCGGCGTCGCCCCGACGAAGTTCGTCGCCAAGCTCGCCTCGGGCCTGGCCAAGCCGGACGGGGTCCTCGTCGTGCCGGCCGCCGACGTCGTCCCCTTCCTCCACCAGCTGCCCGTCGGCGCGCTCTGGGGAGTGGGGGAGAAGACCGAGGAGTCGCTCACCCGGCTCGGACTGCGCACCGTGGCCGACATCGCCCACACCCCGAAGCCGACGTTGCAGCGTGCTCTCGGAGAGGTCGCCGGCGCCCACCTGCACGAGCTGTCGTGGGGCCGGGATCCCAGGCGGGTCGAGCCCACCCGGGAGGAGAAGAGCGTCGGCGCCGATGAGACCTTCCCCTACGACGTCGACGACCCGGCCTTCATCCAGCGTGAGCTGCTCCGCCTCAGTGACCGCGTGGCCGGCCGGCTGCGGGCTGCCGGACTCTCCGGTCGAACCGTGACACTGAAGGTCCGCTTCGCCGACTTCACGACCATCACCAGAGCCCGGACCCTCCCGGACCCCACCGACGTCAGCCGTCAGATCTACGCGACGGCGCTCGAGCTGTACCGGGCGCTCGGCCTGCAGCGAGCCCGGATCCGGCTGGTCGGCGTGCGGGTCAGCTCCCTCGTCGACAGCGAGCGCGCACCGATCCAGGGACTGCTCGATGAGCCGGAGTTCGGGTGGCGAGACGCCGATCGCGCGATAGACCGGGCCAAGGCACGCTTCGGGAAGGAGGCCGTGACCTCGGCTGCGCTCCTCCGCTCAGCGGACCCGTACTTCCCACGGCAGCCGGACACGACCTAGAGTTATGGCAACCACCCTGGACGGGGGTTGGAGACGTGTCATCCGGAGGTCGATATGCCGCTCAGCGATCGTGAGCAGCAGTTGCTCGAGCAGATGGAGCGTGCCCTCTTCGAAGAGGACCCACGTTTCGCGAGCTCGCTCGCTGGGGGACCGCGCACGGTCCGCAACCGCCGACGCGTCCTCGTCGGTGTCGGGGGAGCCCTGCTCGGACTCGGGATCGTCCTCCTCGGGATCACCTTCGGGCAGGTCATGACCGTTCAGGTCATCATCGGTGCGCTCGGTTTCGCCACCATGGTCGCGTCCGTCGTCTACGCACTGACCGAGCGGAAGGCCACCTTGCACGTGGTGCCCACCCCGGGAGCGAGCGCGGGAAGCGGCAAGGGCAAGGCCCGCAAGAGCGGATCGTCGTCCTTCATGGACAAGATGGAGCGACGCTGGGAGAAGCGGCGCGACGAGGGCCGCTTCTAGGCCTCAGCCACGAGGGAGGTCTTCCTCCCACGCCCCACCTTCGAGAGAGTTCGGCTCAAGAGTCTCACGCCTTGGTGACGGCTGCCCCTGGACCAGGGCCTCTGGGTTGGGAGCCTGTTCCCCGACCTCACACCTTCGTGACGACCACGCCGACGACGAGGATGACGGTAATGGCGAAGGCCGTCATGAGCTCGATGCCCATGCTGTGCACGATCGCTCGCAGGGCCGCCTTCGTCCGCGTCCAGGCGTGCTCACGGCTCCTGCTGCGGCTCAGCTCGACGAGGAAGATGGCGAGCACGAAACCTGCGAAGGCTCCGACGACGGGGATGACGAAGAAGCCGACGATGCCCCCGAGCACGGCGAGCATCAAGGTGCCCATACCGACTCCCTGCGCCTTGAGCCGGCGGCCGGGCAGCAGGAACTGGGCTGCGACACCGGTTGCGTAGACCGCAGCAGCCACGGCGAACACCGTCCAGGCGATCCCACCTCCGGTGCTGATGGCCCAGACGAGGACCGCGAGCAGGACGAGAAGGAGACCGGGAAGGACCGGCACGACGATGCCGATCACCCCCACGATGATGAGGAGCGCGCAGACGACCAGGGTCGCGGTCTCACTCATCGCGGGGAGAACCGTGCTCTAGGAGCGAGCTCGGGGCAGGTGCTCGTGGGTCGGCGTGGATGTCAGCGCTCGTCGACCGGAGCAGTTGCGGAGGCGACCAGCTTGTCGGTCTCGTCGTGGATGTGCGCGAGCTCACGCAGAGCGGGGATGTGCTTGCGTGCGTGGTGAGCACAGAAGAAGAGCTCACCACCGCCGTGCAGGGTCGCCCGGACGTAGGCCTGGGCACCGCAGCGGTCGCAGCGGTCGGCAGCACTCAGGGGAGTCGGGGTCAGCACAGCGTTCACGTAAGTTCAACCTCTACTTCGATACGTCGTCGCACTCGATTCTTGGTTCCGGCTAGGCCAACAGTCAAACACGTTCCGATGTTCCCGGGCTCGCGATGTTCACAATTCGTTACCTCGGGCGTGGCGGGATCAAGGCTGTCAGTGGGCCCGGGATAGCCTGCTGCAAGACCCCGAACCGGCCCATTTCCCGCATCCGGGAGCCCGGGCCGCCGTGTGTTCATCGAGACCCTGATATCCCAGGAGAAGCACCACCACTGACGACCGCCAAGCAGGCCGGAGCCGCCAAGAAGGCAGCCACGAGCAAGTCCGCCAAGGACTACACCGCCCACCATCTCCAGGTCCTCGAGGGCCTCGAGGCGGTGCGTAAGCGTCCGGGTATGTACATCGGCAGCACCGACGGTCGCGGCCTGATGCACTGCGTCTGGGAGATCATCGACAACGCCGTGGACGAGGCGCTCGGTGGGCACGGCAGCCGGATCGAGGTCGTCCTGCACGCGGACGGCTCGGTCGAGGTTCGCGACAACGGCCGCGGTGTCCCTGTCGACATCGAGCCCCGCACCGGCCTGACCGGCGTCGAGCTGGTCTATACCCGTCTGCATGCCGGCGGGAAGTTCGGCAGCGGCTCCTACACCGCCTCCGGCGGCCTGCACGGCGTCGGCGCCTCGGTCGTCAACGCCTTGTCGGCACGGATGGACGTCCAGGTCGACCGAGGCGGCAAGACCTATGCGATGAGCTTCCGCCGCGGCGAGCCTGGCGCCTTCTCGGACGTGTCGGGCACGCAGGGCGCGCCCTCGCCGACGAACGACTTCACCCCCTACGTGCAGACCAGTGCCCTCGACGTCATCGGCAAGACCAGAAGGGGCGTGACGGGCACGCGGGTGCGCTACTGGGCTGACCCGCAGATCTTCACGAAGGACGCCACCTTCGACGACGTCAGCCTGAGGGACCGGGCCCGGCAGACCTCGTTCCTCATCCCCGGCCTGGCCCTCGTGATCCGGGACGAGCGGGGTGAGGAGCCTCACGAGGAGACCTTCCTCCATGAGGGAGGGATCAGCGAGTTCTGCGAGTACCTCGCCACCGACCCGCCAGTGACCCCGGTGTGGCGCCTCGAGGGGACGCACCACTTCACCGAGACGGTTCCCGTGCTCGACGACAAGGGGCACATGGTCTCGACCGAGGTCGAGCGGGAATGTCATGTCGATGTCGCCCTGCGTTGGGGGACCGGCTACGACACGACCGTGAAGTCCTTCGTCAACATCATCGCGACCCCCAAGGGCGGCACCCATCTCAGCGGCTTCGAGATGGCCCTGCTCAAGGTCGTCCGCAAGCAGCTCGAGCTCAACGCCCGCAAGCTCAAGGTCGGCAACGACAAGGTCGAGAAGGACGACATCCTCGCCGGGCTCACCGCCGTCGTCACCGTCCGGCTCGCCGAGCCTCAGTTCGAGGGTCAGACCAAGGAGGTCCTCGGCACCCCAGCCGTGCGTTCCATCGTGGCCAAGGTCGTCGAGCGGGAGCTGACCGCCGCCCTGACGTCACGCAAGCGCGACGACAAGGCCGCCGCGGCGCTGGTGCTCGAGAAGATCGTCGCCGAGATGAAGGCGCGCATCAGCGCCCGCCAGCACAAGGAGACGCAGCGCAAGAAGAACGCGCTCGAGTCCTCGTCGCTACCGGCCAAGCTCGCGGACTGCCGGAGCAACGACACCGAGCGCACCGAGCTCTTCATCGTCGAGGGGGACAGCGCCCTCGGCACCGCCAAGCTCGCGCGCAGCTCGGACTACCAGGCACTCCTCCCCATCCGGGGCAAGATCCTCAACGTCCAGAAGGCGTCGATCGCCGACATGCTCAAGAACGCCGAGTGTGCCGCCATCATCCAGGTCATCGGAGCCGGATCCGGTCGCACCTTCGACCTGGACGCGGTGCGCTACGGCAAGGTCATCATCATGACCGATGCCGACGTCGACGGTGCTCACATCCGAACCCTGCTGCTCACGCTGTTCTTCCGCTACATGCGACCTCTCATCGAGGCAGGCCGGGTGTATGCCGCCGTCCCACCGCTGCACCGCATCGAGGTCGTCAACCCCGGCTCGAAGAAGAACGAGCTGCTGTACACCTACTCCGAGGCCGAGATGCGCAAGACCGTCGGTGCGCTCACGCGTCGTGGCAAGACGATCAAGCAGCCGCTGCAGCGCTACAAGGGCCTGGGGGAGATGGACGCCGACCAGCTCGCCGAGACCACCATGGATCCGCGGCACCGGACCCTGCGGCGAGTGACCGTGGAGGCCGCGGCTCGGGCCGAAGAGGTCTTCGAGCTCCTGATGGGCAACGAGGTGGCACCGCGCAAGGAGTTCATCGTCACCTCGGCCGCCACCCTGGACCGCGAGCGGATCGACGCCTGAGAGCCCTTTCAGCTCGCCGGCGTGTCCGCATCTCCCACGAGCGCCGTGCTGGAGCGGATGACGAGCTCGGTCGGCAGGATCCGGTCGCGGTCGCGGGTGGCTCGCCCCGGCTCCGCCAGCTCCTCGAGCAGCAGCGCGACCGCGTGCTCACCCTGGGCCTCGACGTCCTGGCGGACGGTGGTGAGGGAGAAGACCTCGGCGAGGTAGTGGTCGTCGATCCCGACGATGGACAGGTCCGCCGGGACGCTCAGCCCGTGCTCGAGGGCGGCCATGAAGACGCCGAAGGCCATCTCGTCCGAGCCGCAGACGACAGCGGTCGGACGGTCGTCGGGATCGGCCAGCAGGGTGCGGGCCAGGTCACGGGCGTCCTCGGCCGTCCAGTCGCTGGGGAGCAGCCAGTCCTCACGCACCGGAATCCCACGGTCCGCCAGCGCGGCACGGAAGCCGGCGAGCCGGTCGAGCGGCGTCTGGATCAGATCCGCTCCGTCGCGCCCCACCCCGATGTAGGCGACTTCGCGATGACCCAGGGAGAGGACGTGCTCGGTGGCCGTTCCAGCCGCGGCTCTGTCGTCGATCGCGACTGTGGCGCGGCCGGGCAACCGGTAGCCCAGGGAGATGACGGGCACGTGGAGACCGGCCAGCAGCTCGAGCTCGGCCTCGGTCATGGGGATGTTGATCGAGATGACCCCGTCCACGCGCTTCCACAGCATGGAGCCGGTCAGCCGGAGCCGGGTGTCGAAGACATCACGCTCGAGATCGAAGAGAAGGACCTGGTAGCCGCGCTCCCGCAGGGCCCGACCGATCGCGCTGACCATGGCGGCGAAGTACCACCGGGCCGGGAAGGGGACCACGACGCCCACGATCCTGGTCCGGCCTGAGGCGAGCGACGTTGCCGTGGGGGAGGCGACGTAGTTGAGCTCGGCCGCGATGCGCTCGACGCGCGCCCGGGTCTGGGGGGAGACCCGGTCCAGGCCACGCAGTGCCCGCGAGACGGTGGCCACGGAGACGCCGGCCGCCTTCGCGACATCGACGATGGTGCTGGGGCCCGATTGCTCCGAAGGTCGGTGGACGTGCTCCGACATAGGACCCCCCTTCTTGTCTCGGAACCAGGCTGACCGGTGGACCGGTCCCGTAGATCCGGGACCGGTCCACGCGCGAATCAGCCCTTGACCCCGCCTGCGAGCAGGCCGCGCACGAAGTAGCGCTGCCCGAACAGGAAGATGGCCACCGGCACGACGAGGGCCACGAACGCACCTGCGGAGAGCAGGTGCCAGTCCTGGCCACGCGAGCCGGACAGCTCGGCAAGGCGCACCGTGAGCGGCGCGACGTTCGGCGTGCCGCCGGCGAAGGTGAGAGCGACGAGCAGGTCGTTCCAGACCCAGAGGAACTGGAACACGGTGAACGCCGCGATAGCCGGGGTGAGCAGGGGGAGCAGGACGCGGAAGAAGATCCGCACGTGTCCGGCTCCGTCGACCCGAGCAGCCTCGACCAGCGAGCGCGGGATGTCCTTCATGAAGTTGTGGAACATGAAGATCGCCAGCGGCAGCGCGAAGATCGAGTGTGAGAGCCAGACGGTCCAGAACGAGCCGGCGAGACCCACGTCGACATAGATCGTCAGCAGCGGGATGAGGGTGACCTGCAGCGGGACGATCTGGAGTGCGAACACTGCAACGAACAGCAGGTCACGACCCCGGAACTCGATCCAGGAGAAGGCGTACGCCGCGAGCAGCGCGATGGTGATCGGGATGACCACGGCAGGGATGGTGATGACCAACGTGTTCACGAAGTAGGTCGCGAACGCCGTGCTGCTGCCCGTGAGGACCGTCTCGTAGTTCGCCAGGGTGAACTCCGGGTTGGTGAACCACGTCCACCACCCGCTGTTCTGGATCGAGGCCTGTGGTCGGATCGAGGTGATGAGCAGGCCGAACGTGGGAACCGTCCAGAGGAACGCCATGACGAGGGCGATGCCCGTGGCCCACGGGGAGGTAAGCCTGGTCTTGGCCTCGATTGCCCGTTGCTCGGCCTTGGTCAGCTTCCGGGGGCGCTTCGGCGTGCCCGTCTCTGCCGTCGGGGCGACCGGCACGGGAGGGTTCGAGGTTGTCATCGGATCTCCTCCGAGAGTCGAAGCTGGCGCACCTGGTAGACGACCACCGGGATGACGATGACGAACAGCAGGACCGCCAGCGCCGCGCCGAGGCCGAAGTTGAACTGCCTGAAGCTCTGCGTGTAGAACTCGTTGGCCACGACGCTGGTCTGGAAGTTGCCGCCGGTCATGGTGCGGACGATGTCGAAGACCTTGAGCGTCGTCATGGTGATCGTCACCCAGACCACGAGGAGAGCCGGGCGGATGCTCGGGATGGTGACATAGCGGAACATCCGCATTCCCGACACGCCGTCGAGGCGGGCGGCCTCGATGATGTCGTCAGGGATCGCCTTGATCGCCGCCGAGATGATCGTCATGGCGAACCCGGTCTGGATCCAGATCATGACGAGGATGAGGAAGAGGGTGTTGAGGGGAGAGTTCAGAAGGAACTGGTACGGCTCGAGCCCCACCCACACGAGAAGCTGGTTGGCGAGGCCGATCTGCGGACGCGCGGGGGAGCGGTACTCGTAGATGAACCGCCAGATGATCGAGGCACCCACCAGCGAGATCGCCATCGGCAGGAAGATCAAGCCCTTGGAGAACGCTTCTCCACGGGTCCGGTCGATGAGCACGGCATAGATCAGGCCCAGCGCGACCGCGACCAGCGGGACGACGATGACCCAGATCAGGGTGTTGCGTAGAACCACCTGGAACTCGGGCGTCGTGAAGAGCGTCGCAAAGTTGTCGAAGCCGACGAACTCACTGCGCTCGGAGTCGGCCCAGGGGGACCGCCCGTAGAAGGACTGGATGATCGTGCTGATCCCCGGCCAGATCAGGCCGAGCAGCAGAGCGGCCAGGGCGGGGCCGACGAAGGTGATCGCGACCGTCCAGTTGGGCACCCTCTTGCGGCTGTCGACCAGCAGCAGCAGAAGAGCCATGACCCCGATGAACAGGGCCACCACGAAGACCATGAGACTGAGCTTCTTCACGGTGGTGTTGCTGTCGACGAGGAACGAGGGCCAGCTGATCTCGGGAACTGCGTTGAAGAAGCTGGCCACGACGAGACCCACGACTCCGACGAAGACCAGAATCATGAAGACGCCCACGGCCAGGGCGGTGTAGCTGATCGGTGTGCTGCTGCTGCTGACCTTTGCGCCCGCCGAGGACGCATCGACCTGCTCAGGAGCCTTGATGCCAGACATCGGAGCCACCTTCGTGAGGTAGGGGTGAACAGGAGTCCGGGCTGGGACCCTCGCGACCGCGAGGGTCCCAGCCCGACGTTAACTACCGGTGGGACGCGAGGTCACCCACGTCACGGCCAGGACGACTCGATGGCGTCGAGGACGGCCTTGGTGTCCTTGCCCTCAGCGATCCAGGCGGTCGCCTCGCGCCAGAACGCACCGGAGCCGACCTCACCAGGCATGAGGTCCGCGCCGTCGAAGCGGATCAGTGCCGCCGGGTCCTGGAACTGCTCGGCAGCCAGCTTGCTGATCGGGGACTCGACGTTGGCCACGTCGAGGTTCTGGTTCGCGCTGACGAACCCGAACCCTTCCTTGGCGCGCAGGTTGGCGTAGTCGGCGCTGGCCAGGTAGGTCGTGAAGGCACGGACCTCGGGGCGGTCGTCGAAGGCAGCGATGAACTCGCTACCGACCAGGACCGGCTTCTCGTCGGCGCCCTCGTTGGCCGGGAAGTAGAAGGCGAACACGTCGCCGTCCTCGGCGACCGTGGTGCCCTCAGGCCAGTTCGCCGCGTAGAACGAGGCCATCTTGTACATGTAGCAGGCACCGTCGAGGATCGGCAGGCCGCCGTCCTGGAAGGTGGTCGACGCGATCGTCTGGACGTTGCCGAAGCCGCCGTTCACGTAGTCCTCGTTGCGCAGGATGCTACCGACGGCGTCCCAGACCTCGACGGACTCGGGGGCGTTGAACGGCACCTCGTGAGCGACCCACTGGTCGTAGTACTCCGCACCCTGGTCGCGGAGCATCTTGTCCTCGATCCAGTCGGTGACCGGCCAGCCCGTGGCGTCACCGGAGCTGATGCCGGCACACCATGGCTTGACATCGCCGTCCGGGTTGTCCGCGACGATCTGGTCGGAGAGGGCGAGCAGGTCCTCCCAGGTCTCCGGCACCTCGTAGCCCGCGTCCGCGAAGGCACCCGGGGAGTACCAGACGAAGGACTTGGAGTTGGACGAGTTCGGGAACCCGTAGTAGGTCCCGTTGACCGTGCCGTAGGCCTTCCAGTCCTCCGAGAAGTTCTCGTCGACGACGGCCTCGGTCTCCGGGAAGACCGGCAGCACCTTGCCGGTGTCGTTGACGACCGTCTGGAGCAGACCGGGCTGGGGGAACAGCGCGATGTCCGGCGGGTTGCCCGACTGCACGCGCACGACGATCTGAGCCTCGAACTCCTTCGACCACTCACCGCGCACATCCACACCGGTGCAGTCCTCGAATGGCACGAACGCGGCCTCGTAGGCCTCGCTCTCCGGAGTGACGATGCTGGCGTAGGTGCTCACGGACGTGCCGGACAGGTCACCGAACTGCTCGTAGAGAGAGCAGTCGATCTCGGACGAGCCAGCGGTCCCCTCGCTGCCGGTCGTCTCTCCGTCGGACTCGCCACTCGTGTCGTCCCCGCCGCAGGCTGCTAGCAGCAGCGACAGCGCGACGACCGACGTGAGTGCCGTTGTCTTGCTTCTTCCTCGAACCGACATTGGCTCGAACTCCTTCCAAATCCAGCGCGGGGCAGGCGCCCAGCCAAACTCATCCAACCGCACCCGGGGGTGGCTTGTCAGTGACTGCCGAAGATGTGCGTGTACCGCGTTACCAAAGTGTTACCAGAGGATCTCGCGATACTGGAGTGGCTGGCGCGACTCACTCGGGCAGGGAAGGGCCGATCCCGGTGATGACGGAGGACGCCGGAGTGCCGGAGCCGTCCCGCTTCCCCGTCGCTGCCGGCAGCTCGATGGGGACCCCACCGGCACCCGCTGCCCGGGCCGGGACGGCGCCCGCCCAGGCGAGGACCAGAGTGTCCTCGCCCTTGAGGAACCGGTGGCACCGGACCCCGCCCGTGGCGCGACCCTTGGCCGGGTACTCCGAGTACGGAGTCACCTTCAGCGACCCGGGCTGGGTTCCGGGGAGCGCGCCACTGCTGCCACTCGCGGTCACCACGACGGCGTCGTCAGAGGGATCGACGGCCCCGAAGAACACGACGCGCTGGCCGGACGCCAGCTTGATGCCGGCCATGCCGCCGGCGGTCCGACCCTGCGGCCGGACGGAGGTCGCGCGGAACCGCAGGAGCTGGGCGTCGGAGGTGATGAACACGAGGTCCTCCTCGCCCGACGAGAGCTCGACGGCACCGACGACGCGGTCACCATCCTTGAGGCTGATGATCTCCCAGTCACCCTTGCCGGGGTAGTCCGGAACCACTCGCTTCACGACGCCGGCCGCGGTTCCGAGGGCGATCCCTGGGGAGTCCGCCGACACCGACACGATCGTGAGCGGTTCCTCACCGCGGGGTAGGTCGACGTAGGCGGCCAGCGGCGCGCCACCGGCCAGGCTGGGCGCGTTGGACGTCGGCGGCAGGGTCGGCAGGTCGATCGCGCCGAGTCGGATCATCCGACCGGCCGAGGTGAGCAGCGCATACTCACCGCGGGCGGTGGTGCGCACCCCGGCGACGACGGCGTCGTGCTTGGCCCGCCCGCCGGTCCGGGGCAGCGGGTCCGCGGTGGTCGTGCGCGCGAGGAGGCCGGACGACGACAGCAGGACCCAGCAGGGGTCGTCCGCCACCTCGAGCGGCGTGGCGCCGGCGGCGCTCGCGGGCACCGCTGCTGACTCCAGGAGAACTGTGCGCCTCGGGGTGCCGTGCGCCTTGGCGACCTCGGCCAGCTCGGTGCTGACGGTCTTCCGCAGGAGTCGCTCGTCCTCGAGGATGGCCCGCAGGGCCTCGATCTCGCGCTCGAGGTCGCTCTTCTCACTCTCGAGCTCGATGCGGGAGAACTTGGTCAGGCGCCGCAGCTGGAGGTCGAGGATGTAGCTCGCCTGCGCCTCGGACAGGTCGAACACATCCATGAGCCGCTGCCGGGCGATGGAGGCGTCGTCCGAGGAGCGGATCAGCTGGATGACCTCGTCGATGTCGAGGATCGCGATGAGGAGCCCCTCGACGAGGTGCAGCCGCTGCTCCTTCTTCCCGAGCCGGTGCGCGGTGCGGCGCCGGACCACGTCGGTGCGGAAGTCGAGGAAGACGGTGAGGAGCTCCTTGAGCCCCATCGTGCGCGGCTCGCCGCCCACGAGGGCGACCGCGTTGATGCCGAAGCTCTCCTCCATCGGCGTCAGCTTGTAGAGCTGCTCGAGCACCGCCTCGGGGTTGAACCCGTTCTTGATCTCGAAGACGAGTCGCAGACCGTTCTTGCGGTCGGTGAGGTCCTTGACGTCGGAGATGCCCTGGAGCCTCTTGGACTGCACCGCGTCGCGGACCTTGTCGATGACCTTCTCGGGCCCGACGAGGTAGGGCAGCTCGGTGACGACGATGCCCATCTTGCGCGGCGTGATCTTCTCGATCCGGGCGGTCGCCCGGGTGCGGAACGAGCCACGCCCGGTGAGGTAGGCGTCCCGGATGCCGTCGAGGCCGACGATCCGGCCCCCGCAGGGCAGGTCGGGGCCCGGCACGTGCTTCATCAGGTCGTCCAGCGAGCAGCTCGGGTGGTCGAGGAGGTAGCGGGCCGCGCCGATGACCTCGACGAGGTTGTGCGGGGCCATGTTGGTCGCCATCCCGACGGCGATGCCGGTCACGCCGTTGACGAGCAGGTTCGGGTATGCGGTGGGCAGGACCGAGGGCTGCAGCAGCTGGTCGTCGTAGTTGGGGACGAAGTCGACGGTGTCCTCGTCGAGTCCGCTCACCATGAGCAGGGCCGCCGGGGCCATCCGGGCCTCGGTGTACCGGGAGGCCGCGGGTCCGTCGTCGAGGGAGCCGAAGTTGCCGTGGCCGTCGACCAGCGGCAGGCGCATGGTGAAGTCCTGGGCCATCCGGACCAGGGCCTCGTAGATGGCCGAGTCGCCGTGCGGGTGGTACTTGCCCATGACGTCGCCGACGATCCGGCTGCTTTTGACGTGTCCGCGGTCGGGACGCAGCCCCATCTCGGACATCGAGTAGAGGATCCGGCGCTGCACCGGCTTCAGGCCGTCGCGCGCATCCGGCAGTGCGCGGGAGTGGATCACCGAGAGGGAGTACTCGAGGAAGGCGTTGCTCATCTCCTCGGTGACGTCGATGTCGACGATCTTCTCGGTGAAGTCGTCAGCCGGCGGGGGAGATGTCGTGCGTGAGCGAGCCATGATGGCTCACATCCTCACACAGCGCGGTAGCGGCCCCTGTGAACGATGTCCGCGAGTCGCCGCCGGCCCCGCCGCAGAGACGGGCTCCGGGGACTCGGCTGCTCCGGGTCGGGGTGCCCGACGGCGATGACGCCGACGATCCGCAGCCGGTCGGGGATCCCGAAGGTCTCCTTGACCGCCGTGTGCGCGTGAGCGGGCACCCCGAAGAACAACGAGCCGAGCCCGCGCTCCTGAGCAGCGAGGAGCAGGATCATCGAAGCCATGGCGACGTCCGTGTCCCAGTAGGGCACCGGCCAGTTCTCCTCGGACCGGTCGGTCCAGCCCTTGTCGGGCTCCGCATACCGGTCCAGGTAGGCCTGCTTGTCGGAGAGCGCGAGGACAAGGACGGGCGCGGCCTGGACACCGCGCAGCCAGCGGTCGGGCGGGCCACCGTCGGTCGTGGCCGCCCAGAAGGCGGCTCGCTCCTCGGCATCGGTGAGCACGACCCACTCCCAGCCCTGGGTGTGTCCCGCACTCGGGGCCCGCACCGCGAGGTCGAGGAGCTCGTCGAGCACCTCGTCCGGCACGGGGCGGGTCAGGTCGAACCGCCTGCACATGCGCCGGCTGCGTACTGCTGTCGTCACGTCCACGCCACCACCTTGCAGCACGGACCCCGTCGCCGTCGCGGTGGCCCCTGGCGGGCACCCCTGGGGACTCCGGTGGGACACGGGAGTCTGACATCCTGTTCCCATGACGGAGACCGTCGCCGACCTGCCCCCCGGCTATCCCACCGCGTGGGAGGCGGACGTCGTCCTCCGCGACGGCAGCGTTGCGCGCATCCGCCCGATCAAGCCCTCCGACGGGCCGCTCCTCGAGGCCTTCCACGACAGCCAGTCCGAGCAGTCGATCTACTTCCGCTTCTTCGCCCCGCTCAAGCACCTCAGCCCGCGCGACGTCCACCGGTTCACGCACGTCGACTACATCGACCGGGTGGCGCTCGTGGCGACGGTGCGGGACGTCATCGTCGGCGTGGGCCGCTACGACCGGGTCAGCCCGACCAGTGCCGAGGTGGCCTTCAACATCAGCGACCACTTCCAGGGCCGGGGCATCGGGTCGGTGCTGCTCGAGCACCTTGCAGCGATCGCCCAGGAGCGGGGGATCACGCGGTTCGTCGCCGAGGTCCTCCCACAGAACCGCAAGATGCTCGCCGTCTTCAACGAAGCGGGCTACGTCGTCACGAGGCGGTTCGAGGACGGCGTGGTGAGCGTCAGCTTCGACATCGCCGAGACCGAGGCCTCCGCTGCGGTCCGGCTCGCCCGGGAGCACCGGGCCGAGTCGAAGAGCATGTCCCACATCCTGGCGCCCTCATCGGTGGCGGTCATCGGCGCGAGCACCGACCCCGACTCGATCGGGCACCGGATCCTCGAGAACATCGTCGGCTTCGGCTTCACCGGCGACGTTGCCGTCGTGAACGCGCGGGTGACCGAGCTGCTGGGGGTGCCCAGCTATCCGCGCATCGGCGAGGTGCCCTTCGAGGTCGACCTCGCAGTCATCGCGGTCCCCGTCCGCAACGTGCTCTCCGTGGTCGACCAGTGCGCCGAGAAGGGTGTGAAGTCCCTCCTCATCATCTCCAGCGGCTTCGCCGAGGCGGGGGAGGAGGGCATCGCCCTGCAGGCGGAGATCGTCCGCCTCGCACGGGGATCGGGCATGCGGCTCGTGGGCCCCAACTCCTTCGGGCTGGTCAACCTGGACCCGAAGGTGCGGCTCAACGCGAGCATCGCGCCCCGACTGCCGGAGTCCGGCGGCCTCGGCCTGTTCGCCCACAGCGGAGCCCTCGGCATCGCGATCCTGGACTCCGCCGCCCGGCGGGGGCTGGGCATCTCCGTCTTCGCCACGGCGGGGAACCGCGCGGACGTCTCCGGCAACGACTTCATGCAGTACTGGATCGACGACGACTCCACCCGGGCCGTGGGTCTGTACCTGGAGTCGATGGGCAACCCGCGCAAGTTCTCCCGGGTGGCCAGGCAGCTCGCGGTGGAGAAGCCCGTCATCGTCGCCACGAGTGGCTTCACCGCCTACGGGCTGCCGCCCGGGCACCAGGTGCGCGAGTCACGGGTGGGACAGAGCGTGCTCGACGCCCTGTTCGGCCAGGCCGGGGTCATCAGGACCGAGAACACCCACCAGCTCTTCGACATCGCCCAGCTCGTCTGCGGTCAACCGATGCCTGCCGGCCCGCGCGTTGCCGTCGTGACGAACTCCGATCCGCTCGCGTCGCTCGCCGCTCAGAACGTACAGAGCTGGGGGCTGAGCCTCATGCACGGGCCGGTGGCACTGCGGACCGAGGCCACGGCCGAGGAGTTCCGCGAGGCCCTGGACCAGGCGGCGCGGGACCCTGCGGTGGACTCGGTCATCGCGGTGTTCATCCCGCCGCTCCGCTTCGCCGATGAGCAGGTGGCCGCTGCGGTGCGCGCCACCGCCCTCGAGCACGGGAAACCGCTGCTCGGCTCCCTCATGGGGATGCGCCGCGACGCGGACGACCTGCGCTACACCGATGCTGCGGGAGTCGACCGGGTGGTGCCGGTGTACTCCATGCCCGAGGACGCTGTAAGGGCGCTCGCCATGGTGACCCGCTACGCGAAGTGGCGCTCCACCGACCGGGGTGAGCTGGTCGCGCCGATCGGGATCTCGAAACGGCCCGCGCAGGAGCTCATCGACCAGGTGCTGGCCGAGTCGCCGGAGGGCCGGAACCTCACTCCGGAGGAGTCGGCAACCCTCCTCGGCAGCTACGGGATCACGGTCTGGCCGACGAGGTCGGTGCACTCGGCCGACGAGGCTGCGGCCACGGCGGTCGAGCTGGGCTTCCCCGTGGTGCTGAAGTCGACCGCCCGCCGGGTCCAGCACCAGCAGTCGATCACGAGCATCCGCATCGACCTGGGCTCCGAGGAGCAGGTGCGCGTCGCATACGAGTCGCTGCGCGAGGCGCTGCTGCCGGGTGAGGAGGACTCCCTCGTCATGCAACGGATGGCCCCCGGCGGCGTCGCCTGCGTCGTGCGCAGCACGGAGGACCCGCTCTTCGGCCCGGTCGTGAGCTTCTCGGTCGCGGGTCCGCCCACGGAGCTGCTCGACGACATCGGGCACCGGATCCCACCGATGACCGACAGGGACGTGCGCGAGCTCATCACGTCGATCAAGGCCGCGCCACTCCTCAGCGGGTACCGCGGCGCGGCGCCGGTCCACCAGGAGGCGCTCGAGGACCTCATCGCGAGGGTCTCGGTGATGGCCGAGGACCACCCGGAGATCGCCCTGCTCATCCTCAACCCGGTCATGGCGCACGTCGACGGGGTGGATGCCCTCGGTGTCGAGATCGAGGTCACCCCGGCGCCGTCGCGCAGGGACAACCGCCGGTCGCTGACCTGACGGGAACGTCGGTTGTCGGCGAAGGAGCCTAGGATGGCTTGGTGCGCCGTTCCTCGCCCTCCTCACCTCCCGCATCGCTGCCCGCCGACCTGCGGGGGGCCATCGAGCGGGCCGGATACTACCCGGCCCTCGTCAGTGACGTCGTCGCCCACGCGGTCGGCCCCCGCGAGGTGCGGGCGAGCTTCGTGCACCAGGAGACCACCTTCGACAGCGACGCGGTGCGCCGCCACATCACCGTGCTCGCGCTCACCGACGCCAGCCTCGTCATCGTCCACGCCGACGACCACGAGGAGGGCGGCGGGGTCGGCGCGGTGGCCACGGCCACCAGCGAGACGATCCCCCTCACGGCCGTGCGTGGCGTCATGGTCACCCACGTCGTGCCCGACCCGAGTCGGTATGTGCCGGGCACCCTGGGCCGCGAGGTCACCCTCACCCTGGGCTGGGGAACCGTGAGCCGGATCGATCTCGGGCCGGCGAGCTGCGGCGACCCCACGTGCGACGCGGACCACGGCTACGACGGCACCATCACCGGCGACGACATCTCCTTGCGGGTCAGTGCCGACGCCGACGGGGAGCCCATCGTCGCCGCCGCACTGGCGTTCGCGCACGCCCTGTCCGCGGTCACCGGCCTGCCCGTCGCCCGCTAGGTGGTCGGGACCACCGTGACCGGTACCGGCGCCGATCAAGCACCCGGCTTGGTCTGGCCTTCCTACGAGCGGCCGTCGCTGGCCTCGGTCCTGCCCAGCGTCGTCGCCCAGCTCATCGGGCCGGGCCCACACGACGAGCCGGCCGACGCATACCCCGGCGGCTATCCGGGTGGCCCCCTGATCGACCTGCCGACCGCCGACCGAGCGGTCGTCGTGCTCGTCGACGGGCTGGGGGACCGGCTGCTGCGCCGCCGCGCAGGTCACGCCCCCTTCCTGAGATCCCTTCTGCCGCAAGGACGTACGCTGCAGTCCGGATTCCCGACCACGACGGCCAGTGCGATGGGCACCTTCGGCACCGGACTGCCGCCGGGCGCGCACGGACTGGTCGGATACGAGGTGCGGATGCCGGGCACCGACCGGTTCCTCAACGAGCTGTCCTGGGAGGACGGGCCGGTGCCGGAGGAGTGGCAGCCGCACCGGACGGTGTTCGAGCGCGCGCAGGCAGCCGGAGTGAGCACGGCCAGGATCGGACCGCACTTCTTCGACGGCTCGGGACTCACGCGAGCGGCTCTGCGCGGCGGCGACTTCGTCGTGGCCTCCAGCCTCGCGGAGCGCGTCGACGCGACCATCGCCCGGGTTGCTGCGGCGCCCCGCTCGCTCACCTATCTGTACTGGGGTGACGTCGACAAGGTGGGGCACGTCCACGGCTGCGAGTCCTGGCAGTGGGGTGACGAGCTCGCCACGGCCGACGCCGAGCTGGACCGTCTCGCGCACTCCCTGCCTCCTGGGACTGCCCTGCACATCACCGCCGACCACGGCATGGTCGATGTGCCGGACACGGGGGTCGTCGACGCCGCCGCGGACCCGGTGCTCCATGAGGGTGTGGCACGGATCGCGGGCGAGCCCCGCAGCCCGCAGGTCTTCGCGGTGGACGGCGCGGTCGATGAGGTGCGGGACCGCTGGCGCGAGCGGCTGGGGTCGGATGCCGTCGTCCTCACCCGTGAGGAAGCCGTCAGCGCCGGGCTGTTCGGGGAGGTTCGCGAGGAGGTGCTGCCACGCATCGGCGATCTCGTCGTCCTCATGAGCGCCGGTCACTCCGTCGTCGACTCACGGGTGCACCGTCCCGAGCTCATCGCCCTGCGCGGGGTGCACGGCTCGATCACCGCAGATGAGATGGACGTCCCCCTGTTGTCGGTCGTCACGTGATGAGGATCCTCGGAACACACCATGGCTGAGCTCGTCTTCTTCTCCGGCACCATGGACTGCGGCAAGTCCACGCTCGCGCTGCAGATGGACCACAACCACCGACGCCGGGACCGCCGCGGCGTCATCTTCTCCAAGTTCGACCGCGCCGGTGAGGCGATGCTCTCCTCACGACTGGGTCTGGCGACCGAGGCCGTAGAGGTCGACGACGAGCTCGACTTCTGGGAGACGGTGGTCGCGCGGCTGACGGCGGGGGAGCGCATCGACTACCTCATCTGCGACGAGGCACAGTTCTACACGCCGCAGCACGTCGAGGAGCTGGCCCGGATCGTCGACGAGCTCGGCATCGACGTCTTCGCGTTCGGGATCACCAGTGACTTCCGCACCGAGCTGTTCCCCGGCTCCAAGCGCCTCATCGAGCTCGCCGACCGGGTGCAGGTGATGCAGGTGGCAGCACTGTGCTGGTGCGGGCGCCGGGCCACCCACAACGCGCGCATCGTGGACGGCGTCATGGTCGTCGAGGGCGAGCAGGTCGTCGTCGGTGACACGGGGGACGGCACGGGCCCGGTCGTCGACTACGAGGTGCTCTGCCGCCGGCACTACATGCGGCGGATGAACAGCGCTGCCGCCGTCCTGGCCGCGGCCTCTCACGACGTGCTGCCGTTCGAGCTGGACGCGTGCCCGCTGCCGGGGATCCGCCACATCGAGCCGTCCTGACCAGCCGAACGTCCTTTGCGGCGGTAGCCCGTACGGGACCGGTCTCGAAGGGATACCCGCGTACCAGAACGTGACAATAGGAATGTTCTGGTACGGCACGAGTGCGCTGAGTGCGCGGGCTGAGTCGTTCCTGCTGCGACGCCGTGCCAGGCAAGATCGCCCGACATGTGCCGGCGTGGGTCAGCCGCTGGCGGTGGGGTCCGACGGTCGTGAGCCGAACATGATGTCGTCCCAGCTCGGCACCGAGGGCCGCTTCGGTCGGCTCGACCGCGGCGTGCCGGGCTTGTCGGGGGTCCGGGTGGTCGCACCCTGATCGCCGGTGTCCGCCGACCCCTCCCGCTGAGCAGCATCCGCATCCTTGGTGGACGCCGCGCCCTCGTCCACGACAGGTGAGGGAGAGTGTGCCCGTGTGACACCTGGCGCGCCGTCAGGCCGCAGAGGTGGCCGGAGATCGGGCTGCCCAGACGGCCGGCGATCAGTCCGAGGACTTGGCACGAGCGGTGGCCGCAGATCCGGTCGGGCACGGGGGTGGACATCCGGCTGGGTGTCCGGTCGGGCAGTCGGTCGGACCTCGGCGGAGGTGGGCACGCGAGCGTCGTCCGGGTGCGGGCCGCGGGCGCCAGGCGGGTCCTCCATCGTGACGGGGTCGTAGGACAGCTCTTCGAGCGGCAGGGCATCCGGGGACGGCTCGAGCGGCAGGTCGGCGGGCCCTGCACCCCGGCGGCGTCGGCGACGGTTGCGTGCCGAGCCGTCGCGCATTGCCTGCATCAGGTCGATCGGCTCCGGCCAGGTGGACCGCCTCGAGGCCACTGCTCCGTCAGCCTCGACGTCGAACACCATGAGGTCGTCATCGGGCGCGGGCGGGTGCGGAGCGGGGATGGGGCCTCGCGGGGTGTCGTCCTCACTGAGCCACCGGGCCTCGTCGTCAGCGGCCACGACACTCCGACCCTCCAGGTCGAAGTACCACGACGCCGTGCGCTCGCGGCCGCCGGCGGCGAAGGTGAGGGAGACGGTCCAGTTCCCCTCCTCCGAGCGGACCGAGTCCCACGAGACCCCCTCGGTGTCCACGCCCCGGTTGTGCAGGCGGCGGCGGACGCGCTCCCCGAGGGTGAGCGGATCGGAGCCGACGCGGACATAGACCTGCTGGGCGAGCCGGGCCGCGTGCTCGCGCTCGGCCAGGACGGGACCCTCGTAGCGCCGGATCCGCTCCACGCTCCAGCCGGTCCGGTCCGCGATCTCCTCGGGGGTCAGGCCCGTGCGGATCAGTGCCTGCACCTCGCGCGGACGGATCGCGCCGTCGATCTCGATCTGCAGCTGCCCCAGGCGGGGGCGGTCACGCCGGACAGCGGCCTTGAGCGTCTCGTCCAGCGGCAGGAGGTAGCGGCCGCCGTCCCCGTCGGAGAGCAGGAGGTGCTCACCACTGTCGTGCACGCCGATGAGGCGTAGCTGCATCTGGCCCTGTCCCATGACAGCGAGCGTGCCAAAGGTCACGCCACAGACCAAGGGGCCACGCGGTGAGTGGCCGAAATGGGCGCGGGTGTGCGCCTCAATAGACTGCCTGGGTGCCCCTTCCTCCTGAGCTGAGCCCCTACGACGCCCTCGTCCTCCTCTCCTTCGGCGGCCCCGAGGGCCCGGACGAGGTTCTGCCGTTCCTGCGTCGGGTCACCGCCGGCAAGAACATCCCGGACTCCAGGCTCGAGGAGGTAGGCGCCCACTACGCGCTCTTCGGGGGAGTGAGCCCCATCAACGCCCAGAGCCGCGCCCTCATCGCCGCCCTCGAGGCCGAGCTCTCCGCGCGAGGGCTGGAGGCACCGGTCTTCTGGGGCAACCGCAACTACGATCCGCTCATCCCGCAGACGTTCACCGAGCTGGCCGAGGCCGGTCACCGCCGCATCCTCGCGGTGACGACGAGCGCATACTCCAGCTACTCCTCCTGCCGCCAGTACCGCGAGAACATCGCCGACGGAGTCGCGGCTGCCGAGGAGGCAACGGGAGTGCGCCTCGAGGTCGACAAGATCAGACCGTATGCGCTACACCCCGGGTTCGCACTGGCGAACCTCGCGGCGGTGCGCGATGCCGTGCGTGCCGCGCAGGAGACCGCGGAGCTGCCTACCCTGCTCTTCGTCACCCACTCCGTGCCGACCGCCATGGACGAGACCTCGGGACCGGGGGACGGCGACGGGCACCTCTACAGCCGACAGCACCTGGTGCTGGCCGAGGCGATCACCGAGCGGGTCGCCGCAGAGCTCGACCTGCCCGACCTCTCCGCAGAGCTCGTCTACTGCTCACGCTCCGGGCCGCCGCAGCAGCCGTGGACCGAGCCGGACGTCAACGACCGGCTCGAGGAGCTGGCGGCAGAGGGGGTCACGACGGTCGTCCTGGCACCCATCGGCTTCGTCTCCGACCACATGGAGGTCGTCTACGACCTCGACACGGAGGCCGCCGCGACGGCAGAACGGCTCGGCATGCGGCTCCTGCGCGCTCCCACGGCCGGGACCGATCCCCGCTTCGTCGCCGGCCTGGTCGACCTCATGCTCGAGCGCGCCGCAGAGGCGCGCGGGGAGAACCCGGACATGCCGCAGTTCGCCGGGGACGACATCCGACCATCCGTCTGCGCACCCGGGTGCTGCCCCAACCTGCGCACGGCCCGCCCGGCGCTGTGCGGAAGGGACTGACCATGTCCGATCACGCCATGTCCGATCACGCCATGTCCGACCACGCCATGTCCGACCACGCCATGTCCGACCACG
>JAAYCP010000159.1 GCA_012729695.1 Actinomycetales bacterium | reverse complement strand
CGGCGATGACCGCATACCAGGAGAGCCTGCGGGACGTGGCGCACGCCAAGGGTGCGGCTCTGCGCGAGCGTCGGTCAGGGACCTAGCCCTCGCGAGCGTAGACCCGGCCTCCGCCGCGACGGGGGAGTGGTGCCCTAACGGGCTGCGCCGAGGGTGCCGAGTCGACGAGCCTCGATCTTCGGGCAGGTGTCCATCACGACGTCGAGGCCGGCCTCGCGGGCCCGCTCGGCCGCGTCCTCGTCGACGACGCCGAGCTGCATCCAGATCGCCTCGATCTCGAGGCGGTCCTTCTGGGCGATCGCCTCGTCGACGACCGCCCCGACGCGGCTGCTGTTGACAAAGCAGTCGACGACCTTCACCGGCTGGTCAGGGATGTCGGCGAGCGACGCATACCCGGTCTCGCCGAAGACCTCCTCCGCCTTGGGGTGGACCGGGATGATCTGCTTGTCCATCTCGAACTTCAGCCAGCGGGTGACCCGGTGGGCGGTCCGGTGCTCGTTGTTCGACAGGCCGACGACCGCCCAGGTGCCGGGGTCGGCCAGCAGGGCGGCGATGACGTCGGTGTCGTTCTGGTGCGCGATGGACATGAGTCCACTGTGCCCCATGTGCGGGGACCCGGCCATGGCTGGCGTGAGCCGGCGTGATGCGGCTCGGCCGGGGGAGAGCCGGCTCGAGGGAGCGGCCTCAGATGTGCGGGCGTCCCAGGGCACGATAGGTCCAGCCGGCCTCGCGCCAGCGGGCCGGGTCGAGCTTGTTCCGGCCGTCGATGATGACCGGCGTGGTCACGGACGTCGTGAGGGTGCTGGGATCGAGGTCGCGGTACTCCTGCCACTCGGTGAGGTGGAGCACGACGTGGGCGCCGGCGACGGCCTCCTGGACCGTGTCGACGTAGTCCGGACCCGGTCGCTGCACCCGCGCGACATGGAGGGCGCGGGGGTCGTGGACCCGGACGCTGGCTCCGGCGGCCTGGATCATCTCGGCGATGTCGAGGGCGGGGGAGTCACGGATGTCGTCGCTGTTGGGCTTGAACGCGGCGCCGAGGACGGCGACGGTGCGGCCGTGCAGCGTGCCGCCGCAGGCCTCCCGGGCGAGGTCGACCATGCGGGCCCGCCGGCGCAGGTTGATCGCGTCGACCTCGCGCAGGAAGGTCAGTGCCTGGTCGGCGCCGAGCTCGCCGGCTCGGGCCATGAACGCACGGATGTCCTTCGGGAGGCAGCCGCCGCCGAATCCCACTCCGGCGCCGAGGAACTTGTGACCGATCCGGTCGTCGTGGCCGATCGCCTCGGCGAGGGCGACGACGTCGCCGCCGGCCGCCTCGCATACCTCCGACATGGCGTTGATGAAGGAGATCTTCGTCGCGAGGAAGGCGTTCGCCGCGACCTTCACCAGCTCGGCGGAGGGGTAGTCCATGACGAGGCGCGGGGTGCCGTCCGCGAGGGACTTCGCGTAGACCGCGTCGAGCAGGGCCACGTCCGCCTCAGCCTCGGGCGTGCCGGGCTCGGCGACCCCGTAGACGAACCGGTCGGGGGTCAGGGTGTCCTCGATGGCGAAGCCCTCGCGGAGGAACTCCGGGTTCCACACCAGGCGCACCTGTGAGGCGGGGCGGCCGGCGGCCGTGGCGATCCGGCGGCGGAGTCGCTCCGCGGTCGCGACCGGGACGGTGGACTTGCCGACGACGAGGGCGTCCTCGCGCAGGTGCGGGCCGAGGGCATCGGCAGCGGCGTAGACGTAGGTCAGGTCGGCCCGGTTCTCGCCCGGTGCCTGCGGGGTCCCGACGCAGATGAAGTGCACGTCCGCGTCGGCGACATCAGCGAGGTTGCTGGTGAAGGTCAGGCGGCCGGTGGCCAGCGAGGACGCGAGGAGCTCGTCGAGACCGGGCTCGTAGAGCGGTGTCCGGCCGTTCGCGAGCGCCGTCACCTTCGTCTCGTCCACGTCGTAGGCGATGACGGCGTGCCCGAGGTGCGCCATGCATACGGCGTGGACTGCCCCCAGGTACCCCGTCCCGATGACCGAGATCGTCTGTGTCACCTCAGCAGAGTAACGTCGACTCGGAAACGCGGCCGATGCGGCCCAGCCCGGCACGCGTGCCCTCCCACGTCAGTGCAGCCAGAAGACGGCA
Organism: Actinomycetales bacterium; assembly: GCA_012729695.1. GTDB lineage: Bacteria > Actinomycetota > Actinomycetes > Actinomycetales > Dermatophilaceae > F2B08. The sequence continues at coordinate 1,938 of JAAYCP010000159.1, read as the reverse complement.
TCGAGAGCAAGAGGTTGAGTATGAGGTTCGGCATCTTCATCCCGCAGGGCTGGCGCAAGGACCTGGTCGGGATCGACCCGTCCCTGCACTGGGGGGTGATGGGCGGTCTGGCCCGGCGCATCGACGCCAACGAGGACTGGTCCTCGATCTGGGTCTACGACCACCTGCACACCTACCCGCACGCGATCGAGGAGGCCACCCACGAGGCCTGGTCGCTCATGGCGGCCTTCGCCGGCGTGACCGGGCGGGTGCGGCTCGGCCAGATGTGCACCTGTATGGGGTACCGGAACCCCGCCTACCTCGCGAAGGTGGCGGCCACCGTCGACACGATCTCCGAGGGGCGCCTCGAGATGGGGATCGGCGCCGGCTGGTACGAGCACGAGTGGCGCGCCTACGGCTACGGCTTCCCGCGGGCGGGTGAGCGGCTGTCCATGCTGCGCGAGGGCATCGAGATCATGCGGCAGATGTGGACCACCGGGTACGGTACCCTCGCCGGGAAGCACTACCAGGTCGACGGCGCGATGTGCTTCCCGCAGCCACTCCAGGGGACCTCGCTTCCCGGCAGCAGGGCCAACGGCATCCCGATGTGGGTGGCCGGCGGGGGCGAGAAGAAGACCCTGAGGATCGCGGCCGAGTACGCCGACTACACCAACTTCTCCGGTATGCCGGAGGACTTCAGCCACAAGAGCGCCATCCTCGAGCAGCACTGCCGGGACATCGGCCGGGACTTCGACCAGATCGTCCGCAGCGCCAACTTCAACGTCGTCATCGGGCGGGACGAGCGGGAGGTGGAGGCGCGCTTCGAGTGGATCCGCGCCCACTACGCCTCGGCCGGTCTCACCGACGACCAGGTGGAGAAGATCGACAAGTCGTTCCGCGGCGGTCCGCTCGTCGGGACCCCGGAGGAGATCCTCGAGACCCTCACCGACTTGCAGTCGCGCGGAATGACCTACGCCATCACGTATTTCGTCGAAGCGGCCTATGACACGACAGGTATCGAGCTGTTCGAGCGTGAGGTGCTCCCCGAGCTCGTCGACCACGAGGCCCACAACCAGCTCTGGGGTCTGTTCTCGGGCCGCTAAGCGCTCGCATACCATCGGATCATGACTGCGAGAACCGGCTCCGCCAACACCGACTTCCAGGCATACCGCTTGCTGGAGGACCACGAGGCGATCCGCGAGGCGGTCCGTGAGGTCGCCGAGGCCAAGATCGCACCGTTCGCCGCCGAGGTGGACGAGCAGGCGCGCTACCCCCAGGAGGCGCACGACGCACTCGTCGAGACGGACTTCTTCGCGCCGCACGTGCCTGAGGAGTACGGCGGGGTCGGAGCCGATGCGCTCGCGACCTGCATCGTCATCGAGGAGGTCGCGCGGGTCTGCGCCTCGTCCTCGCTCATCCCCGCGGTCAACAAGCTGGGCTCGCTGCCGCTGATCCTCGCTGCGGACGAGGACCTCAAGCAGCGCTACCTGCGACCCCTTGCCGAGGGGAGGACGACCTTCTCCTACGGTCTCTCCGAGCGCGAGGCGGGCTCGGACACCGCATCGATGCGGTGCCGCGCTGTCGCGGACGGTGACGACTGGGTCCTCTCCGGGCAGAAGTCCTGGATCACCAACGCCGGTGTGTCCGAGTACTACACCGTCCTCGCCGTCACCGACCCGGACGGCCCGCGCGGGCGCAACGTCACCGCGTTCGTCGTCGAGAAGTCCGACGAGGGCTTCGGGTTCGGCGAGAAGGAGCGCAAGCTCGGTATCAAGGGCAGCCCCACCCGTGAGCTGCACTTCGACAAGTGCCGCATCCCCGGCGACCGCATGGTCGGTGAGGTCGGCGAGGGCCTGAAGATCGCGCTGCGCACCCTCGACCACACGCGCGTCACCATCGGAGCCCAGGCCGTCGGGATCGCGCAGGGTGCGCTCGACCAGGCCGTCGCATACGTCAAGG
>JAAYCP010000158.1 GCA_012729695.1 Actinomycetales bacterium | reverse complement strand
GCACCAACAATGGGAGCGTCCCCTCGCGGTGGAGTGCGCACTCCACCATGCACAACGCCCGCGCCCCATTGGTGGACGCGGGCGTTGTGGAAGTGCGGTGGCGGCGAAGCTCAGACGCGCGCGAGGTTGATGTTCGCGCAGGCCTCGCAGGTCTCCTCGGGGATGAGACCCCAGGCCATCAGCTTCGCGAAGACGTAGCAACCGGCACACCAGCCGAGGACCGACTCGAGGAGCGCGAAGACGACGAGGACCGCGATCAAGGCGGTGGCCAGGGTGGTCAGGCCGAAGCCGAGGGCGCTGATCGCCGCGATCGATGTGACGGCGAGACCCACGCCCTGCGCGAAGCGCTTCGGCGGACCAGCGGTGGGGATGCTGGGCCCGAGCTTCGGGGCAATGACCTGGGAGGCCAGCCGGCCGAGCGGGCTGAAGCGCGGTCCGCCGAGGACGCGCAGGAGGAAGCCGACGGCGAGCAGCGCAGTGAGCCAGTGCCATCCCGTCGCGAGGATGACCACACCCGCGGTGGCCACGACTGCTGCCACGGTGCGGGCGGCCTTCTCGTTCACGACTGCGGGGAAAGCAAATATTTGGCTAGCCATAAGCATGGATTATGTGGCATAGGAAGTGCCGAGCAGGACGTGTGTCCACGATGCGACCCGGACCCAGCGCCCCCCGACCTCATTCCGTGCCCGGAGCCAGCCCCCCTCGGCCTCATCACGTGGGCTTGGCGGCGGCCGTCTCAACCTCCCGCGCTCAGCGCTGCCTCAGCGGGCGCGGCGGTCCTTGATGCCGAGGAGTTCTCGCGCCTCCGAGGTCGACATCGCCGGTCGCTGCATGAGGGCGGCGAACTCGGCTGCCCGGGCCACGAGCTCGTCGTTGTGCTGCACCTGCTGGCCCCGCGCATACATGATGTTGTCCTCCATGCCGACGCGGAGGTGACCTCCGGCGGAGAGCGCGGCCGCCATGATCGGCAGGTGGGTCCGCCCGATCCCGGTTGCCGACCAGCTCGTCACCTCCGGGGGCAGCATCGCGACGCCTGCGAGGAGCGCGGCAGTGGTGCCCGGCATCGCTCCGGGCACGCCGGTGACGAAGTCGACGTGGACCTTGCCGCCGAAGGGCAGGCCGTGGCGCTCGATGAGCCGCGCGAGAGCAGCGACGTGCCCAAGCTCGAAGAGCTCGAACTCGGGGACGACCTCGCGCTCCTGCGCCTGGACGTAGAGGTCCGACATGAACCCCATGGGGTTGAGGAAGACGTCATCGCCGAAGTTGGTCGTGCCACACGTGAGCGAGCACGAGTCCGGCTCGGCGTCGAGGACCGTCAGCCGGGTCTCGAGCGGGTCGTGGACCGATCCGCCGGTCGACAGCTGGACGATGAGGTCGGTCTCGGACCGGATCGCCTCCACCGCCGCCGACAGCCGCCCCGTGTCGAGCGTCGGCCGGTGCTCGGCGTCGCGGATGTGGAGGTGGATCATCGCGGCACCGGCCGCCTCGCACCGGCGCGCGGTCTCCACGAGCTCCTCCAACGTGGTGGGGAGCTGGGGCAGGTCGGCTTTGTCGTGCTCGGCGCCGGTGGGAGCGACGGTGATGAGGGTGGCGGTCATGCCCACATCGTGCCAGTCAATGCGCCGGCTGTTGACCGTCCGCGGACCCGAGGGATCGCCCGCCAAGGAACCCGAGGTGTCTCAGGCGCTGACGATGACGGTCTGCGCGGCGCTCACGGGCATCGGACCGTCGCCGACGAGGAGGTCGGCCTCGGTGTCCGTGTTGCGCTTCACGAGTGCGAGGGCGATCGGCCCGTCCTCGTAGTGCCGGGCCACTGACGTGATGTGCCCAACGGTGCGCTCACCGAGGCGGACCACCGCGCCGCGAACGGGCAGGTCGTGGCCGGAACCGTCGAGGTGGAGGAAGACGAGGCGACGTGGCGGCCGGCCGAGGTTGTGGACCCGGGCGATCGTCTCCTGACCCCGGTAGCACCCCTTGTGCAGGTGTACCCCCGTGCGCAGCCAGTCGACCTCATGAGCGATGGTGCGGTGGTCGGTCTCGTGGCCGAGGCGCGGTCGCCAGGCAGCGATGCGCAGGGCCTCGAGCGCCCACAGACCGGACCACGCCAGGTCGTCGCGGGCGGCGAGATCGGTGAGCGCGGAACGAGGGATCACCACCTCGGTGAGAGCCCAGCCGATCCCTGGGTGACCCTGCACCGGACCGTATGCGGCGGTATCGCCCCTGAGGACCGCCTCGCCACGAGCTGCGGTCGAGTCCGCTGAGCCCCCGGTGTCCACGGCCGGCCACGGGTCGCGCCAGATCGCAGCCGGCTCCAGCCGGAGGAGGTCCCCCAGCTCGGCATCGGTGCGGTCGGCGAGGGTGGCGACCACGGCATACTCCCGCGTGACGTCGGCCACCTCGACGCGCAGCATGAACCGCATCGAGTCCAGCCACGCCCGCAGCGGCTCAGTGCTGGCCGGCTCGACCGTGATCCACACCCGCTCGCCGTCGTCGACGAGGTGCAGCGCGTGCTCGAGATGGCCCTTCGGGGTCAGCACGAGGGTCTCGGCACTCTCCCCGGGCAACAGATCCGTGAGGTGCTGAGACGTGAGCGAGTGCAGCCAGGACAGCCGGTCCGGCCCGGTCACGGTGAGGACGCCACGGTGTGAGAGGTCGACGAGCGCCTCGCCGGCGGCGAGACGGCGCTGCTCGCCCATGGGGTCGCCGTAGTGCGCGGCCACCCCGACGAGCCCGTCACCCGCGGCTTGGGTCTCGCCATCCGCGGGGGCAGCTGCGGGCACGACGCGGTCCTCGACCACGCCGAGGTCGACGGCCCCGGGGCGCTGCAGGAGCGGTGAGGTCAGGTCCGGCACGAAGAGCACTCTCCTTGAATGGCCATGTGGGTCACGTCGGCGGCGAACCCGTGCTCGCGCTCCAGGGCCGCCACGAGCTCGTCGGCCAGCCCCACCTCGCTCTCGCGGACGGCGCCGCACACCCGGCAGACGAGGTGGAGGTGCCGGTGGTGCTCGGCCAGGTGATAGGTCGGCGCGTGATGGTCGAGATGGGTATGCGTCACGACCCCGGCCGCTTCCAAGGCCTCGAGCGCGCGGTAGACCGAGGAGGGCGGAACCCGCGGGCCGCTCGCGTTGACCGACTCGATGAGCGCCTCCGGTGTCGCGTGCGGCGTCCGGGCGACCTCCGCATACACCCTCTGCCTGGTGGTCGTGACACGCATCCCGGCCGCCCGCAGGGCAGCCTCCAGTGCAGGTCGGGTGGCCTGCGCGCTGGTCATCCATCCACTGTAGACCGGGGGTGCGACGGCTCTCGTTTCACATGGGGTTCCCAGATCTCCCCCGTAGACTCCCCCTCGTGCTTGATGAATTCGTCGACGAACGGGAGGCGCAGCAGGCGCCGCGCCGGACCGGTCGCAAGATCCTGCTGACCTTCGTTGTCCTCCTCCTGGTCGGCGTGGGGATCGTCGGCGGGTTCGGGGCCTACCTGGCCACGCTCGTCGCCACGAACGTCACCAAGGAGGCCGATGCCCTCCCCGACCTCGGCCCCATCGACCAGGAGGGCAACCCGGTCGAGCTGCCGGAGGACGCCGGGATGAACATCCTCTTCGTCGGCAGCGACACCCGTCCCGGCGACGTCGGTCGCTCCGACGTCATGGTGCTCGCGCACATCACCGAGGCCCGCGACGCGGTCTACCTCACGCACTTCCCGCGCGACCTCTACGTCGAGATCCCCGGCCGCGGCAAGAACAAGATCAACGCCTCCTACGCCTTCGGGGGCACCTCACTGCTCGTCGAGACGATGCAGAACCTGCTCGGGATCAAGATCGACCACGTCGCCAAGACGGACTTCGAGGGCTTCCAGCGGATGACCGACGCTGTCGGCGGCGTGACCGTCTATGCCGAGGAGGCCAGCAACCGGGGGAACATCCAGGAGGGGTGGAACGACCTGGACGGCGAGCGCGCCCTGATGTTCGTGCGCGAGCGCTACGAGCTCTCCGAGGGTGACATCTCCCGCGGCTACCGGCAGCAGGCGTTCATCAAGGCCCTGATGATGAAGGCGCTCAGCCGGGAGACCATCACGAACCCGGTCAGGCTGGCCCAGTTCGTCGATGCCGCCACCCAGAACCTCACCGTCGACCAGGACCTCGACCTCAACGAGATGCGCAAGCTGGCCTTCTCCATGACCGGCATCCGCAGCGGGGACATCCAGTTCATCACCGCGCCGTTCTCCGGGTTCGGCACCGCTCCCGACGGCGGCTGGATCGAGATCGTGGACGAGGCCGCCATGGAGCGACTGGGCACCGCCATCCGCACCGACACGATGGAGTCCTACGAGGACCGCAAGGTCATCCCGTAGCGCTCGGTCTTCCCTCAGAGGGGCCGACCACCGATCCCCCAGGCGGTCGGCTCACGTGACGAGACCGGTCACTCCACGCGCCGCAGCTCGGCCGAGACGTGGCTCTGCAGCGGCTGCCCCATCGCCGCCATCTCCATCACCCACATGAGCCGACCCTCGACCATCCCGTAGAGCCGGTGGCCGGCGCTGTATGCCTTGGCGCTCGGGCTGCGCACGACCGAGTCGGTGCGCACCTCGACCTTGGCCGGGGCCGTCGTGCCGTAGTACATCTCGAGCAGTCCGGTCGGGTGGGCGAGGAGCAGCTCGACCTCACCGTTCGGCTGCGGCCTCCAGAAGCCGGTCTCGGTGGCCAGCGGCCGGACCATGTTCCCGTCCTCGTCGAGCAGCCAGGTGCGGCTCGCCCAGTGCAGGAACGGCCGACCGTCGTGCCAGCACTCGATCTCCTGGCCGAAGTTGGCCGACTCGATCGTCGGGTATCCCACGACACCGGCGCCCTCCCAGCGTCCGATCATCCAGGCCAGCGGGGCCAGCTCAGAGGGCATGTCGACGTCGAGGTGGAAGACCATGCCCCGATCGTATGCGTCACTCGCCTCGCGTCGCTCGCGTCGTGTTTGGGCCGTTCCCATCAAACCGGAGCGCTGTAGCGCTCCGGTTTGGGGAAGAACGAACCAAACACGGGGAGGGGAGGGGCGCCGCGGAGGGGAGGGCGCTAGTAGATGAGCGCCTGCACTCCGTCGGCGAGGGACTCCTCGACGAACGCGGCCGCACCGGCGACCCGGACGCCGGGCAGCAGGTCGGCCTCGGTGAGCCCGCGGCGCTTGGCGCACTGGGCGCACACGGTGACCTGGGCGAGCTCCAGGAGGGTGTCCCGCAGCTCGGCCAAGGGGACGGCATGCGGAAGGACCGGGAGGGTCTCCGCGAAGCCCGGCACTGCAAGGGAGGACGGCTCGGCCGCGAGCCACACCGAGGTCGGTACGCCGCTGGCGGCTGCGGTCGCGGGGACGGTGAGAGCCTGGTTGAGCCGCTCGGCCGCGCTGAGGTCGCACGCGATCTTGACGAGCAGGGAGCGGGCCATCAGCGCACGACGAGGGCGTTGATCGCCCAGAGCAGCGATCCGACCATGGCGATCGAGGCGATCCCGGTGGCGATCTGCCCCTGGCTGGAGTAGCTGCCGGCCTCCGGCGCGAGCAGCCGCCGAGTCACGTGCGAGAGGGCCGCGGCCGAGACGCCGATGAGCGCTGCCGGTGGGAGTGCGGGGGCCGAGACGACGAGCGATGCCAGCACGCTCGCAATGCCACCGAGCACCATTGACATGGGCAGGAGCCACGGGCGCACCGCCGGCATGCCCACGAGCAGGTCGGCTGCGCACCCTGCGGCGATGGCGGCCATCGCGCCGGCGATGAGCTGTGGGCCGATCGTGAGGTGGACCAGCGGGAGGTAGGCGGCGCCCGAGGCGATGATGACGAGTCCGAGGGAGGTCCCCATGACCGACTCGGTGAGCCGTGGCCGACCGTCGCGTCGGGTCAGCTGGTGGATGAACATCGCCACCAGCCCCAGGGCCAGGGCTGCGCTTGCCCACCGCAGCCGGGGGTCGGTCTCGGCAGCGGCAACGAGTCCCATGAGCAGGAGCGAGGCAATGGCGAGCACCGCGGAAGAGCCCTTCGGTGAGGGCAGCCCGGCCGCCCTGGGCCAGCCCCACGCGATGATGAGGCTGCCGAGGAGCAGCGCGAGGAGCAGGATGATCGGGCCCGCAGCCGCCGACACGGCCACGAAGATGACCCCCGCGACGGTGGCGATGAGCGACAGGTAGCGCGGCAGGTGCGCCACGGGGGGAAGCTCGGCATCCGCGCCGTGGACCTCCCGCGCCCTCCGGCGCTCGGCGCGCGTGAGGAACGGCTGGGCCCCGGTGTCCATCACCTGCACCGACTCCGGTGCCTTGGGCGGGTCGGGCACCTCGCCACGATGGGGACTCATTGGCTCAGTCTCGCAAACCCTCAGCCGCCGGCAAAGGGCGGCAGGACCTCGAGCGTGGTCGCCGCTCCGACCGGCTCCTCCGCACGCGCGGCACGCCCGTCGAGGAGCAGCGACGCGACGTCGAGGACGGGATCGAGCGCCGGCCGGGACTGCCTGACCTCGGCGATCACGTCGGCGACCCGGGCGCCCTCGGTGAGCGGCACATACTCCTCTGCGACGCCGGCAGCAGCCCGCGCACCAGCCCAGTAGCGCACGAGGATGCCCCCGTCGTTCGGTCTCATCGCACGTTCCTTTCGCTCGACGACCTCACCATTGCACCTATCCTGCCTGGTATGGCGCAGGTCCTGGTGTTGACCTCCGCGCTCGCACCGGGTGCGGAGATCCTTCCTGCCCTGGGCCTGCTGTCCCACTCCATCAGTGTGGCCCCCGCCGAGGCCAGCGCCCTCGTGAGCGGCGACCGCACCCACGATCTCGTCCTCGTCGACGCCCGCACGGATCTCGCCCAGGCGAGGTCGCTGTGCCGGGTCCTGCGCACGACCGGGATCTCGGCGCCCCTCTTCGCGATCCTCACCGAAGGCGGTCTCGCCGGCGTCACCACCGAGTGGGGGGTCGACGACGTCGTGCTCACGACCGCCGGGCCCGCCGAGGTCGAGGCCCGCTTCCGCCTCGCACTCGGACGGACGGCTCAGGACGAGCCGGAGGAGTCGAACCTCACGCTGGGCGCGCTCACGATCGACGAGGCGGGGTACTCGGCCAAGCTGCGCGGGCGTCCGCTCGACCTCACGTACAAGGAGTTCGAGCTCCTCAAGTACCTCGCCCAGCACCCCGGTCGGGTGTTCACCCGCAGCCAGCTCCTCCAGGAGGTCTGGGGCTACGACTACTTCGGCGGCACCCGCACCGTCGACGTGCACGTGCGCCGCCTGCGCGCCAAGCTCGGCGCCGACCACGAGCTCCTCATCGGCACGGTCCGCAATGTCGGGTACCGCCTCGTCCCGGAGCAGGCCCCGCAGGAGGAGGACCACGACGAGGAGAGCCTCGCCCCCGAGCAGGCGGCCCAGTGACCGGCGCGCAGCTCCAGGTCCAGCCGACGCTGACGGTCGAGAACGCCGAGGCGGTCACCCGGCTCGCCGCGGCAGCGGCCGAGGTCGACGGGGTGGCCGCGCTCTCCGAGGCCTCCCGGCTGGCAGTGGGCCCGGACTCCCCGGCGGGCACCCGGCACATCATCGCCCGGGACGGCACGCAGATCACTGGGTATGCGCAGGTCTGGCCGGACGACAGCGCCGAGCTGGTCGTCGCACCGGACGAGCGACGACGGGGGCTGGGCCGCCTCCTCTGGGAGCATGCGCGCGGGGCTGGAGCTGAGCGGGTCTGGGCCCACGGTGACCTGCCGGCTGCCCAGCGCTTCGCCCAGGCCCTGGGCCTGAGACCGGTGCGGGCGCTGCTCAAGATGGGCCGGCCGCTCACCGCGGACGATCTCAGCCCCCGCCCGCTTCCCCCGGGGTATGCGGTGACCACCTTCGCCGCCCGCGCCGAGTCCGCCGACGATCCGGTCGGCGAGCTCCAGGCGCTCAACGCCGCCGCCTTCGCCCACCACCCCGAGCAGGG
>JAAYCP010000157.1 GCA_012729695.1 Actinomycetales bacterium | reverse complement strand
CAGGCAGAAACCAAGAACAGGCAGAAACCAAGAACAGGCAGAAACCAAGAACAGGCAGAAACCAAGACAACAGGCAGGACTGAGGAAAGGAACGACGCGGTGGGTGAGAAGGGCAACATCACCTCGGACGAGCTGGCCGCTGCGGCGTCGGCGAGCGCCGAGTCAGGTGGCGTCGGCGCCGTCATCGCCGGTGCGGGCACCACGGTGACGGCTGTCTTCGAGGAGGCAGGTTCCACCGTCAAGGACAAGGTGATCGACAAGGCTGCGGACGCGGGAATCGCCATGGCACAAGAGTCCTGGCGCGCTCACCGTCCACCGGATGAGGAGACGCAGCCTGAGGCCACCGAAGAGTCCAGCTAGGCCCCCCGTGCTCGGCGCCACCCTGGCCCGACGCCTGGACGCCCGTGCGGACCGCGAGCTGTGCCGGGTGGGTGTGGAGCATGAGCTCCAGGTGTGGGCACCAGACGGGCAGCAGGACTTCCGGCTGCTCATCCCGAGGGTTGCGGGGCCGGTCGGGGTGCCGCACCCGGGCGACCCTCGCGCACGGTGGCTGGCCAGTGGCCTGGCACTGACCGCGGACGGGTGGGAGGCGGAGCTGGTCACCCCTCCGCTCGCGCTCCGTCGCGACGCTCCCGACCGCATCGCGGCCATGCTCGACCTCGAGCGGGTCCGGCTGCTCCACTCTCTGCATGAGGTGGACCCGCACGTCCGGTTGGTCGGGTTCTCGACCCACGTGAACGTCTCCGTCGATGACCGGTCGGTGGTCGCGGTGGCCCGCGAGTTCGCGGCCCGGTGCGCCGTAGCGGCGGGTCTCTTGCTCGACGGTGCCGACTCCCCGGGGGTGCTGATCAGGCCCCGCCGGGGCCGGCTGGAGATCTGCGGCGAGTACGCCACCGGTGCGGACCTCGCAGCCGCCATCGTCTTCGTCGCCGCAGCGGCCGCGGTGCTGGCACGCCCCGGCGCGTCCCTGCCCGCGGTCGGGCGATGGCGCGTGGAGCCGGCCCGTGAACGGTTCGGGTACTTCGTGGGTCGGGATGCGGTCGGAGCAGACCTGTACGCAGCAGGACGCCGTGCGCGTGTGCCCCTGGCCGGCCGCACAGTCCTGGCTCAAGAGCACCTGGAGGAGGTCTGGTCGCTGGCCCGGCCGTATGCCCTCTCACTCGACCTGGACCCCGCCCCGGTCGACGACCGCGTGTGGGGCGCCGTTCCGCTGCCCGTCGAGCGGTCCGCCGGCGACAGCACGCATACGCATTCGGCACAGGAGCAGCCGGCGAGTGGAGAGCCGTTGACGCCCGCGGGCCCCGACACCCGAGTGCGCCAGCGCGGTGATCTTCGGCTGACCCCGGCCTGGTTGACGTGGTCCACCGTGGCGTGGCGCTGCGAGGACGTCGAGCGCGGCAGGACTGCGTATGCGGTCATGCCGCTGGCGTACGAGCCGCACTTCCTGGAGCAGGTCGACGCGGGCGCGCTGGACGGACTGCTGGCCCGCTCCATCCGGCGCCGGGCCAGACGGGTCCTTGCCAGTGCGGACCAGACCCGGCGTCCCGACATCTGGCGGGACGTGCGACCGGAGGCGCTGGTCCCGGCAGAGCGGGACCGTTCAGGGGAGGTGCTGCGTTCCGGTACCGGCTCGGGCTCCGGCTCCGAGGGGCAGGCCAAGGAGCGATCCGACGAGTCGACAACGCCGTCACCGTCGCCCTCTCCCGATGCGGCCGGCCGAGCATCGTCGCGGGTGGCTGCCGCCGCCGAGACGGCAGGACGTCACGGCCTTCCGCTGAGCCTGGTCATCGCAGCGGCGGTGATCCTCGCTCTCGTCGGCGGGGGTGTGGTCTGGGCCCTTACCCGTGGCGACGACGCTGCATCCGCTGCCCAGAGCACCCCCTCGGTCACAGATTCGGTAGCGCCTACGGACACCGCGACCTCTCCGTCGGAGCCGGACTCCTCGGCCGAGTCGCCCGTAGACCCGGCCGACTCGGAGTTCTCGAGCATCGTCTACTCGGGCACGCTCGACAGTGGACCGGGGCCCGGAGGTGGACCACGCGAAGCCATGGTGGCGATCTCCTGCACCGGCGCCGCGGGTCGGGACTGCTCGACGTCACACAGCTTCAGCGGTTGGGATCTCCTGTCCGGCATCCAGCTCGACGGGCCCGGCACCTACACAGCGACCCTCGCGGACGCAGCCTTCAACCCGTGCCTACCACCCACGAACGGCTCCGGACCGCCCACGACCATCACGGTCACCATCGATGCGGGGACCCTGAGCTTCGTGGTCGAGACCAGCGAGAGCCCACTGGTCGACTGCGGCGACGGCACATCGGCACAGACCCTCGCGGCACGCGACGCCTTCGAAGGGGTGTATGTCGAGGGCTCCATTCCGGGGATCGAACCCTGAGCACTGCTGAGAGGGCAGTCTCACGCAGATCGCGTCGCTGCGGAGATCTGTGACACGGCCTCGCGCAGGTCTGCGAAGGTGCCGGCCGGCAGCATGAGCTCGCAGTGCGGAAGGGCCGCGACGAGCGCCCCTGCGGCAGGTCTGAACCCGGCTGCCCCAGCGCGCGGATTGAGCCAGATGACCGAGTGCGCCCTCCGCCGGATCCGGCTCATCACCCGCGCCATCTCCTCCGGGGGATCGCTGTCCCAGCCGTCCGAGGCAATGATGACCACGGCGCCCCGAAGCAGACCGCCGTGGTGGGACTCGAGCAGGGCCCGTAGTGACGAGGCGATCCGCGTGCCTCCGAGCCGGTCGTCGAGCTGCTCGGCCGCGAGGGTGAGTGCGTCGGCGGGCGTCGCAGTGCGCAGCGCCGTGGTGAGCCGGGTCAGGCCGGTGGAGAAGGCGAACACCTCGGCTCGGCGCTCGGTCGCCAGCGCCCGCATGAGGTGCAGGTGAGCCGCCGCGACGGACTGCATCGACTGGCTCACGTCGCACACCATGACGATGCGTCTCGGGCGTCGGCGTCGTGTCTCGTGCACGAGGTCGATCGGCTCGAACCCCGTGCGTCGTGCGCCAGCGAGCGTGTGCCGCAGCGCAATCCGATAGCCGTGCTCGTCCCGACGGGTCCTTCGGGCGCGCCGCATCGGCCACCCGGTGGTGTGCTGGACCCAACGCGCGAGCTGCTCCATGTCATCAGGGGAGAGCTCACCGAAGGGCAGAGTGCTCCGCGCCTCGGAGGCACTCGCCCGCAGCTCCGGGAGCACCAGGTCGTCATCCTCCGAGTCGTCGCCGGGCGTCATCCTGTGCGGGGTGACCCATGGCAGAGGTATGCCCGACTCGCCATCCGCCTCCCCCGGCACGTCGGCGCCGGACGGACGTGCGGCAGGGTCGACTGCGCCGGGTGGCAGGTCGTCGCGCCTCGCGTTGGGGTCCAGAGGGACGACCGCGTCGTCGAACACCGACGCGAACACCTTGTCGAAGGCGGCGAGCTCACGCTGTGAGGACACCATCGTCACCCGCGCCAGCCAGTAGAGATCTTCGCGGTCGCGCGGGAAGCGGAGAGCGAAGGCGTTGACCAGATCGGCGGTCGCGGTGAGGCTGACGGCGACGCCCTCAGCGCGCAGCGCTCTCTCGAACGCGACGGCGAAGGCGGCCCTGTCGACTCCGGGGAGTAGAACCGCGGGGCCGGAGCTGGGTCCCTGCCGGGAGGGCATGGGGAGGGGGGCGCCTTGTCTCACGCCGTCTGGAGCGCCTGCAGGAGCTCGCGGCGGTCGTCCGGCGACTTGGCCAGGGCGCTCACCGAGTCCAGCACCCGTCCGTCGGTGAGCTCGGCAACCCCCAGGGCTGCCAGGGCCGACACCCAGTCGATCGTCTCGGCCAGCCCAGGCGGCTTCTCCAGCTCGAGCCCGCGTGCCCTGCCGACGAACTCGGTCGTCGAGGCGATGAGCGACTCACTCGCCCCGGGAACCCGGCTGCGTACGATCTCGGCGGCTCGCAGCGGGTCGGGGAACTCGATCCAGTGGTACAGGCAGCGGCGCCGCAACGCCTCGTGCAGCTCCCGACTGCGGTTGGACGTGAGGATGACGATCGGGGGCACGACAGCCGTGAAGGTCCCGAGCTCCGGCACCGTCACCGACTGCTCGCCGAGGACCTCGAGCAGGAGCGCCTCGAACTCGTCGTCGGCGCGGTCGATCTCGTCGATGAGAAGCACCGCAGGCTCTGGGCCGGGGTGGCGCAGGGCTCGAAGCACAGCGCGGGCCTGGAGGAACTCCTCCGTGTAGAGGTCGGCATCGGCCAGGGCCTGCCCGCGCGACTCGGCCAGCCGGATGGCGAGCAGCTGGCGCTGGTAGTTCCACTCGTAGAGCGACTCCGCGACGGTCAGTCCCTCGTAGCACTGGAGTCGGATCAACGGGGTGCCCAGCGCCTCGGCCAGGCCCTTGGCCAGGGAGGTCTTGCCGACCCCGGGCTCACCCTCGAGCAGGAGCGGCTTGCCGAGGGTGAACGCCAGATAGAGGGCCGTCGCCGTGCCCTGGTCGAGCAGGTAGCCGGTCCGGGCCAGCAGGTCGGTCAACGCCTGCGCAGAGCGATCCCGGGCCGACGGCGCGGCCTCGGTCACGACAGACCCAGCTCGGCCGCGTGGCGGTCGCGACACCTCGGGTTGCAGAACCAGATCGTGCCTTCGTCGGTCTCCAGGTGCGGAACATCCTCACCGGGAATGACGCTCATCCCGCACACCGGGTCGATGTGGACTTCCGGCCGGGTGAAGGACGGCAAGGGAAGGTCAGCCGACGTGCTCGGCTCCGGCTGAGGCTCCGTGACCATGGCGGTCGTGTCGGTGGCCGTTGCGTCCGTGCCTGATGTGTCCGCGGCAACTGACTCACCGCCGGTCTGCAGCTCTCCGCGACGGAGCTTGCCGATGAGCTCGGCGAGGATCGAGACGGCGACCTCACCGGCGGTCCGGCTCCCGAGATCCAAGCCTGCCGGGGTGCTGATCCGTTCGCGCTGACAGCAGCTCAGGCCGAGCTCGTCGAGGACGGCCGCGCCGCGGCGTGGACTGGCGACCAGCGCGATGTAGGGGACGCCGGCGTCGAGTGCCCGACGGATCGACTCCTGCTCGTCGCGGCCGTGGGTCGCGATCACCACGGCGGCCGTCGGCTCCGGCGAGCTGTCCGGGAGGGAGCGGCGCGTCGCATACCCCAGGACCTCGCAGAGCTGAGCCAGGGACCGGGCGATGGGTGAGTGGCCGACGATCTCGACGACCGGCGGCGGGAGAACCGGCTTGAGGAAGATCTCGATCGCCCCACCGGACAGGCACGGGTTGACGACGACCTGTGCGCCGGGGGTGTCCGGGAACTCGCCGGCGTCGTCCGGCAGCACCCGCAGCAGCGTGCTGTTGCCGCTGCTGAGCGCGCTGAGCGCTGCGACGCGCACCGACCCCTCGGCGCACTGCCCGCCGACGAAGCCCTCGATCGAGCCGTCCGGGAGGATGATCGCCTCGTCTCCAGTGCACGCCGAGGCGGGCGGCTGCGCGCGCACGACGGTCGCGTGGACGAACGGGGTGCGGGCCTCGGTCAGCTCGCGCGCTCGATCGGTCACCACAGTCATGGGTCCTCCTTCTCACGTCACCTTAGATGGGCGGACGCGGGTGTCCCTGGATCGCGTCCCACACCCGAGACGGGGTCATCGGCATGTCGACGTTCCGGATCCCGAGCGGGTACAGCGCGTCGACCACGGCGTTGACGATCGCGGGCGGAGAGCCGACGGTGGCCGACTCACCGACGCCCTTGGCGCCGATCGGGTGGTGCGGGGAGGGGGTGACCGTGAAGCCGGTCTCCCAGTCCGGGCACTCCAGTGCGGTGGGGATGAGGTAGTCCATGAACGACCCGCCCAGGCAGTTGCCCCACTCGTCGAACTCGATGATCTCCATCAGCGCCATCCCGATCCCGTCGACGAGACCGCCGTGGATCTGACCCTCGATGATCATCGGGTTGATCCGCGTCCCGCAGTCGTCGACCGCGATGAACCGGCGGACCTTGACCTCGCCGGTGCCCTTGTCGACGTCGACCACACAAATGTAGGCCCCGTTGGGGTAGGTGAGATTCTCGGGGTTGTAGCAGATCTGCGCCTCGAGGCCGCCCTCCAGGCCGTCGGGCAGGTCGCCCGCGCCGTGGGCCCGCATGGCGATGTCCTGGATCGTCACGGAGGCACTGGGGTCGCCCTTGACGTGGAACGAACCCTTCTCCCACTCGAGGTCGTCCACCGACACCTCGAGCATTCCCGAGGCGATGATCTGGGCCTTGTCCCGCACCTTGCGGGCGACGAGGGCCGCGGCCGCACCGGAGACCGGTGTGGAGCGGCTGCCGTAGGTGCCGAGACCGAAGGGGGTGTTGTCGGTGTCGCCGTGGACCACCTCGATGTCGGCCGGTGGGATACCGATCTCCTCGGAGACGATCTGGGCGAACGTCGTCTCGTGACCCTGACCCTGGGTCTTCACCGAGAGGCGCACGACGGCCTTGCCGGTCGGGTGGATCCGCAGCTCGCAGCCGTCGGCCATGCCGAGACCGAGGATGTCCATCTTCCTGCGGGGGCCGGCTCCGACCGCCTCGGTGAAGAAGGAGACGCCGATCCCCATGAGCTCTCCGCGGGCCCGCTTCTCCTCGCGCTCGGCGAGCAGCTCCTCGTATCCCGCGATGCGCATCGACTCGCGCATCGTCTCCTCGTAGTTGCCCGAGTCGTAGACCCAGCCGGTCTTGGTCTCGTAGGGGAACTGCTCGGGACGGATGAAGTTGCGCAGCCGGATCTCGGCCTGGTCGATGCCCATCTCGAGGGCGAGCGAGGTCACCAGGCGCTCCACGAGGTGCACGGCCTCGGTGATCCGGAAGGAGCATGCGTAGGCCACGCCACCGGGAGCCTTGTTCGTGTAGACCGCGGTGACCTTTGCATACGCCGCCTCGATGTCGTAGGACCCGGTGAACACCCCGAAGAACCCGACGGGGTACTTCGTCGGGGCCGCCTGGCCGTTGAACGCCCCGTGGTCGGCGAGGACGTTGGTGCGGATCGCGAGGATCTTGCCGTCCTTCGTCGCGGCGATCTCGCCACGCATGATGTAGTCGCGGGCGAAGGACCCGGAGGTGAGGTTCTCGGCGCGGTCCTCGGCCCACTTCACGGGGACACCGAGGAGGATCGAGCCGACGATCGCGCACACGTAGCCCGGGTAGATCGGGACCTTGCCGCCGAAGCCGCCACCGATGTCGGGCGCGATGACGCGGATCTTGTGCTCGGGGAGTCCGGCGACGATCGCATACAGAGTGCGGTGGGCGTGTGGCGCCTGCGAGGTCGACCAGAGAGTGAGCTTCTCCTCGACCCGGTCGAAGTCGGCGACTGCCGCGTGCGTCTCCATCGGGGCGGGGTGCACCCGGGGGTAGACGATGTCCTCGGTGACGACGACGTCGGCCTTGGCGAAGGCGGCCTCGGTCGCGGCGGCGTCACCGGTCTCCCAGTCGAAGATGTGGTTGTCGGTCTTGCCCTCGAGGTCGTCGCGGATGACAGGCATGGACGGGTCGAGAGCGCGGCGGGCGTCGACGACCGGAGTCAGCTCCTCGTACTCGACGTCGATGAGCTCGAGTGCGTCCCGGGCGGAGTAGCGGTCCTCGGCGACGACGAACGCGACCTCCTGACCCTGGAAGCGGACCTTGTCCGTGGCGAGGACGGACTGGACGTCGTTGGAGAGCGTCGGCATCCACGCCAGACCCTTCTCCTGCAGCATCGCGCCGGTGACGACGAGCCGCACCTTGGGGTGGGCCTCGGCGGCGCTGGTGTCGACGGAGATGATCCGGGCGTGCGCGACCGGTGCGCGCAGGATCGCGAGGTGCAGCATGCCGGGCAGCTGCACGTCGTCGACGAAGCGTCCCCGGCCGCGGATCAGCCGGGGGTCCTCCTTGCGGAGCATTCGACCGAAGCCGATCGGCTTCTGGTCGTTGTCCTCGAACTCGGTCTGCCGGCGGTCGCGGGGGTCTGCGGCGGTTTCCGGGGTGGCGGTCATGACGGGCTCCCTGCGGTCTCCGGGGACTCGATGGACGAGGAGTTCTCATGGGTGGCCGCCCACCGGATGGAGCGGACGATGGTGCTGTAGCCGGTGCACCGGCAGATCTGGCCGGAGATCGCCTCGCGGATCTCGCCCTCGGTCGGGTCGGGGTTGTGGTCGAGCAGCCAGCGGGCGGTCATCATCATCCCGGGGGTGCAGTAGCCGCACTGCAGGCCGTGGCACTCCATGAAGCCGCGCTGCACCGGGTCCAGCTCGCCGTCGCGCTCGAGGCCCTCGACGGTGCGCACCGACTTGCCACCGGCCATCGCGGCGAGCATGGTGCAGGACTTCACCGGCCGCTCGTCGACCCACACGACGCAGACGCCGCAGTTGCTCGTGTCGCAGCCCCAGTGGGTGCCGGTCAGACCGAGTGTGTCGCGCAGGAAGTGCACGAGCAGCGTCCGCGGCTCGATGTCCCGGCTGACCTCGGTCCCGTTGACGGTCATCGTCACCTGCATTGGTCGTTTCCTTCCTCAGGGGGTGCTGGAGAGGGCCCGCTCGACGGCGGAGCGGAGGGCGCGGACGGTGAGCTCACCCGCGAGGTGGCGCTTGTACTCGGCGCTGCCGCGGGAGTCGGTGACGGGCGCGCTCGCGGCGGAGGCGAGGGCGCCGGCTGCCGCGAACACCTCCTCGCTGGGCGTGGCCCCCACGAGCACGTCGCTGACGTCGACGACTCCCTCGGCTCCCACCGCGGTCAGGGCCACCCTGGCATCGGTGACGGTGCCGCCGTCGAGCCATACCGCGACGCCGCTGGCGGCGACCGGCCAGTCGCCGGCCCGCCGCTTGACCTTCTGGTACGCGCTTGCCCCACCCGGGCGGATGGGAAGGCGGACTTCGGTGAGCAGCTCGGCCTCACCGACCGCCGTCTCGTACGGCCCCCGGTAGAACTCGGCCATGCTCACGACCCGCTGGCCGGAGCTGCCGGTGATGACGCACTGCGCATCGAGGGCCTCACAGACCGTCGTGAGATCCTCCGACGGGTCGGCCTGGCACAGCGAGCCTCCGAGCGTGCCCCAGTTCCGGACGACCGGATCGGCGATGAGCCGCTCGGCGTCACGGATGATCGGGAAGAGGGCTGCCAGGTTCTCGTCGGCAAGCAGATCGGCATGCCGGACGAGGGCTCCGATGCGGACCTCACCGCCCTCGACCGTGATGTAGCCCAGCTCCTCCCGCAGGTCGTTGATGTCGACGAGGTACTCGGGATCGGCCAGCCGGAGCTTCATCATCGGCAGCAGGCTGTGCCCGCCGGCGACGACCCGGGCGTCCTCGCCGAGGCGCTCGAGGAGGGCGATGGCGTGCTGCACGCTCTGCGCCCTCTCGTACTCGAAGGGGGAAGGAACCTGCATGACGACCTCCGCTTCCGGCCCGGACCGTGGGACCCGCCGTTGGGTCCGAGGCTCATCGGACCGTGCTTCGGCGCAGGCGTCAACGGCGACCTGAGTGATCCCTCAGGTCGCCGCGCTCAGGGGCGGAGCACTCAGGTCCCGGTCACGCGATCGCCGACGCGGACCGGGCCGTGTGAGCGGGGGATGAGCTGGAGGCCGAACCACGTCTTGCCGTCCCAGGCGTGGTGGCGCGCCAGGCTGCGGATCGGTTCGTGACCCCGCTGCCGGGTGGTGGGCTCGATCGTCGTCAGCACGCAGCGGTCGATGAGCTTGGCGACGTCGAAGACGACCTCGCCCACGCATACGGACTGCCAGCCCTCCTCCTCGAACGGCTCCAGCTCGCCCTCGATGACGAGGTTGGGACGGAACCGGTCGATGGAGATCTCGGTGGGGTCCTCACCGCGCTCGAGCGCGGTCTCGGTGACCCAGTCCTGGACACGGCGCAGCGAGGCCATCGAGGCGAGCGTGACGGGGTAGGCGTCCGCGAAGGCGGTGGCGTCACCCGGCTTCGAGAAGTCGGGGTTGAGCGGCCGGGGCCGCCCGAGATGGACCAGCCGCAGGTCACGGCGGCCGGTCACCTGGGCGAGCCAGTCGCCCACCTCCGGCCCAGCGGGTATGCCGTGGAGGGGTCGCCCGTGGACCGTCACCTCGACGACCGGTCCGGTCGGTGGCGCGACGGTGATGGTATCTGCGCCGTCTGCGCCGGTGCGCAGAGTGAGGTCCTCCCCGGACGTCCCGGCCACGATGGTCAGCAGGTCGGCGTCGGTGCGTGCCGTGACACACTCGCCGTCCAGGTCGACGATCATCCAGCGCCGGTCACCGGTCAGGCCGAGCGGCTCGACCTCGACGCTGTCGAGCGGCCGGCCGGCAGTGCTCTTGACCGGGAAGACCCGGATCTCGGTGAGCCGGGCGCTCACGCGCTCGCCCGTCGACGGAGGGCATGTCGATGGTGGTCGACCGGATGGTGCCCGTCGACCCGGAGGAGACCGCGCATCAGAGTCCCGGTCGCTTGCCGATGGAGAAGGCGACCGGCTTGGTCACCGAGGCGAAGAAGTCGTTGCCCTTGTCGTCGACGACGATGAACGCGGGGAAGTCCTCGACCTCGATCTTCCAGATCGCCTCCATGCCGAGCTCGGGGTACTCGATGACCTCGACACTCTTGATGCAGTCCTGCGCGAGCCGGGCGGCCGGGCCGCCGATCGAGCCGAGGTAGAAGCCGCCGTGGGCGCGGCAGGCGTCGGTGACCTGCTGGCTGCGGTTGCCCTTCGCGAGCATGACGAGGGACCCGCCGGCGGCCTGGAACTGGTCGACGTAGGAGTCCATCCGGCCCGCGGTCGTCGGCCCGAACGAGCCGCTCGGCATGCCCTCGGGCGTCTTGGCCGGACCGGCGTAGTACACCGGGTGGTTGCGCAGGTAGTCCGGCATCGGCTCACCGGCGTCGAGGCGCTCCTTGATCTTCGCGTGGGCGATGTCGCGGGCGACGACGAGGGGACCGGTGAGGGAGAGCCGGGTCTTGACCGGGTGCTTGCTGAGCTCGGCGAGGATCTGCTCCATCGGCTGGTTGAGGTCGATGCGCACGACCGCGCCCTGACCGGTGGAGGAGGCGCCCACCGCCTCGTCCAGCCCGCTGTCGCCGGCCAGCGACTCGTGGGTGGTGTCGGGGAGGAAGCGGGCTGGGTCGGTCTCGAGCTGCTCGATGAAGACACCCTCCGGGGTGATCTTGCCGAGGCACTGCCGGTCCGCAGAGCACGACACCGCGATCGCCACGGGGAGGGACGCTCCGTGCCGGGGCAGCCGGATGACGCGGACGTCGTGGCAGAAGTACTTGCCGCCGAACTGGGCGCCGATGCCGAGCTGGCGGGTCAGCTCGAGCACCTCCTGCTCGAGCTCGAGGTCGCGGAAGCCGTGGCCGGTCGCCGGGTCACCGGACTTGGGGAGGTCGTCGAGGTACTTGGCCGACGCATACTTGGCCGTCTTGAGCGCGAACTCGGCGCTGGTGCCGCCGACGACGATCGCGAGGTGGTACGGCGGGCAGGCGGCCGTGCCGAGGCTGCGCAGCTTCTCGTCGAGGAAGCGCATCATCGACTCGGGGTTCAGGACGGCCTTGGTCTCCTGGTAGAGGAAGGACTTGTTCGCCGAGCCGCCGCCCTTGGCCATGAAGAGGAACGAGTAGGACGTCTCCTTGCCGGGGGTGGTGTCGGCGTAGAGCTCGATCTGGGCGGGCAGGTTGGAGCCGGTGTTCTTCTCCTCCCACATCGTCACCGGCGCCATCTGCGAGTAGCGCAGGTTGAGCGTCGTGTACGCGTTGTAGACACCCCGGGAGAGGTGCTCCTCGTCGCGGCCCGGCGAGAGGACGTGCTGGCCGCGCTTGCCCATGATGATCGCGGTGCCGGTGTCCTGGCACATGGGCAGCACGCCGCCGGCCGAGATGTTGGCGTTCTTGAGCAGGTCGAGGGCGACGAACTTGTCGTTGTTGCTGGCCTCCGGGTCGTCGAGGATGTTGCGCAGCTGTTGCAGGTGAGTGGGCCGCAGGTAGTGGGCGATGTCGTGCATCGCGGTCTCGGCCAGCAGGGTGAGCGCCGACGGGTCGACCTGGAGGAACTCACGCCCGTCCGGACCGCTGACCACCTCGACCCCCTCGGTCGTGAGCAGCCGGAAGGGCATGTGGCCCGGGCCCGCGGGCAACAGGTCGGAGTAGGCGAATTCAGCCATGTCGGTCCTCTCTGAGGTGGGTCGGAGGGGTGGCGAGCGCGGGCCGGTGCGGCCACAGCTCGGCGGGTTCGGGGGCATACGCGCCGGCGTGCTCAACGGTCACGGCACTTGTCGCCAGGGCGCGGTCGATGGCCGGCCGGACAGCCTCGCTGCCGGCGCTGCGCAGGGCACCTCGGGCAGCGACCGAGCCGATGAGCCCGAGGCTCAGCAGGCCGGAGAGGAGTCCGGCCGTGAACGAGTCGCCGGCGCCTACGGTGTCCACCACCCGCGTCGCCAGGGTCGGCCTCGTGACGAGCTCGCCGTCGCGGGTCCGGTAGACGACGCCGTCCGCGCCGCGGGTGAGGACCACGAGCGGAGCACCGAGGGAGAGCCAGTGCTCGATGACGTGCCGCAGGTCGAGGCCCGGATAGAGCAGACCCACGTCGTCGCTGCTCGCCTTGACGACGTCGCTCAGGGCGACGAGGTCCTCGACGCCCGGGCGGATCGCCGACAGCTCGCCCATGATCCCGGGCCGGATATTGGGGTCGTAGGACACGGTGACCCGGTCCCGGTGCGCCGCGATGGCCGCGCGCGCCCTGCTGGCGCCGGGCTCCAGGGCGGTGGCGAGCGAGCCGACGTGGAGGTGCCCTACCCGTCGTCCCACCTTCACCGGCGCGAGGTCCCACCGGATGTCGAACTCGTATGCCGCGTTGCGCTTCTCATCGAACGTCACCCGAGCGGTGGACGTCGGGTCGGCGGTGGAGCTGCCCTTCGTGGGCCGCACCCCGTGCTGGCGCAGGTGGGCCCTGATCCGCTCGCCGCGGGCGTCCGGTCCAATAGTCGTCGCCAGGCGGACCGGGTGGCCGAGTCGGGCCAGACCCATTGCGACGTTGGCGGGGCTCCCGCCGACGTGCTCGGTCTCGGTCCCGTCGGGCTCGGTCACGATGTCCATCAGTGCCTCGCCGATCACGAGGATGCGTGGCGTGGACATGGGATGGGGCCTCTCTCGTGAGGGTGGGCACGGCGCTCGCAGCCACCTCGAATCCTAGTCGCGGCAGGCCGATGCCTCCCCCACGCTGGATGGCGGAGGGGGTACGGCTCGGGACGGGACGGATCTGGGGACAGGCGTGGGGCGGTTGCCCGTGCATGCGCCCGTGGCAGGGGGCCCTCGGACTTCGGCGTGGGTGACGCGGTGGCCCTCGGTGCGTGGTCGAGGTGCTTCCGCAATCAGGGACAATGGGCAGGTGACTGATCAGCCCAGCCCCCACGACGTGTCGGCGCGCCCGACGGGCCAGCAGCCGCCGCGAGCCGGGGGAGCCGTGAGCTCCTACATGCAGGGCTCGGTCGCGAACATGCTCCGCTCGCTCCTCGTCATCGGCGCGATCATGGCGCTGTTCGTCATCGTGGCTCCGCGGCTGCAGCCCGACCACTCCGGTGTCGACGTCCAGGAGACCGCCGAGCAGGTCGCCCAGACCACCGGCCTTGCGGTCAGCGCGCCGAAGGATCTGGGTGATGACTGGGTCGAGACCCGCGCGGAGTACCGCATGAGCGCCCAGGGTCTGATGACTTGGCACGCCGGGTTCGAGACGCCGGACGGCAAGTTCGTCGCCCTCAATGAGGCCGACGACGCCTCCGACGAGTGGATCGCGGGCCAGGTCAACGAGGCACCCGCTGTCGGGACGACCGAGATCGAGGGAGAGACCTGGCGGCAGTATGCGCGGGAGGGCTCGCGCCTCCAGCGATCCCTCGTGCGGACGGCTGAGAACGGCGGGCTCACCAGCGTGGTGACCGGCAACGCGTCGTGGGAGCAGCTCGAGTCGTTCGCCGCCGCACTGGAGCCCGTCACCGGTCGCTAGGGATCCCGCGGGGAGCGCGTGGGTCAGGCCTGCTCGGGATCGCGGCGCTCGCCACCCTCGACTGCAGCCTGCGCCTCGTCGAGCCACTGGGAGCAGTGCGCCGCCAGCGCCTCGCCGCGTTCCCACAGCCTCACCGACTCCTCCAGCGAGGCCGAACCGGCCTCGAGGACGGACACGATGGAGGTCAGCTCCTCCTTGGCCTCCTCGTAGCTCAGCTCGGCGACGTCGCGCTGGGCTGCCGGCCCATCGGTTCTCTCACTCATGACTCTCCTTGGCTGTGTCTGAGGGTTCAGTGGTGCCTGAACGCTTCTTGGCAGTGGTTGGACGTGGGCGCGCAGTGCCCGAACCAGCAGCTGCGGCTGGACGTGGGTCCGGTGTCGGGCCACCGGCGACGCGGACGCCGAAGTCTCCGGCGGCGACCCGTACGCGGAGCAGCTCGTCGACCTCGACCTGGTTGGGGTCGGTGACGACCGATCCGTCGACCCGGGTGACCAGCGCATACCCTCTCTCGATCGTCGAGGTCGGCGACAGCACCCGGGCGGTCGCCCGCAGGTGGGTGACCCGGTCGCGCTCGCGCTCGAGCCGCCGCATCACCGCTGACCGCGCACGGGAGCGCAGGAACTCGACCTCTTCACGCTGCAGAGCGAGGTATGCCGTGGGCGCCGAGAGCACTGGCCGCGCCCGCAGTGCGTTGAGGGCCGCCCGCTCATGCCGGAGACGTCCACGGAGGGCGCTGCGCAGCCGGTGCAGGTAGGTCTGCACGGCGGAGCGCTCGGCGGCTGCGTCGGGGACGATCGCCTTTGCAGCGTCGGTCGGGGTGCTCGCGCGGAAGTCGGCGACGTAGTCGAGCAGGGGAGTGTCGATGTCGTGTCCGATGGCGCTGACGACCGGAGTGCGCGCGGCGGATACAGCGCGGATGAGCGCCTCGTTGGAGAAGGGAAGGAGGTCCTCGACGGAGCCACCCCCGCGGGCGATGACGATGACGTCGACCTCGTCGGTCTCATCGAGGGCCTGCAGTGCGGTGATGACCTCCGGGACCGCGTTGCTGCCCTGGACCGCGACGGCACGGACGGCGAACCTGACCGAGGGCCAGCGGCGCCGGGCGTTCTCGATGACGTCCCGCTCGGCGGCGCTGCCGCGACCGCACACGAGGCCGACGACGCGCGGCAGGAACGGGAGCGGGCGCTTGCGGCGGGCGTCGAAGAGACCCTCGGCGGCGAGGTTGGCCTTGAGGTACTCGATGCGGGCGAGGAGCTCGCCGACGCCGACGGGTCGGATCTGGCGGGCGTCGAGGCTGAGGCTGCCCCGCTGTGGCCAGAAGGCCGGCTTGACCTGGGTGACGACGCGCGCGCCCTCCTGGAGCGGAGGCATCGCGTCGAGGGCGGTGACCCGGATCGCGACCGAGAAGGACATGTCGACGTCGACGTCCCGCAGGGTGAGGTAGGCCATCGACGAGCCGGGCCGCCGGTTGAGCTGGACGACCTGGCCCTCGATCCAGACGACCGACATCTTGTCGACGTACTCGCCGATCTTCATCGAGAGCAGCCGCACCGGCCAGGGGTTCTCGGCGGAGGTGTCGGCTGCGCGTTCGGGCAGGGCCGAGGTCACCGCGTCCCCCAGTGCCAGGGTGGTGTCGTCAACAGTCCTTGTCCTTCGATGTGGGTCTCGCCGAGATCCTTGCGCAAGGTGATCGGGACGATCTCATCCGGCAGCGTATCCGCGGCCGCCTCGGTCATCGCGTCGAGGAGCGCCGTGGAGTGCGTGACGACGAGGACCTGCGTGTTCCGTGCTGCCGAGGCGATGAGCCGCGCCAGGGGTGCGATGAGCTCCGGGTGGAGGCTGGTCTCGGGCTCGTTGAGCACCATGAGCTCCGGCGGCCGGGGCGTGTGCAGGGCGGCGACGAGGAGCAGGTACCTGATCGTCCCGTCGGACAGCTCGCTCGCCCGCAGCGCCCGGAGCATCCCCGGCTGGCGCACGGCGACCTCGCAGAGCCCGCCCTCCCAGATGACCTCGACGCGCGAGTCGTCGAAGGCATCCGCGACGCTGTCCTGCAGACCTGCAGCGTCGCCGACCTCGAAGATCGTCTGGATGGCTGCAGCCAGGTCGTGCCCGTCGCCGGAGAGGATCTCGGTGCGCGTGCCGACCTGTGGCCGGCGGGCGGGGGCGTCGGCGTCTACCCTGAACCCGTCGTAGAACCGCCAGGCCCGGATCTGCTCCCGCACGATGAGCATCTCGGGCGCTCGCTGCGGATCCGCGAGCTCGGTCATCATGCTCGCCGCCGGTGACAGGCCGTTCGCCAGGTCGCTCCACCCACGACCCTGCCGCGTCGAGACGGTCGGGCCCTTCCGCTGGACCAGCACCGTCCCTGGGCGGGCCACCTCCCCGCTGAAGATGAGCTCACGCTTGACCTGCGGATCGCGGTTGAATGCCGACTCGCTCTGCGGGATCGGTAGGCCGAGGTCGATGAGGTAGCCGAAGTCGTCGCTCGCATAACCCAGCAGGAGACTCACCGGACCCTTGCGGCGGGTGCCCTCCACCGCATACCCCCTGCGGGCTCCGCCCAAGGTCTCCGGGCCGGCCCAGAGGACCGACTGCAGTCCGCCCTCCCGGGCGAGGGAGCCGACCACTCCACCCGCCGCGCAGTCTGCAAGGAGTCGCAGCGAGCGGTAGAGGCTGGACTTGCCGCTGCCGTTCGGGCCGGTGACCACCGTGAGCCGACCGAGGCCGACGACGATGTCGCGCAGCGAGCGGTAGCCCGAGACGGCGAGGGTGGTGATCACGCACGCCACTGTAGGCAGGCGCTCTGACAAGGGGGCGGTTTCCGGCGTGGTCCCGGGGCCGCTGCGGGAGGGGTGGGCGACCGGAGCGAGGAAGGGGGCACGCTCACAGCCACGTACAGTGGAGGGTATGTCTGTCCAGCCTGACTCCCCGACCAAGCGCGTGCTCCTGGCGGCGCCCCGCGGATACTGCGCGGGCGTGGACCGAGCCGTCGTCACCGTCGAGAAGGCCCTCGAGCTGTACGGCCCGCCGGTCTATGTGCGCAAGCAGATCGTGCACAACAAGCACGTCGTCACCACGCTCGAGCGCAGCGGCGCGATCTTCGTCGAGGAGACCGACGAGGTCCCCGAGGGTGCGACCGTCATCTTCTCGGCTCACGGGGTCGCGCCGGTCGTCCACCAGGAGGCGCGTCAGCTCGGGCTGAAGACGATCGACGCCACCTGCCCGCTCGTGACCAAGGTGCACCGCGAGGCGATCCGCTTCGCCGACGACGACTTCGACATCCTGCTCATCGGCCACGAGGGCCACGAGGAGGTCATCGGCACCTCCGGTGAGGCCCCCGACCACATCACGCTCGTCGACGGACCGGACGATGTCGAGAACGTCGTCGTGCGCGACCCGAACAAGGTCGTCTGGCTCTCGCAGACCACGCTGTCGGTCGACGAGACGATGGAGACGGTGCGCCGGCTCCGGGAGAGGTTCCCCGCGCTGCAGGACCCGCCCAGTGACGACATCTGCTACGCGACGCAGAACCGCCAGCTCGCGGTGAAGCAGATGGCCGCCGAGTGCGACCTGATGATCGTCGTGGGCTCGCGCAACTCGTCGAACTCGGTGCGGCTCGTCGAGGTCGCCCTCGAGCACGGCTCACGCGCCGGCCACCTGGTCGACTTCGCCGACGAGATCGACGAGGCCTGGCTGGACGGGGTGAACACCGTCGGCGTGACGAGTGGTGCATCCGTGCCCGAGGTCCTGGTCCGCGGGGTGCTGGACTACCTGGCTGCGCGGGGTTACGTCGACGTGAAGCCGGTCATCGCGGCCGAGGAGTCCTTGACCTTCGCCCTCCCGACCGAGATCCGGCGCGACCTCAAGGCCGCCGGCATGTCGGACAAGATGACGCACGACGCGAGCTTCGCCAGCAGCCTGCACTGAGTCGCGCGCGTCATTTCGACCGCGCGGTGAGGCACCCACTGTTGTGGGTGATCAGTTGTGGGTGGTCGCGCGTGCGCAGGAGTGCGCGCTTCATCACCCAATGCGGAGAGCATCGTGGTGCGGGTGGTCGCGCGTGCGGTAGATCGCGCGCTGCAGCACCCGTTGTGAGGGATATCGGATCGTGGGTGCACTTGCGTGCGCCGGCTTCCCCGTAGTGCGGCGGTGGCTGGAAGGATTCGGGGATGACGGTGCTCAGGTCGATCGTGTTGTTCGTGGCGGCTGCCATCGCGGAGATCGGCGGGGCGTGGCTGGTGTGGCAGGGCGTGCGTGAGCACCGCGGCTGGCTCTGGATTGGCGCCGGGGTGATTGCGCTGGGTGCCTACGGATTCGTCGCGACCCTGCAGCCGGATGCGAACTTCGGCCGCATCCTCGCCGCCTACGGTGGGGTGTTCGTGGCGGGGTCGTTGGTGTGGGGGATGGTCGCTGACGGGTTCAGGCCCGACCGCTACGACATCGTCGGCGCCTTGATCTGCCTCATTGGCGTCGCCGTCATCATGTACTCGCCACGCGCGGCCTAGCCACGAGTCGAGGGGCGCGCTGGATCGCGCGGTGCTGCTCCCGCTGCGAGGGGCGTCCGCTAGTGGGTGCTCGTGGGCGCGCTGGATCGCGCGGTGCTGCTCCCGAATGGAGGGGGTCCGCTTGTGGGTGCTCGTG
>JAAYCP010000156.1 GCA_012729695.1 Actinomycetales bacterium | reverse complement strand
GAACGGCTGTCCTACAAGATGCCGAGCTTCTTCGTCGACGGACGGGTCCTGCTCCACGTGGGGCTCTGGGACGAGCACCTGGCCATCTATCCGGTCCCCGACTCCGCCACCGATGCGGCGCTGGAGGCCGACCTGACGCCCTACCGCAAGGCGAAGGGGACGTTGCACTTCCGCTACGCGGATCCCTGGCCCGCCGAGCTCATCGACCGGATCGTCGCCGCCCATCTCGAGCGGATCCAGTGACCGCCGAGCGCCGCCTCCCCGCTCCCCGTGTTTGGTTCGTTGTCATCACTCTGCGGCGCTATAGCGCTCCAGGGTAGGGAAGAACGAACCAAACGCACCCCCTCCTGAGCCGGGCTACGGCGCCCATCCGCTGAGCTCGCCGGCGACGTACTCGCCCTCGAAGGTGTTGGTCCCCGACCAGCAGCTGGGGGGACTCGAGCCTCCGACCTGCTCCATGCTCAGCGCCGAGCCCACCAGCTCGACGGTGACGGTCACCGGCTGGTCGCAGATGTTGACGTCCTCGCCCGTGAAGGTCGTGGGATCGGAGCGGGTCAGGGGTGGCACGGCGGCCCAGTCGACCTGCGCGAAGGAGATGACGCACGCGTCACCATCGCACGCCAAGGTGGCCACGACGTCGGGCTCGACATACGTGTCACAGTCCGGCGCCGCTGGGTCACAGGCGCTGGTGAAGACCCCCGCGAAGTCCACCGACCCCCCGCCCTCGGAGGCCTCGGTCTCGGACGCCTCGGTCCCGGAGCCCCCGGTCTCGGTGGCCGGTGCGGCCGCGGCGCCCTGCGATGTGGCTGCCCCCGGAGCGGTCGGGGAGGCAGCCGGCTCATCGGACCCCGATCCGCCCAGCGTCAGTGCAGCGGCCACGCCCCCGGCGGCGAGCAACCCGGCTGCCGCACCTGCCACCCACCACGAGCGGCGCCCGGGAGGACCGGGTCGCGAGGTCGTGGAGGGCGAGGGCGCGCTCTCGTCGCGACGCTCCTTGGCCTGCGCGTCCTGCCCTCCTCCAGACCCGCCGGACATCGGTATGCCGTCCGCGCCCCGCTCGGCCGGCACCAGCGCGTCGGGGCGCACCGTCGTCCACACCCCGGGCTTCCTGGACTGGGTGCTGTTCACCAGCGGCGCGGGACGGATCCGGCGGCGCAGACAGACCCGGAGGAAGGTGTCCAGCCGTCCGGAGTCCAGCCGCTCGAGGAACACCCGCTCGTCTGAGACCGGCATCACGAGGTGCACCGTGCGGCCACTGCGGGAGTCCTCGCACCGCCAGGCGGTGGTGTTCCAGGTGAGCCAGACGGGCTCGAGCACCAGGGTCTCGCGCTCCCGCACCCGGGCTGCCGGGTCCAGGACCTCCAGGCCCGCCCCGTCGCCAGGACCGGGCGCGATCTCGGCGGGCTCGCCGTGCTCACACGGCAGCGGCACCAGGCCCGCCACGCGCCGGTCCACCGGCGCCGGGTCCAGGCCCATCGAGATCGCCTCCGACCGCAGCACAGACCACACCGACTGCAGATGGTGCTGGCCGGTGACCCATGCGCCAGCGTGACGCAGCAGGCAGCGGCGGCCCGACGCATACAGGTCAGGCGCCACTGCATCGGCAGGCACGAAGTGCCCGAACCGCTCCCGGGCCGGCTCGACCGTCCAGTTCCCCTCTCCCACTGACACGTTCGTATGCGCTGGCTGCGAGAGCAGGTGGCTCACCGCAGCCGACACGAAGGTCACGGCCGCTGCGAGGTCCTCGCCCTCGGCATACTCTCCGCCGATCTCCAGCCTGCCCCTGCGGGGCCGGACGAGAAGGCCGGGCGATCCCGGCCGGTCGAGGAGCAGCATGGTCGCTGCCGCGAAGCGGGCGGCGAACTCGCGAGCGACGTCGATGACGGCAGAGTCGGGGACGGAGACGTTGATGTGGGTCGAGAAGCCGGTCAGGCGAGTCGTCGGCTCGTCGCGCTGGAGCGCGGTCAGCAGTCGGGCGCTCTCCTCTGCCAGCATCCGCGCGAGCGCTGCGGGGGCGGCCGCGTCCAGCGGCAGTGGTGGGGTGACCAGCTCGGCTTCCCAGCCGTCGGCGGTCAGCGCCACCCCGCTCCGGAGCCGTCGGGCACGGGGGTCCCCCGGATCGCAGAGCAGCACCGGCCCGGCCACCGTCGGCAGGAGGGACCTGAAGTCGCGCAGAGTGCTGCCCGTGTGGGCCTGGAGCTCGTGCTCGACGCCGACGAGGGGGGCGGTGCTGCCGAGGTCGCCGCCGGCACCGAGCAGGTGACGCAGCAGGACGGTGTCGGCCATGACCGGTCAGCGAGTGACGTCGGGATCCGGAGCGGCCTCGTCCACTCCGGATGACTCCACATCCGCTGCCGACCGGTCGGACCCGCGGCTCCGCCAGGCTTCGGTGGCGCCCGCGATCCCGGCGTCCGTGCCCTTGTCGATGATCTTGTCCTTGAGCGTGTCTCCTGTCTCGGTCACGATGGCGGTCACCGTGGTGCCCGCGCCGGCGATCACCGAGTGCGTCACCCCCGCCTCTGCAGCGGCCGCGAGCTCCGCCGAGGTCAGGTTTCCCTTCTCGCCCACTGGTGGTTCCTCTCTGTCAGGTATCGCTGTGATCTCTGTTGAACTGCTATCTCTGTTGGACTGTTGTGTCCGTAGGACTGTTGGCTCTCGCTCGCGTGGCGACGAGGGTGGATCTGTCTCTCTGCTCACTGCTGCAGCAGCTCGACCACGCTGAGCAGCTGAGCCCGGCGGGTCGCTTCGTCGGCAGGGGCATCGACGTTGTGGTCCCGCAGGGAGGTCCTGATCACCCGGTCGCCCTCCCGCAGGGTCACCGAGTACGAGATGAAGGCAGGCATGGCCATCTCGCCGTTGTAGGTCGTGTAGATCCCCTCGTCACCGAGGTCGACGTCCTCGCTCGAGGCCATCGGATCGGTGTCGTCTCGCAGCGCCGCCACCAGCTCCGAGGCGGCCGCCTCGTCGGGGTACTGGCTCTCGGTGATGCCGAGTGACAACCCCTCGAAGGTCTCGCCGAGGTGCATCGCGCAGGTGACCCGGTCGGTGAAGGTGTCGTTCGCTCCCGGTGTGACGGGCCCCAGGTCCTCCGGGTCGCTCCACTCACCCTGATCCGGGATGACCGCCTGCACGCCCCCGGCCACGGTGTCGAGGGCCGCGCACCAGTCGCCGAGGGCTGCCTCGGCAGCCGGCTCTGCGGTGGGCTCCTCGGACGTGCTCGGCGCTGACGGCGACCCAGTCGGCTCCGAGGCCTGCGCCGTAGAACTGGCGGCCGTGGGAGAGTCCGGGGTGCCCTCCTCGGATCCGCAGGCAGTGAGACCGACAGGCAGGAGCACGAGCGCACTCAGTGCAGTTGCGATGCGAGAAGCGGCCACGAGGATCTCCAAGGCG
>JAAYCP010000155.1 GCA_012729695.1 Actinomycetales bacterium | reverse complement strand
TATGTGCACGTCGTCTCGAGCGGTCAGCCGCTCGACCCCGACACCCTGCAGACGGTGACCCGTCTGCTCACCTATGGCGACGCATACGAGGAGCCGGTGCGGGGCGAGGGCGAGACCGAGGTGACCGTTGTCGTCGCCCCTCGGCTCGGGACGATCTCGCCCTGGGCGTCCAAGGCGACCGATATCGCGCACTCGTGCGGCGTCGCCGTCGAGCGGGTCGAGCGGGTGACCGAGTACCAGCTCGGCGTCGAGGACTCTCTCAGCGACGACGAGTGGCATGCGGTCGCCGCCCTGCTCCATGACCGGATGACCGAGTCGGTCCTGCACAGCCGGGATGATGCGCGGCACCTCTTCGACGAACGTGAGGGTGAGCCCATGGCTCGCGTCGACCTGCTCGGTGAGGGGCGCTCGGCGCTGGAGCGCGCGAATGTCGAGTGGGGCCTGGCGCTGTCGGAGGACGAGATCGACTACCTCGTCGAGGCGTTCACCGGCCTGGGCCGCAACCCCAGCGACGTCGAGCTGATGATGTTCGCCCAGGCGAACTCGGAGCACTGTCGGCACAAGATCTTCAATGCGGACTTCATCATCGACGGGGAGGCGCAGGACCGCTCGCTCTTCGGCATGATCCGGCACACGGAGGCGGTCGCCGGGGCCGGGACGATCGTCGCCTACAAGGACAACGCGTCGGTCATCGAGGGCGGCACCCGGTCGCGGTTGATCCCGCAGGGCGGCCCCGAGGGTCACGCCGGGCCGAGTCCGTATGCGCAGCGCCCCGGTGAGGTCCACGTCCTCATGAAGGTGGAGACCCACAACCACCCCACCGCGATCAGCCCCTTCCCGGGCGCCGCGACTGGCGCGGGCGGCGAGATCCGCGACGAGGGTGCGACGGGTCGTGGCTCGCAGCCGAAGGCCGGCCTGACCGGTTTTGCCGTGTCGAACCTGCACCTGCCCGGCACCGACGAGCCGTGGGAGGCCGAGCCCTACGGCGCTCCGGCGCACATCGCGAGCCCGCTCGAGATCATGATCGACGGGCCCCTCGGCGCAGCGGCGTTCAACAACGAGTTCGGCCGGGCGGCGCTCGGTGGGTTCTTCCGGGTCTACGAGCAGACCGTCGACGGCGTGCGGCGCGGCTACCACAAGCCGATCATGAGCGCGGGCGGCTTGGGCACGATCAGCACCGAGCAGGTCGAGAAGGTCCGCTTCCCCGCGGGCACGCTGCTCATCCAGATCGGTGGCCCGGGGATGCGGATCGGCATGGGCGGCGGTGCAGCCTCGTCGATGGCTGCAGGCACCAACGTCGCCGAGCTCGACTTCGACTCGGTCCAGCGCGGCAACCCCGAGATCGAGCGTCGGGCGCAGGAGGTCATCAACCACTGCTGGAGCCTCGGCGACGCGAATCCCATTCTCGCCATTCACGATGTCGGCGCCGGCGGTCTGTCCAACGCCTTCCCCGAGCTCGTCGACGACGCAGGTCTCGGCGCCCGCTTCGACCTCTCCAAGGTCCCGCTCGAGGAGAGCGGCCTGGCGCCGAAGGAGATCTGGTCCAACGAGAGCCAGGAGCGCTACGTCATCGCGCTGGCGCCCGAGTCGCTCGACGAGTTCGCGGCCCTCTGCGAGCGGGAGCGCTGTCCGTATGCGGTGGTCGGCGTCGCGAAGGACGACGGTCAGCTCGTGGTCGCCAACGGTCCCGAGGACGAGCCGGGCGATGACCTCCCCGTGGACATGCCGATGGAGGTCCTTCTCGGGAAGCCGCCGCGGATGGTCCGTGACGTCACGCGGGTGTCGCGGTCCTCGCCCTCGCTCAGCCTCGAGGGTGCAGATGTCCGGGAGCTGGCGTATGCCGTCCTGCGTCACCCGAGCGTCGCCTCGAAGCGCTTCCTCATCACGATCGGTGACCGGACCGTCGGCGGGTTGTCCCACCGGGACCAGATGGTGGGTCCGTGGCAGGTGTCGGTCTCGGACGTCGCGGTGACTCTTGCGGACTTCGTGGGCTTCGCTGGAGAGGCGATGGCCTCGGGGGAGCGCATGCCCGTGGCTGCCATCGACGCACCGGCCTCAGGACGCCTCGCAGTCGGCGAGGCGATCACCAATCTTCTTGCTGCGCCTGTCCGCTCGCTGTCATCGGTCAAGCTGTCGTGCAACTGGATGGCCGCCACCGGCGAGCCGGGTGAGGACGCGGCCCTCTTCGACACGGTGCACGCAGTCGCGATGGAGCTCTGTCCGACGCTCGGCGTGTCGGTGCCGGTCGGCAAGGACTCGCTCTCGATGCGGACGAAGTGGACCGATCCGGAGTCGGGGGAGGCGCGGCAGGTCATCTCGCCGGTCTCGCTCGTGGTCACCGCCTTCGCCGTGCTGCCGGATGTCCGCGGCACCTGGACGCCGCAGCTCTCGGCCGACTCGACGCTCATCCTCGTCGACCTCGGTGCCGGAGCGGCAAGGCTGGGTGGCTCGATCGCCGCCCAGACCCAGGGCGAGTTCGGTGGCACCACACCGGATCTCGACGACCCAGCGCTGCTCGTCCGACTCGCGGCCGCGCTCGCCGAGCTGCGGGAGCGAGGTCTGGTCACCGCGTACCACGACCGGTCGGACGGCGGTCTGTGGGCGGCCGCGTGTGAGATGGCCTTCGCCGGTGGTGTGGGTGTGGAGCTCGAGTCGGCTTCTGTCGCAGGGCTTTTCGCGGAGGAGTTGGGTGTCGTGCTCGGGGTGGCGGCGGATGATGTCGAGGCGGCTCTGGGGGTCCTGGCAGCCCACGACCTCGGTGGAGTGAGCGGGGTTGTGGGGCGTGCTCACGCGGGTCGCCGGGTGCGCGTCGTGATGGGTGATGCTGAGCCCGCGCTCGACGAGTCCCTCGCGGACCTCCAGCAGGCCTGGGACGAGGTGTCCTGGCGGATCGCCAGACTGCGCGACAACCCGGAGTCCGCCGACAGCGAGCATGCCCTCGCCGGCTCCGCCGAGCCGGTCCTCACCCTGAGAACCACCTTCGACCCGACCGACGACATCTCGGCGCCCTACGTGAACCTCGGTGCCCGGCCGAAGGTCGCGATCCTGCGTGAGCAGGGGGTCAACAGCCACGTCGAGACCGCATTCGCCTTCGACCGGGCCGGCTTCGAGGCCTGGGACGTGCACATGACCGACCTGCAGAGCGGCCGCTTCGACCTCCGGGACGCGGTCGGGCTCGCGGCCTGCGGTGGGTTCTCCTACGGCGACACCCTCGGCGCAGGTGAGGGCTGGGCCCGCTCGATCCTCTTCAACGAGGGGCTCACCGAGGCCTTCCACGAGTTCTTCCACCGGCCGGACACCTTCGGCATCGGCATCTGCAACGGCTGCCAGATGTTCGCCGCGCTGGCCGACCACATCCCCGGCGCCGAGGCCTGGCCGCGCTTCACCCGCAACGTCTCCGAGCAGTACGAGGCCCGCCTCTCGCTCGTCGAGGTGCTCGACAGCCCCTCGATCTTCACCTCCGGGATGGCCGGGTCCCTCATCCCCATCGCCGTCGCGCACGGAGAGGGCTACGCGAACTTCGCCGCGCGCGGCGACCTCGCCTCGGTCCACGGTGTCGCGCGGTACGTGAGCGTGCAGGGAGAGCCGACCGAGGCATACCCCCTCAACCCGAACGGATCACCCGGCGGGCTGACCGCCGTGACGACCCCGGATGGTCGGTTCACCGCGATCATGCCGCACCCGGAGCGTGTCCAGCGCAACGTCCAGATGTCGTGGACGGCTGGCGCGATCGAGGACGAGAGCCCCTGGCTGCGGATGTTCCGCAACGCCCGGGTCCACGTGGGCTGAGGGCTCAGGTTGCGGGCTCGGCGATGACGACGTAGTTCGCGACCCGGTGCCCGTCGTCGCGGAAGCCGAAGGCGTCGTCGCACGTGATGATGGCCAGGCGCCGCACGGAGTCGTTGTGACCCCAGACCGCCTGGTCCGTCGTGAGGTCGTCCTTGTCGACGACCTCGGCCCGGACCACCGTGAAGGTCGTCGTCGTCCCGTCGGGAGCGGTGAGCTCCACCTCCTCGCCGACCTGGACCTCTGCCAGGTTGGCGAAGCGGTCCTCGCGGCCGCCCGCGATGACGTGGCCGGCGATGACGGCGGTCCCGACGGCGCCGGGCTCGACCCGGTCGTGGCCGGTGTACCACATCACCGTGCCGGCGGGCGGGTTCACCTTGCCGTCCCGCAGGCCCTCGGCGTGCAGGTCGGCCTCCAGGTCGATCCCAGGGATGCGCAGGACGTGGCCGCTCGGATCCGGCACCTCGCCCGACGGCGGCTCGGCCGTCGCGGTGGGGGTGGCAGCGCCGGTCGCAGTGGTCTGTGCAGCGGACGAGCCTGCCCCATCAACGGTGTCGGCGCCGCGCATGATCCAGAAGAGGATCAGCGCGGCGCCGACGAGTAGGACGAGCCCGCCCACGATGAGTGGGCGACGCTGCATCAGCTGTCGATCGCCTGCCTGCGGCGGTTCACCGCAACGGCACCGGCAGCGGTCAGGAGAACCGCGAGACCGGTCAGCAGACCGAGCGAGGCTGCGTCATCCGACGGGACGTCGGTCTCGACGACCGGTCCGGTCGCGGCCGGAGCGATGTCGATGAGCAGGCGGACCGTCGTGTTCGAGGGGTCGGCCACCAGGGTGAGGACGTTCTCGCCCACAGGGAAGTCCGCCGGCACGGTGAACGTGACGTTGCTCAGGCCGTCCCGCGTGGGCAGGCCGTCGATGTGCGTCGTCTCGATGGCGGCCGTGCCGACCTCGCTCTCACCGAGGTAGACCGTGAACGAGGTGTTGGCGGGCGCTCCCAGGCTGGTCAGGTCGACACCCGACACCGTGAACGACACCGTGCCGCCGGCGTTGGCCGTGAGCGGAAGCGCGCTGTGGACAGCGACGCCGTTCTTCTCGTAGCTCGGCGAGATCGGGGAGTTCGCGTCGAAGTAGTCGATGAAGGCGTCTGTGTCGATCAGGCCGGTGTCGCGCTTGTTCGTGCCCTCACGCAGGATGGTGAAGTTGTCACCACCCTCGATGAGGAACTGGCCGCTGGCCACCGTGTAGGTCGCCGCCGGGTCGATCGGGGCACCGTTGTACCAGACTCCGGTGATCTTGGAGCCCTGCGGCGCGTCCGGGTCGAAGGTGTAACGCACGTTGCTCGAGAGGCCGAGCTTGAGGAACGGACGCGACGCCCCTGCCGGCTGCCACTGCTGCTCGAGCAGGGTGATGAACTGCGCACCGGTGATGTCGAGGACCTGCATCGTGTTCGCGAACGGGTGGACCTCCGAGACCTCCTGGAGGGTCACGACACCGTCGTCGCCGTAGTACAGCTCAGCGCGCAGGCCGCCGGGGTTCATGATGCCGATGTGCGCACCGGGACGGTTCGGCTGGTTCATGGCCCAGAGCCAGGCGTCGGCGGTGAGGTTGCCGAGCGTGCTCTCCCGCGTGCGGTCGTCACGGTCGGTCGGGTTCGGGCCGGTGAAGGCAGTCGTGATGTCGGCAGTGATCTCGCCGACCACGGCGCTTCCCACGACGGCGGCCTGTGCTGCGGCTGCAGCGGCAATCGCACTGGCGTCCTGGTATGCAAGCTCGGAGACGCAGCCGCTCTGCCACTCCGCGACCAGCGCGGCGTAGTCCGCATCGGACATGTCGGCGGGCTTGGCCGGGCGAGCGGTGCTGACCAGGTTGCTCGTGTACTCGACGACGCTCATCGTCGCGGTGTCGATCCCGAGCTCGACCCGGGCGAGGTTGGCGCCGTAGCTCCCGGTCTGGACCACCGGGCGGGTGCCATCGGCGGTCGGCCCGTCCCACGCATACGACATGTGGGTGTGGCCCATGAAGATCGCGTCGACCTCGTCGGCGGTGTTGTTGACGATGTCGGCGAAGATACCGCCGGCGGCGAGCTGGGCCGCGAGGTTCGACGGCGGCTCTCCGGTCGTGGCGCCCTCGTGGTACTGGGCGATGATGATGTCTGCCTC
>JAAYCP010000154.1 GCA_012729695.1 Actinomycetales bacterium | reverse complement strand
CCACCTGGTCCGGTCGGGGGTGCCGTCGATGACGAAGGCCCCCTTGGTCGTGCCGACGAGCACGGACGTGCCCCTGCCCGTGCTGATGCTCGGGCTTCTCGTGCTGCTGTCGTTGCTCGTGCTGCTCGTGCTTCTCGTGGTGTCGGGCTCGCTGTCCGGCATGGGGATCTCCCTTCGCGCGTGGTCCAGTCTGCGCCCGGTGACACCGGCCCGCAACAGATGCCGCGCACAGGGTCGTGGGTCCGATCGGACGATTCCTCGGCAGTAACAGCCGACAGGTGTGCCGGGTTGGACTACGGTCGAAGGTTGCAGGACAAGAACCCCCAGCACGACCGGTGGACCCACCACCACGGCCCGATCAGGTCGGGCGGACGAGGAGATCGATATGAGTGACCAGCAGCCACCTCCGCCGTCGGGCGAGCCTCCCCCGCCGCCATCAGGCGAGCCCACACCCCCTCCGCAGCCTTACCAGCAGCAGCCGCCTCCGCCGCCGGCCTACCAGCAGCCGTCTGCTCCGCCGCCGCCTCAGCAGCCTGCTGCGTACCAGCAGCCGTACCCTCCGCCGCCGCCCTACCAGCAGCCGGCGATGAGTGCCGCCGGCCAGCCGGGTGACCTCCTCACCCGCTTCCTTGCGAGGATCATCGACGGGATCCTCGTCGGCGTCGTCAGCGGCATCATCCTCGGGTTCCTCGGCATCGCAGCCTGGGGTATGGGCGGCCGGGGCGGCTCCTGGTTCATGAGCGTCGTGGGCACGCTGGTGTCGGTCGCCCTGGCGCTCGGCTACTACGCCTTCATGGAGTCGACGCGTGGTCAGACCGTCGGCAAGATGCTCCTCAAGCTGCGGGTGCAGAACCTCGAGGGACAGAACCCCACGCTGGAGCAGGCACTGCGCCGTAACGCCTTCCTCGCGATCCAGGTCGTGAGCGTCGTCCCCATCCTCGGTGGCATCATCTCGGGACTGGCGAGCCTCGCGGCCGTCATCTACATCGCGGTGACGATCAACAACGACACCGCTACCCGCCGCGGCTGGCACGACCAGTTCGCCGGCGCCCGGGTGGTCAAGACCGGCTGATCCGGCCCTGCCTGATCCGACCCGGGTCCGGCCCTGCGACCCCTCGCGGGCCGGACCCGGGGACCCTTGCCCTCAACGACCCGAGAGCAAGGGGCCCGAAAGGTGGGACCATTGCCCCATGGGCCCGGAGGAGCCGTGGCTGTGCGTGCTCGCTCCCACCTCCATCCTGATGGTGGAGATCGAGCAGGCTCAGGGCGGGACCAGAGAGACCGAGGCCGAGGTGCACGTGCACCCCGGCGGCCAGGGGCTGTGGGTCGCCTCGATGGCGCGAGCCCTCGGGGCCAGGGTGACCGTCTGCGGACCCTTCGGCGGGGAGGGCGGCGCCATCCTGCAGCAGCTCGTGGCCAAGGACGGCGCCGAGGTCAGGGCGATTGCGTATGCCGGGGGCAACGGCGCCATCGTCCATGACCGGCGGAGCGGGGAACGGGTGGAGCTGGCCATCATGCCCGCCCGTCCGCTGCAGCGGCACGAGACCGACGAGCTCTTCGGAGCGGCCCTCATCGCCGGCACCGACGCCGATGTCTGCGTCCTCACCGGGGCCCAACCAGCCGAGGTCCTCGCGCCGGGCTTCTTCGCGCGGCTGACACACGACCTGCGCGTCGGAGGATCGCGCGTCGTGGCGGACCTGTCCGGAGAGGCCGCGCTCGCTGTCGCCATGGAGGGACCGGCAGTGCTCAAGATGTCGCACGACGAGGTGCTGGCTGCCGGGCTGGCTGCGGACGAGTCCTTGCCCAGCCTGCAGTGCGCGGCCGCCGACCTGATCGCCCGCGGGGTCGAGACCATGGTCATCTCCCGAGCCAGCGAGCCCACCCTCGTCGCGTGCAACCACGGCTCGTGGCTCGTGCACACGCCACCGCTGACCCCCGTCGACCACCGCGGCGCGGGCGACTCGATGACAGCGGGAATCGCGGTGGCCCTCGGACGACAGGAGCCCGTGCCCGACGCTGTCCGCCTCGGCGCGGCAGCGGGAGCACTGAACGTCACACGCCGTGGCCTGGGGACAGGACGGCGCACGGAGATCGAGCGGTTCGCCGCACAGGTGAGGATCGAGGAGCTGCACTGATGCGCGTGCTGGTGACCAATGACGACGGGATCGACTCCCCCGGCCTGGCAGTGCTTGCCAACGTGGCGAAGGAGGCCGGGCACGAGGTGACCATTGCGGCACCCTCGCACGAGTACTCCGGAGCCTCGGCCTCCCTCATCGGGCACGAGATCGACGGCCGCCTCGAGCTGACCGCCGGTCGACCACCCGGCCTGGCCGATGGCATCACCGCGTTCGGGGTCCGGGCCGCTCCGGCGCTCATTGTGTTCTCAGCCAGCTACGGCGCGTTCGGGGACCCTCCCCAGCTCGTCCTCTCCGGGATCAATCTCGGGGCCAACACCGGTCACGCGACCCTGCACTCCGGGACGGTGGGAGCCGCCCTCTCGGCCGCGACCCGACACATTCCCGCGATGGCCGCCTCGATGGCCGCAGCGAAGCCGGTCCACTGGGAAACAGCTCATGAGGTATGCCGGCGTGCCCTGGAGTGGATCGAGGAGCACACGCTGGTCGGCAGGGTGCTCAACATCAATGTGCCCGACATCCCGTTGACCCGGTTGAGAGGGATGCGCACTGCCCGCCTCGCGGAGTTCGGCGCCGTGCAGGCCGCCGTGAAGGAGCGTGATCAGGGATGGGTGCACATGTCGTACGAGGAGATCGACGCCGACCATGAACCGGGCACGGACGCCTACCTCCTGATGCGGGGCTGGGCGACGGCCTCAGTGCTGCGGACACCCATCCACGACGTGCGCAAACCCCGCCCCCCGGAGTTCACGACCGGTGCGGCGGAGAGCGACGAGGTCGTCGTCACGGTGGAGCGAGGCCGCACCAGGTCCGCTGGAGCGGGGTCTGAGGCATAGACAATATTGTGCGTCACACACTATTGTCTGAAGCATGGGGAAGGATGAACTGCTCGCCATCCACACCCAGGAGCTGCGTCGAGGCACCGTCACCCTCGCCACCCTGGCCAGTCTCGAGCAGCCCCGCTACG
This sequence comes from Actinomycetales bacterium, assembly GCA_012729695.1. Lineage (GTDB taxonomy): Bacteria > Actinomycetota > Actinomycetes > Actinomycetales > Dermatophilaceae > F2B08. The sequence continues at coordinate 4,240 of JAAYCP010000154.1, read as the reverse complement.
GCTATGCGCTCCTCGAGCACCTGGCAGCCGAAGGTATCGCCGTCGAGGGCAACACTCTCTACCCGCTCCTCCGGCGACTCGAGAAGCAGGGTCTGCTCACGAGTGAGTGGAACACCGACGAGAGTCGGCCCCGCAAGTTCTACCGACTGACGTCCGAGGGACGGAGCATCCTGCGCTCGCTCACTCGGGAGTGGCACTCCCTCAGCCACGCAATCAAGACACTGAGCAGGGGATGACATGGCCTCACTGACCGATCGCTATGTACACGCCGTCACCGAGCAGCTCCCAGCCGCGCAGCGCGCCGACATCGCCAGAGAGCTCCGCGGAACCATCGAGGACACCCTGACGGCCAGAGCAGCCGTCGAGCCCGAGCTCTCTCCGCTCGAGGTCGAGCGACGGACCCTGATCCAGCTCGGCCCCCCAGCGCGGTTGGCCGACAGCTACCGCGGCGAGGGTCGGGCGCTCATCGGTCCGCGGTACTACCCGGCATGGAAGCGCACCCTCACCACTGTCATCTCGGTGGTCTCGCCGCTGGTCGCGGTGGTCATGCTCGTCCTCGGGATCCTGGGAGAGGAGCCGCTCGCGGACATCATCGGCGGCGTCCTCTCCGGGCTCGTCGGCTCGGCCCTCCAGATCGCGTTCTGGGTGACCTTGGGCTTCGCCATCGCCGAGCGGACGCAGTCCGGCAGCGACGGGCTCGAGGCCCTCGACACCCATGACGACGACTGGGACCCGGACGACCTGCCGGTCCCCCAGGCTCGTCAGGTCACCTGGGGCGACGCCTTCTTCACGCTGCTCGCCAACGCGTTCCTGCTCGCCGTCCTGCTGCTCCCGTGGCGCATCGGCGGTTCCATCGCCGGCCAGGAGGTGGGGCAGGTCTTCACCGACACCGCCTACTCCCTGCGCTGGGTCCTGGTCGTCTCGGTCGCCGTGAGCCTGCTGGCCGGCATCATCGTCCTGGCCCGCGGACAGTGGTCCTGGTCGACCGCCATCGTCAACGCGGCGGGCAACCTGCTCTTCGCCGCACCGATCGTGTGCTTGGCGAGCAGGGAGGACCTGATCGCCTGGGACACGTTCCCGACCCGCTGGGTGACCGACTCAGGCGTCATCGAGGTCAACCGGCCGGCCACGATGTGGGCCGTCGTCGCGGTCGTCGTCGTGATCTGCCTCTGGGACGCGATCGACGGGCTGTGGAAGGCAGCCCGCCGCTAGTCAGTCCGCAGCCCAGGTAGTCGGCAGCGAGAGGTATCCGCCCACGAGACGGCGCACCCGTTCGAGGGCCCTGGCGCGCAGGCTGTCCCGCGCCTCCGGCGCGCAACCGTCGAAGTCCCGGGATGCCTGGATGATGAGGGCGTTGATGAGCGCGCCCATGGCTGCGGGCTCGGGCTCGCCGAGGGCCTCGAGCGCCTCGTGCAGAGGCTCCTGGAGCCTGGCGTGGAACTCCTCGATCGGCCCGCTGAGCACCTGCGGGTCGACGACCCGGGACAGGGTCGCAGCGACCGACTGCTCGGGGCTGGCGAAGAGGTCCAGGTTGGACTCGATGTAGGCCCACACCCTCAGCGCGGGAGACTGCGCGGCCGCGACCGCACGGGTGATCTGCTCGGCCCAGCTCGGGAAGACGTCGGCGACGACGGCGCCGAGGAGCTCCTCCGCGGAGGTGAAGTACTGGTAGACGCTGCTGCGCGCCAGACCCACCCGCTCCCCGACCTCCCGCATCGAGGGCTCCTCGCCTGTCTCGGCGAGGAGCTCCCGCGCCGCGTCGAGCACCGCGCGCCGCTGACGGGCGTGGTGCTCGGCGACGGTGGGCGCCTGGATGCGCGGCATACGGGCCTACCTCAGGCGGTCTCCGCGAGCGGCTCGCGGAGCCGGCCATCGATCATCTCGAGGACGCGGTCGCAGTGGTGCAGCACGTCGTGGTCGTGGGTCACCATGACCGTCGCGACACCGTGGTCGTGGGCCTCACGGGCCAGGAGGGCGACGACGTCCTGGCTGCGCTGCCGGTCGAGCGCCGCCGTCGGCTCGTCGACGAGCAGGACCTGCGGTCGGGTCACGAGGGCCCGCGCGATGCCGACGCGCTGGCGCTCGCCACCGGAGAGCTGGTGCGGGCGTCGGTCGGCCTTGTGCTCCATCCCGACCTCGGCGAGCAGACGCCGCGGGTCCCGCGGGTTCTCGAACGTGCCGAAGGTGAGGGGGAGCCGGATCTGGTCCAGGCTGGTGAGCGCGGGGATGAGGTTGCCGGACTGGAAGACGAAGCCGATCCGCTCCCGTCTGATCCTGGTCAGCTCACGCCGCGAGGCGGTCCCGAGGTCGAGCTCGCCGAGCCGGACCGTGCCGGAGGTGGGAGGGGTGAGCGCGCCCGCGACAGCGAGCAGGCTCGACTTGCCGGCACCGGACGGACCGACGATCGCCACGAGCTCGCCGGGCCCCACCTCGAGGGAGACGTGGTCGAGTGCGAGGACGATCTCCTCGCCATCACCGTGGGTGAGGGTGACGTCCTTGAGGGACAGGGCGGCGGTCATCGGCTTCCTCCGAGTGCTGCGAGGGGATCGACACGGGTGATGCGCAGGACGGCGAGCGCCGCCCCGAGGAGGCCGAGCACGAGCAGGAGCACCGTGGCGACGGCGATGGGAGCGGCCTCGAGCGCGAACGGCATCGCGGTCGCCGACACGGCCGCGCCGAGGGCGAGCCCGATGCCGATGCCGATGCCGGCCGAGACGACGAGCAGGACGATCGACTGCACGAGGCTGTCACGCAGCAGGTAGCGGGTGCTCGCGCCCATTGCGCGCAGGACAGCGATCTCCTGGCGGCGCTGGATCGTCAGGACGGTGAAGAACGCACCGATGACGAGCGCGGAGATCGCGTAGAGGAACCACTGGATGAGCTGGAGCGTGGCGATCTCGGCGGTGTAGCCAGGCGACGCGCCGTAGGACTCCTCACGGGTGAGCGAGGTCGTGCCGGCTGCCTCGTCGGCCGCGGCCCAGTCGACTGCGGACTCGTCGTCGACCTGCAGGGCGACGGCCGTGAACTCCTCATAGACCCGGTCGGGGACGACATCCCCCGGGCGGACTCCGGCGCGGGCCTCCTGCCAGGTCTTCAGCGGCAGGTAGCCCACGTCGACGTGGCCGAAGGTGTGCTGGTCGTCGAGGATGTCGACGACCGTCAGCTCGGCCTCGGAGGGCTGGAGGATGATCGTGTCCCCGACCTCGATCCCCTCCTCCGCCGCCGTGCGGCTGATGACGACCTCACCCTCCTGCACCTCGGCCGAGCCGTACCTGATCGCCGGGTCGAGGAAGGATCCGGTCTCGATCCCGAAGAGCGCCAGGTCGATCTCGACGCCCTGGTCGGTCCGTGCGTTGACGAGGGTGTTCCCGAACGGCACGGCCCCAATCACCCCGTCCTGCTCGGCCCAGGTGTCGAGCGCGTCCTGGCCGACGACGCTGCGTGAGAACGCGGCGTCCTTGGAGACGTTCTCCTGGAAGGCGAAGGAGGCGACGGGCATCCGCTGCAGACCGGAGACACCGTCGTTGGCGAGCCCGACGGAGAGCCCACTGAGGATCACGACGAGGATGGCGATGAGAGCGACGACGGCTCCCATCAAGGCGAAGCGGCCGCGAGCGAAGCGCAGCTCACGAAGTGCGAGGAACATGGCCTACCGGGCCGGACATATCGACAGCATGTCGGCATCTTACCGGCAGGGTGTCGGGATCTCTGGATCGGGGGCGGGTGCCGGCGTTCAGCGGGCTGGGAAGAGTCCTTCGATGCGGGCCACTTCGCTCGCGAGTGGCTCCCGGGGCACCTCGTCGTCCGTCCAGGTCTCGATGACGACCTTGCCGTCGCGGAGCCGCCAGGACCCACGAACCACGCCGCCGACGAGCACGAGATTTGCTCCGCGAGTGACGGCCGTACGCGCCGCTGCCGGAACGACGATGGCGTCCGCCGTCCCCGGTCCGAGGACCCACTGGTCGTGGCCGGGCAGCAGTCGCACGGCTTGGCTGGGTGCGGTGGCGCTGAGCGCATCGACGTGCTCATCGAGGACGAGGGTCTCCGCCCCCTCGATGTCCAGCCGGACCAGTCGGTCGTCGAGGTCACGGATCCATCCCTCGATGCGCTTGCGTCCCGCACCGAGTCCCTCGCCGAGCCAGTACTGCAGGCGGGCGACCGGCGCCGGACCGTAGGCACCGAGGTAGGCGATGACCGCACGTCTGCCGGCATCGTCCAGATCCGGTATGCCGGGCCACCT
>JAAYCP010000153.1 GCA_012729695.1 Actinomycetales bacterium | reverse complement strand
GGTCAGCCGCCGAGCCGCCGTGAGCTCAACAAGGTCCGCACCCGCGAGTCCATCGTCGAGGCCCTGCGCACTCTCGTCCGGCAGCAGCCGGTGCACCGCATCACGGTCGACATGCTCGCCGAGGAGGCGGGCATCTCGCGACGGACCTTCTTCAACTACTTCGCCGGCATCCCTGCTCTCGTCTCCGAGATCATCGCCGTGAGCACCCAGCACCTCGCGGGCCAGATCGAGGACCTCCCCACCGACGTCTCCCCCTTCCGGTACCTTCGCACCCTCATCGCCGAGGTGGGCATCCCCACCGACCTCATCGAGTGGCTGGCGCTGCTCAACCTCCACGGCAGCGACGACATCGGCGCCACGACCTTCGAGCGGACCGTGTGGACCGACAAGGGCGCCTGGCTGGAGCAGGTCCTGCACAGCCGGCTCCCTGACGCCATCGACCCGCTCTACGTCGCCACTCTCGCCGACACGATCATGACCTCCTTCGCCGCCGCCGAGCGCTCCTGGGTCGCCCGCCGCGCACCCGGTGCTGCGGTCGACCAGGCGGCCGTCGACGACTTCACCTCCCTGCTCGAGCAGGCCCTCGCATACGCGGAGCACGGCTGGGCGACCCCCTCCTTCCGAAAGGACTCCTGACTCCATGGCCACCGTCCTGCACCGCCTCGGCCGCTGGTGCGCGAACCACCCCTGGCGGGTCATCCTCGCCTGGGCCGTCCTCCTCGGGCTCACGCTCACCGGCATGCTCACCCTCTCCAAGCCGCTCTCGAACGACATCTCGATCCCCGGGAGCCGCTTCGAGGAGGTGATGGTGACCCTGAAGTCCGAGATCCCCGAGGCGGCCGGCATCACCGGGACCGTCGTCTTCGTGAGTGACACCCCGTTCACCGACGAGCAGCAGCGCGACATCTCCGCCGCCATCGACGAGTGGGAGGAGATCGACGGGCTCGTCGCTGTCAACCCGTTCGAGACGCAGGCCCAGATCGACGGCCGGGACGAGCAGCTCGCCGACGCGCGCGCCCAGCTGGAAGCCGGTCGCGCCGAGCTCGAGGCCGGTGAGGCCGAGCTCGCCGCCGGTCGCGCCGAGCTCGAGGCCGGTCAGCAGCAGCTCGAGGGGGCGATCGCGCTCGGCCTGGTCTCCCCCGAGGAGGCCGCAGCCGCGCAGGCACAGATCGACGAGGGCCTCGCCCAGCTCGAGGCCGGTGAGGCGCAGGCCGCCGCCGGTCGGGCCGAGCTCGAGGCCGGTGAGGCGCAGCTCGATGCGGGCGAGCGCATCGCCGCGCTCTCGGAGGGCATGCGTCTGGTCAACGAGGAGGGCACGGTCGCCATGACCCAGCTCTCGCTCCTCAACACCGGAGGCTTCATCGAGCCCGAGCTCGTGGCCGACATCCAGCAGGTGGCCGACGACCTCACCGCGAAGGGCGTCGAGACGCACCTCTCGGCCGAGCTCACCTCCGACATCGAGAGCCTCTTCGGACCGGCCGAGGCCGTCGGGCTCGCGGTCGCCGCGCTCGTCCTCATCCTCATGCTCGGTACCCTCGTGGCGGCCGGCCTCCCGCTCCTCATGGCCTTCGTCGGCGTTGGCGTCGGACTGACCGCCGCCATGGCGCTGTCGTCCGTCGTCGACATGATGTCGGTGACCCCCGCCCTGGCGCTCATGCTGGGCCTCGCGGTGGGGATCGACTACTCCCTCTTCCTCATCAACCGGCACCGCAAGCAGGTGCGGCACGGCATGGACGTGAAGGACTCGATCGCGCTCTCGGTCGGGACCTCGGGCAACGCCGTCACCTTCGCGGGGCTCACCGTCATCGTGGCGCTGTCCGCACTCACCCTGACCGGCATCCCGTTCCTCGGCGTCATGGGTCTGGTCGCCGCCGGCACGGTCGCGATCGCCGTCCTCGTGGCCCTCACCCTCACCCCGGCTCTCCTCTCGCTCATGGGTATGCGCGTCCTGCCTCGCAAAGCACGCGCGGCTGTGCTGTCGGGCCAGGACCGCGAGGTGGCGGACGAGGATCGGCGCGAGGCAGACACCCACCACGGCTGGGCCGCGGTGGTGCAGCGTCACCCGTGGCTGTCCATCCTCGGCGTGCTCGCCATCGTGGCTGTGCTGGGGTACCCGGTGGGTCAGCTCCGGCTCGGTCTGCCGGACGGCGGATCCGAGGCGGCCGGAAGCGACGCATACATCACCTATGACACCGTCCGGAGCGAGTTCGGCGCCGGCGCGAGTGGACCGATCGTCGTCGTGGCCGAGCTCGACGAGGCCCTGCCCACGGGTGACGACACGGCCCTGATGACGAAGCAGGCCGACATCGGTGAGGAGTTCGCCGGAGTGAACGGCATCGACTACGTCGTTCCCATCGGGGCGAACGAGTCACGTGATGTCCTGGCCTTCCAGGTCCAGCCCTCCACGGGGCCCGCCGATCCCGCGACCGAGCGACTCGTGAACCGGCTCACCGACATCTCGCCGCGGATCGGCGCCGACCACGGCGCGGACATCGGCCTTACCGGGGTAACCGTCGCGAACATCGACATCTCCGATCAGCTCGCGGACGCTCTGCCGGTCTATCTCCTTGTGGTCGTGGGACTTTCGCTGATTCTGCTGCTGCTCGTGTTCCGTTCGATCGTCATTCCCATCCTGGCGACCGGTGGGTTCCTCATCTCGATCGCTGCGGCCTTCGGAGCGGTGGTCGCGGTGTACCAGCTGGGACACCTGTCGCCGGTCTTCGGGGTCAACGAGCCGGGGCCGATCATCTCGTTCCTGCCGATCCTCCTCATCGGCATCCTCTTCGGGCTGGCGATGGACTACCAGGTCTTCCTCGTCTCCTCGATGCGCGAGGAGTACGTCCACGGGGCGAGTGCACGTGCGGCGGTCGTCAGGGGCTTCAACCACAGCGCCCGGGTGGTCACCGCGGCCGCGATCATCATGATCTCGGTCTTCGGCGGGTTCATCTGGGCCCACCTGGCGATGGTCCGTCCGATCGGTCTGGGCCTGGCCATCGGTGTGCTCGTCGACGCCTTCATCGTGCGGATGACGCTCACCCCGGCGGTGATGTCGCTGCTCGGTGAGAGGGCCTGGTACCTGCCGAGGTGGCTGGACCGGATCCTTCCGGATGTCGACGTCGAGGGCGCCAAGCTCGAGCGCACGCTGGGGACCACGCCCGCCACCGCGGGCGAGGCACCCATTGCCGAGGAACCGGAGCGCGTCGACGCCTGACCCGCCGGCCGACCCAACTCGTTCCTGCGCGACCTCCTCGGGTCGGCAGCCGAGGCTGCACTCGAGGCCACTAGTGCGACGATCGCTCGACTTCAGCCTCGGAGACCGAGGGTGGCGGCGGGGCGCTGAGCCCAGCGGCCGCGCACCAGACCCAGGACCAGCGCGGCCATGAGCACGAGGCCGAGGATGAGCCCAGCGATCAAGGCGCTCACCAGGATTCGTGCATCCGGAGCCAGAGCGACCGCCCTGAGGGGCGACTGGGTGACGGAGGGGATCAACCGAGCCAGCGCATACCCGGTGAAGAGGGTGGTCGTCAGGACCCCTGCGATGAGACCCAGCCCTGCGCGGCCCGGTTGCCGGCCGTGCCACGTCCCGGCGATCGGGCGGATGGAGGCGAGCGTCAGGCCGAGCTGGGCGAGGGCGAGCAGCGCGAAGATGTGCTTGCCCCACCGCACCAGCAGCGGGGAGCGAGAGGTGATCGGCGTCAGCTCCTCACCGAGAAGGATCTGACGCGCGTTGAAGCCGACCTGCGGCAGACGCGACTCGTCCGACCAGTCGTTGGCATTGGCGAGCAGGACCATCCCCAGGCCGAGATCGGGCATGAGCCAGATGTACGAGCGATAGCTGAGAGCCGACCCGTCATGCTCGAGGAAGCGGTATGCGGCGCTCGGCCCGGTCATCCAGTCCGATCCGGCCGGGTGGATCCACAGGCCACCGCCGTAGCGGGCCTGGTCGCTGCCGCCGACCGGCTCGCCGGTCTGCAAGACCGTGAGGCTCTCGGCGGACAGCACCCGGCGACCGTCGTACTCGCCGCCGGAGAGGTGCAGGACCAGGGCGTGGGCGAGGTCCTCGGCACCGGCGAACATGCGGTAGGCGCCCACGTCGTAGTCCGGCAGCGGCGGGACGAAGGGCCGGTAGCCCAGGCCGAGCCAGTGGTAGTGACCGGTGGCGAGCCCCGCCTGCTCGGCCACCTCGGGGTCCGTGGTCGCCGTGGACATGTCCAGTGGGCCGAAGACCTCACCCTGGAGGTAGTCCTCGAAGGGCTCCCCGGACGACCGCTCCACGAGGAGGGCGAGGAGGTCGTAGTTCGCGTTGGAGTACGCGAAGCCCGCGCCTTCGCGCAGCATCGACTCGTATGCGGTGGCCTGGTCGCTCAGGCCTGCGTCCTCATCGCTGAGCACGACCGTGTTGTCTGCGCGGTACCCCAACCCGGAGTGCTGGAACATCAGGTCTGCCACGGTGAGGCCTGCTCCGCCGGGCAAGAGCTCGGGCAGGTGTTCGGTGAGCGGGTCGTCGAGTCCGACCTCGCCGGCGTCGACGCGCCGCATCACCGCCAGTGCCGTGAGGGACTTGCCCACCGACGCGAGGAGGAAGGGCGTCTGAGCCGTGACAGGGTCTCCGTCAGGCCCGGTGCTGCCGTATCCCGCACTCCACGCCACCTCGCCGTCCGCGACGATCGCCGCGGCCAGCCCCGGCCAGCCGTGCTCCTCCCGGTTCCGGGCGAGGTAGGCATCGACCTCGGCGAGCACATCCTTCGTCACCGGACTGCTCGGCGACACGACCACGTCCCGCGTGCCCGCGGCGTGAGCGGGGCCCACCAGGAGGCAGAGGACCGCGGCTCCCACGAGCGTGGACCTCCCGCGGCGCAGGCCTCGGGTCATAGGGCTCAGTGTCCTCGCCCCGGGTGGGCTCCGCCAGCGGGTATGGCGGGCCGCCGACGCCTCGGGTCACTGCGCGAGGCGCCCCTCGATCTCGTAGTCGACCTCGATCTCGAGCTTGTCGCGCTTGAGGTCGCCCTTGAGCTTCCAGAGCTCGACGAGGTCGGCGCCGTCACGGCGCAGGTCGAGCTGGAAGTCGTCCTTGTCCCCGTCGCGCGCGGCCTCGGCCCAGCCTTCGGCAAGGCTCACGTCGCCGAGGACCAACCGACCATCCGCGACCGAGACCGGGGCGGTCCCGGCCTCTCCGATGGCGAAGGTGCCTGGCTCTGCGGGCTCGATCTTCTGGTCGATCTGGAGCTTCATGACCCCGCGACGGAGCTCGACCTCGAAGTCGTAGGACACCGGTCCGCTTCGGTAGTCGACCTCGATCTTGTTCGACCCGTCCTTCTGCTCGGTGATGGTCCAGCCGTCGTTCACCCGCGCCTCCACGAGCTCGAGGTCGTCCCCGGCGACGCGGAACTCCACCTCTCCGGCGGCCCCGATCTCCCAGACGCCGTCACGGAGCTCGCCGTAGGGGCCACCGACCTCGGCCGGGGTGCCGGAGAGGGCCTCCTCGATCGCTGCTGCGTCGGTGAGGCTGGCGTTGGGGCCGGTGACCGATGGTGCCGACGGTTCCCCACAGGCGGCCAGGACCAGGACTGCGGGGATCAGGACGAGTGCTGTGCGGCGCATGCCACCACTCCTTCGTTCGTGTGGGGCGGATCCGCTCCGCCGACTCACCGACAACAATGGTCCCCTCCGATGAGAGCGTGATGAGAAGCGTGGCGGACTTCATGAGAAGTCCATGAGACTTCTCGGCCTGCGAGCTCGCGACGTCTTCGATCGTGACGCCGGGACGGCTCAGGACGCCGTCGCCGCAGCCTTCCGGACGCCCAGGCTGTGCTCGGTGACCATGACGGCTGCGCCCACGATGGCGGCGTCCCGCCCGGTCTCCGCGGGCAGGATCTGCAGGGATCCGGTCGCCAGTGGGAGCGAGCGGGTGTAGACCACTTCGCGGACCCCGGCGATGAGGTGGTCGCCGGCTCGCGTGAGGAGTCCTCCGAGGACGATGACGGACGGGTTGAGAAGGCTCACGCAGGTCGCCAGTGCCTCCCCGATGATCCGGCCGGCCTCCCTGAGCTCGGCGGCAGCCTCCATCGATCCGGCTTCGACGAGGTGCAGGATATCGACAGTGCGTTCGACCTGAATTCCCTTGGCGCGCAACCGTGCTGCGAGAGCTGGTCCCGCCGCTACCGCCTCGAGGCAATCGATGTTGCCGCACCGGCACTGGACGCCACCGCCGTGTCGGGAGGCGACGTGACCGAGGTCGCCGGCCGACCCCTTCGCCCCTCGGTGCAGCCTGCCGTGCGTGATGATGCCGGCACCGATGCCGGTCGCGACCTTGACGAAGAGCAGGTCATCGATCTGGGGGTGGGCGGCGGCGTGCTCGCCGAGCGCCATGAGGTTCACGTCGTTGTCGACGAGGACCGGGACGTGGAACTCCGAGGACAGTCGGGCGGGGATGTCGAAGCCGTCCCAACCCGGCATGATCGGCGGCCGGACCGGTCGGCCACTCGAGTGCTCGACGGGCCCGGGAACGCCCACGCCCACACCGACGAGATCGTCGCGCCGCCCGTGGCGTTCGAGGAGCTCGTCGGCCCGTGCGCTGACCCATCCGAGCACCTCGTCCGGGCCATCAGCGATGCTGATCTCGGCGGAGAAGCTGTCGATCGTCGACCCCTCGAGATCGGTGAGGGCGACGACACCGTGACTGGCGCCGAGGTCGGCGGCGATGACGACCCGGGAGCCCGGGTCGAACCGGAACTGCACCGGTGGTCGACCTCCCGTGGAGACCGCCGCCCCGACGGGGGCGAGGAGACCGGAGCCGAGAAGTGCCTCGACCTTCGAGCCGACCGAACCGCGACCCAGACCGGTCAGCACCCCCAGCTCGGCGCGGGTTCGTGGACGTCCGTCGAGCATGACCGCGAGCACGTCCGCAGCGTCCCGCGCTTCACCGGGCAACGCTCCACCGGGTGCCTGCGCCTCTGTGGACATGGCGCAAGTCAAGCACAGGGACTTCCGGTCGAGATAGTCCAAAGGTGATCCGCACCTGCAGTGCTTCGGGTGACTACAGCACAACTTTTGCTTGACAGGACGCAGAAGGTCGGGCAGAGTCCAGCCATGCCTCAGGGTCGAGCGCATGAGACGCCGCTGCTCCGGATGACGAACGTCGTCAAGACCTTCCCAGGCGTCGTCGCGCTGGGAGGGGTCGACCTCGACGTCTACGCCGGAGAGGTGCACTGCCTGCTTGGGCAGAACGGTGCCGGCAAGTCGACCCTCATCAAGGTTCTCGCCGGGGTGCACCGGCCCGATGAGGGGACGATCACCTGGGACGGGGAAGAGGTCACCTTCAGCCACCCACAGGCGGCGATGGACCACGGCATCGCGACGATGTACCAGGAGCTCGATCTCGTCGAGGGGCTCACGGTCGCGGAGAACATCTTCCTCGGGCATGAGCTGTCCCGCTTCGGATTCGCCAACCGCCGGGCCACCCGCGAGCGCGCGGCCGAGCTGCTCGCCCAGCTCGGGCACTCCGGAATCTCCCCGAACACCGAGGTAGGACAGCTCTCGGCCGCCAATCAGCAGATTGTCAGCATGGCCCGCGCCCTCTCACGCGACGTCCGGCTCATCATCATGGACGAGCCCTCCGCCGTGCTGGACTCCGGTGAAGTGAGGCAGCTCTTCGGTGTCGTGCGGGAACTCACTGCTCGTGGTGTCGCCGTCGTCTACATCTCCCACCGCCTCGAGGAGATCCG
>JAAYCP010000152.1 GCA_012729695.1 Actinomycetales bacterium | reverse complement strand
TGGCCGGATACCAGATGGCGATGGACACCGGGACGATCATCGGACCGGTGCTCGTCGGCTTCCTCATCGACTGGCTCGGCTATGCCGAGGGCTTCCTCGCCACGGGGATGATCCTCCTCCTCGCTGCACTCGCATGGATCCCGGCGAGAGAGACTCTCCCCGCCCGGCGCCTAGGCTGAAGTGATGACCTCAACAGTTCCCAAGGACGTCCTGGACACCGCGCGCTCGGCGCGTCGGATCGCTGTCCTGACGGGCGCCGGCATGTCCGCCGAGAGCGGGATCCCGACCTTCCGGGACAAGGACTTCGGCCTCTGGACCAAGGTCGACCCGGAGGAGCTCGCGACCCCGACCGCCTGGTTCCAGGATCCGGCGCGCGTGTGGGCCTGGTATGCGTGGCGCGCCCGGGTGGTCCAGAAGAGCTTCCCGAATGCGGGCCACCGGGCCCTCGCCGCCTGGGAGAAGAGGGAGCGCACGACCCTCGAGGTCGTCACGCAGAACGTCGACAACCTCCATGAGCGAGGCGGCTCCCGAGCCGTCACCCACCTGCACGGAAGCCTCTTCGCGTACCGGTGCGACACCTGCGGGGAGCCGTACGAAGGCGACCTCGCCCTCCCGGACCAGCCGGTCGAGCGACTGCCCCCGCCGGCGTGCCCGCGGTGCCTGCTGGGCCACATCCGACCCGACATCGTCTGGTTCGGGGAGCCACTCGACCGCGGCCGCTTCGAGCGAGCCATCGAGGCCGTCGAGAGCGCTGACCTCGTGCTCGTCGTCGGGACCTCGGGCATGGTCTATCCCGCGGCCGGTCTGCCGGCGATCGCCCGAGGCCAGGGCGTCCCCGTCGTCGAGATCAACCCGCGCGAGAGCGACCTCTCCGACACCGTCGACCTCCGCTGGGAGGTCAGTGCGGCTACCGGTCTGCCGAGGCTTGTCGAGGCCCTCGAACGGTGAGGATCTGCTGGGACCGCCCGACCGCCCCGTCCTCGTCGTAGAGCACACCCGTCGTCACCCCGACCCCGTCCGCGCCGAAGATGACCTCGGTCGCCAGGCCGACCCACCCATACCGCGGCCTGCGGTGCAGGTGGACGGTCAGGTCGACGTTGGGGAAGAACCACTCCTGCGGGTCCTCCCGCACGCTCATGCCGTTCGCGGTGTCGACATGGAGCAGGAAGCGGGCCGTGTCCGAGCTCGGCTCGCCGTCGACGAGCGGGTATGCGGTGCGCTGCCAGACTGCACCGCTGCCGGGGCGGTTCGGGGCGGGGCGACGGATGTCGAGGGCTGCGATGTAGCCACCGGGCCAGACCTCGCTGCGCTCTCGCCACGCGGGCAGGGCACCTGGATCCTCGTGCCCGACGAGGGGCGGCGGTGCGCCCCCGGCCACCTGAGCGGTGTCCGAGGTCTGCAGCCGCCAGGCCCGGGCCCGGATCGCGGGCTGCTGCCTCTCGCCGGTCGTCAACGTCGCCTCGACCAGCTCGATGGTCCGGCCGGGGCGGATCGTCTCGACGTGCACCCGCGTCTCGGCCAGGTCGATGACCCCGAGGATGTCGTAGGAGATCCGGCTCAGCATCATGTCCGGGCGGGGCTCGTGGCGCTCGATGCAGTGGGCAATGAGACCGGACGGCGCACCCATGTGCTGCTCGTCCTCGCGCCAGGCTCCCTGGGCGTGGATGGTGGGCTCGTAGCGGCCCTCGCCGAGGGCCCGGTAGTAGGAGTCGCTCACCGGGCCGAGCCTAGTCGGCGCGCCGGCCGGCCCTAGCGCGGCCCATCTGCATCCGAGGCGGAGTCGCCGCGCACCGAGAGCCCGCTGCGACCCGACTCGTAGGAGCGCGGGTCCTCGAGCGGCTCGAGATGGGTGGTGATCTGACACCGGTGCAGCTCGGTGCGGACGGCGGCCTCGATCTCCTCGAGGAGGTCGTGGCCGCGCTGCACGCTCCAGTGTCCAGGGACGAGGACGTGCATGGACACGTGTGAGTCGGCACCGGCCTCGCGGGTCCGGATGTCGTGGAAGGCGACCTCGTCGGAGGCGAAGCGCCGGAGCACGGTGACGAGTCGCTCGTTGTCCTCCTGGCTCATCGTGTGGTCCATGAGCCCGTCGACGCTGCGACGCACCAGGCCCCAGCCGGTGACGATGATGTTGCAGCCGACAAGGAAGGCGATGACGGGGTCGAGCCGCAGCCAGCCGGTCCAGACGACGAGCAGCACGCCGGCGATGACCCCGATAGTCGTGACGAGGTCGGTCATCAGGTGCTTGCCGTCGGCCTCGAGGGTGATCGAGTTGTGTCGACGACCGGCGCGGATGAGGACCACCGCGACCGCGCCGTTGATGAGGGCCGCGACGACCGAGATCGCCAGACCGACGCCGATCTGCTCGAGCTCCTGCGGCTGCAGGAAGCGGCGCACCGCGGCAATGATGATGATCACCGCCGCGACGAAGATCATGATGCCCTCGACCGCGGCCGAGAAGTACTCCGCCTTGCTGTGCCCGTAGTGGTGTCGGGCATCAGCCGGCTTGGCCGCGACGTGGAGCGCGATGAGGGCGACGAAGGCGGCGACGAGGTTGACGACCGACTCGGCGGCGTCACTGAGCAGACCGACGGAGCCGGTGACGTAGAAGGCGGCGACCTTCAGGGCAATCGTCACGAGGGCGGTGGCGACGGCGAGCCAGGCGAACCTCGTCAGGTTCGCGCCTGCCCCGCGCAGCGGCGCCTCGGCATGCGATCCACCCACGCTCTCATCGTGCCACGCTGTCTCTCCCGCCTCTGCGGGACCCGGTCCCCCTACAGTTGCGACCATGACCGTCACGCTCGTCGTGATCAGGCACGCCAAGTCCGACTGGGACGTCCCGATCACCGACCGCAACCGCCCCCTCGCCAAGCGGGGCCGCAAGCAGGCGCCGGCGACGGGCCGGTGGCTCAGGGAGCACGTCGGATCCATCGATCTCGCGGTCGTGTCGATGGCGGCCCGCACCCGGCAGACCTGGGAGCGCGTGAGTGCTGAGCTCGCCGGTGCCGACATGGACAGCGCCGTCGAGACCCGGTTCGCGGAGGAGGCCTACACGTTCGACGGACGCGACCTGGTCGGGATCGTGCGCGACCTGCCGGGGTCGGTGACGACGGTCGCTCTCGTCGGGCACAACCCTGCGGTGGAGGAGCTCGTCGAGGACCTCACGGGGGAGTGGGTCCCGATGCCGACGTCGGCGCTCGCGGTCATCGAGCTGGCGGACTGGGAGTCAGCGGGTCGGCAGCCTGGGCGCCTCGCCGCCGCAGGGCGCCCGGCGGACGACACCTGGTCGGTGCGACCCTAGGTCGCCGCGATCGTCCCCGTCGCAAGGAGGCCGACGAGCAGTGCAGCCAGAGCCAGGCGGTAGATGACGAAGACCGTGAACGTGTGGCTGGCGACGTACCGCAGGAGCCAGGCGATCACCGCATACCCGATGACGAAGGCGATGGCCGTCGCGAGGATCGTCGGCCCCCAGGCGGCGGTGGCGTCGTCGCCGATGTCCTTGAGCTTGTAGATCCCCGACGTCATCACCGCCGGCACGGCGAGGAGGAACGCGTAGCGGGCGGCCGCCTCCCGGCGGTAGCCCATGAAGAGCCCACCGGAGATCGTGGCGCCCGAGCGGGAGACCCCGGGAATGAGCGCGAGGGCCTGCCACAGGCCGAGGAAGATCGCGTGCCGCCAGGTGAGGTTGTCCAGCGTGCGCTCGTTCTTCGCCAGGCGGTCGGCGACCGCCAGGACAATGGCGACGCCGGCGAGCATCGTGGCGGTGATCCACAGGTTGCGCAGGGTGTTGTCGATGGCGTCCTCGAACAGCACGCCCAGGATGCCGATCGGGATGGACCCCACGATGACCATCCAGCCCATCCGGACGTCCGGATCCTTCTGGGACACCCGCCCCGCCAGCGCCTGGAACCACTTCGAGATGATCCGGCCGATGTCCTTGGCGAAGTAGACGATGACGGCCATCTCGGTGCCGATCTGGCTCACCGCCGTGAAGGCAGCGCCAGGGTCGCGACCATCGAAGAAGAGCTGCCCGACGATGAGCAGGTGCGCGCTCGAGGAGATCGGGAGGAACTCGGTCAGACCCTGGACGATGCCGAGAATGATCGCTTCGAGCCAGGACACGGGCGTCATCGTTTCACACGCGCGAAGCACTGTCGTCAGCCCCCTCCGAGGCGTAGTGTCGGCAGACGCGCACCCGCGCACAGACAGGCACCGCTTGTCAGGCAGGCACGATTCACCAGGCAGGCACGATTCACAAGGAGATCGGCATGGCGCACGGAGACATCACCCACATCGACATCCCGGTGAGCGACCTCGAGCAGGCGAAGGCGTTCTACAGCCAGGTCTTCGGGTGGCAGATCAGCGCCCCTCCGGGGTTCGAGGACTACCCGATGTGGCACGCGCCGAACAAGATCAGCGGCGGTGGCCTCGCCCCGCGGAGCGAAGGGTTCACCCAGCCGCGCTCCTACGTCGAGGTCGACTCCATCGACGAGACCCTTGCCAAGGTGACCCAGATCGGGGGCCGCGTCCTGATGGAGAAGTCACCGATCTCCGACACGTCCTGGTGGGCCATCTTCGCCGACCCCGACGGCAACGAGGTCGGTCTCTACGAGGGCGTGACGAACGTCGAGGAGTGACCTCGCGACCGGTCCGAGGTAGGTCCGCACCGTGGGATAGCGTGGAGGTGGACCCCCTTCCCATCCACCGCGAGGAGGACCGAATGGCCGATCGCACCGCAGACCCCAGCATCATCCGCCTGGGAGGCGGCTTCACCGAGTACGACCGCCACATCATCGAGTCGGCGCTCGCCCAGCTGCTCGCGCGCGTCGCGACGAGCGACCGCCTCTGGGAGCTGGAGATCAGCGTCAAGGAGCGGGAGAAGCCCGGACAGCGGGTCACGCTCGAGGCGTGGGTCCCGGGCAAGGAGCGCCTGGTCGCCACCTCGTCCCTGGCGAACCTGAAGGACGCGCTCAACGATGTCGGCGCCGACGTCTTGCGTCAGTACAACCGCGCCGCCGAGCTCGCGTCCCGCGACCACCGCAACAAGCGCGAGACCATCCGCGGCCAGGAGCCGCAGGATCTGAGCGCAGACTGACCAGCCGCACAACGCACTAGCCGCAGGCCGACGATCCCGTCGGCCTGCGGCTAGTTCTGTGTGCGCCCCCGCTCAGCGTCCCCGGCTGAGGAAGGCGGTCATCGCCTCGCGCGCCTCGTCGGAGGCGAACAACCGCGCAGAGAGCGTGGCCATGTCCTCGCCGTGGGCGTCGATGCGCTCGACGAGCTCACGGTTGAGGATCCGCTTGGACTCCCGGATGCCTTGAGCGGCGCCGGTGGCGAGCGAGGCGCACACCTCCGCGGTGCGGGCGTCCAGCTGGTCGGCCGGGACCGCCTCGGTCACCAGACCGTATGCGGCGGCCTGGGTGCCCGTGAACGTCTCGCCACCGAGGGTGGTCAGGGCGGCGGCGCGCGGGTTCATCCGGTGGTGCACCGTGAGGCTGATGATCGCCGCCGCGAGCCCCAGCTTGACCTCGGTGAGCGCGAAGGTGGAGTCCTCGGCCGCGATGGCGACGTCCGCCGAGGCGATGATGCCGATGCCGCCGGCCCGGACCGCGCCGAGGTTCTTCGTCACGACCGCCTTGCTCATCGTGACGATGAAGCGCTGCAGCTCGACGATGCGGCGGGCACCGGCCTCCATCCCCTCGGTCAGAGCCTCGGACAGGTCGGCACCGGAGCAGAAGACCTTGCCCGAGGACTGGATGAGGACGACCCGCACGCCGTCGTCGGCCTCGGCGGCGCGCAGCCCCTGGTCGAGCCCGTTCACCAGCGCGCGACTGAGGGCGTTACGGTTCGCCGGCGAGTCGAGCGTGATGGTCGCGATGCCGTCGGCGACCTCGTAGTGGACGACGGACTCGAAGGTCTCCATGTGTCCCTCTCGTTCAGTGGTGTTCAAGCGTCAGTATGACTTCGGCAGGCCGAGCGAGTGCGTCGAGATGAAGTTGAGGATCATCTCGCGGCTCACCGGCGCGATCCGCGTGACACGGGACGCGACGAGCAGCCCGCCGACACCGTACTCGCTCGTGACACCGTTGCCGCCGTGCGTCTGCACCGCGCGGTCGGCCGCCTTGCAGCAGGCCTCGCCCGCCGCATACTTGGCCATGTTGGCCGCCTCGCCCGCGCCGAAGTCGTCGCCGGCGTCGTAGAGGGCGGCGGCCTTCTGGGTCATCAGCCGCGCCATCTCGATCTCGATGTGCGACTCGGCCAGCGGGTGGGCGATCGCCTGGTGCGCACCGATCGGCGCGCCGAACACCGCACGCTCCTTGGCGTATGCGACGGCCCGGTCCAGCGCATACCGCGCCAGGCCGGTGGCGAAGGCGGCGGCCATGATCCGCTCCGGGTTCAGGCCCGCGAAGAGCTGGATGAGACCGGCGTCCTCGTCACCGATGAGGGCGTCCGCGGGCAGGCGGACGTCGTCGATGAAGACGGTGAACTGCCGCTCCGGGGAGACGATCTCCATCTCGATGGGCGTGAACTCGAAGCCGGGGGCATCGACGGGGACGATGAACAGGCACGGCTTGAGCTTGCCGCTGCGGGCGTCCTCGGTGCGCGCCACGATGAGGACCGCGTCGGCCTCGTCGAGGCCCGAGATGTAGATCTTGCGCCCGTTGATCACCCACTCGTCGCCGTCACGGCGGGCGGTCGTGCTGATGGCATGCGAGTTCGTGCCGGCGTCGGGCTCGGTGATCGCAAACGCCATCGTCGTCGTGCCGTTGGCGAGGCCGGGCAGCCAACGCTTCTTCTGCTCCTCGGTCCCGAAGCGGGCGATGGTGCTGCCGCAGATGGCGGGGCTGACGACCATGAGCAGGAGCGGGCAGCCCTGGGCGGCGAGCTCCTCGCAGACGGCCGCGAGGTCGCCGATGCCGCCGCCTCCACCGCCGTACTCCTCGGGCAGGTTGACGCCGAGGTAGCCGTGGCGGCCCATGTCCTGCCACAGCTCGGTCGTCTTCTCACCGGCGCGGGCCTTGGCGGCGAACCACTCGCGTCCGTAGCGGCCGGCGAGGGCACGCACCTGGGCACGCAGGTCGGCGCGCTCCTCGGGCTCGGTGAAGATGGCGGGCTGGTGGTCTGCGACGGCGGTCACTGGTCGTCCTCCTCGACGATGGCCATGACATCCCCGGCGGCCACCTGGGCGCCGGGCTGGACGGTGATCTCGGTGACGGTCCCGTCGGTGGGAGCCGTCACGGTGTGCTGCATCTTCATGGCCTCGAGGACGAGGATCGGGCCCCCGGCCCTGACCCGGTCGCCCGGCGCGGCCACGACCGAGACGACGGCGCCCGGCATGGGCGCGACGAGCGAGCCGCTGGCGAGCTCGGCCGCAGGATCGGTGAACCGCGGGACAACCTCGAAGGTCTCGGAGCCACCGGGGTGGTCGACGTGGACGCGACCGCCGGAGACGAGCACGTCGTATGCGGTCTCCACGCCTGCTCCATTCCGCACCCTGACCCGGCGCTCACCGGCGGCGACGACCTCGAGGTCACGCTCGGGGAAGTGGTAGCCGGTGCGACCGCCGAGCCACTTCACTGCGATCTCGTCGGCGCCCTGCCGGAGCTCGGTGATCTGCGCCTGGCTGACGACGTTGCGCCACGCCACGGGGACGCCCTGCTGGACCGTGCGGCGCGCCCGGTCGTGCTCGGCGACGGCCACAGCGGCGACGCAGGCGGCGACCGGGTCACTCTCCCGCTGCACGCGGAGGTCCGCATTGTCGAGCAGGGCGGTCGTCATCTCGCCGGTGCGGAAGGTCGGGTCGGCCAGGACGGCGAGCAGCTGGTCGCGGTTGGTCGTCAGGCCGTGCAGCCTTGCGCTCCTGAGCGCGCGGGTGAGCCGGCGGATCGCCTGCTCACGGGTCGGCGCCCACGCGATGACCTTCGCGAGCATCGCGTCGTAGAACGTCGACACCTCGCTCCCGCTCACGAAGCCGGCGTCGAGGCGGACCCCGGACTGGGTCAGGAGGTCGAACTCGGTCTCGGCGTCGATCTCCAGGGCCGCGAGGACCCCGCTCTGCGGCTGGTATGCCTGGGCCGGGTCCTCCGCATACAGCCGCACCTCGATCGCGTGCCCGGTGGACGGGGAGACGGAGTCCGGCAGGTCGCGACCCTCGGCGATGGCGATCTGGAGCTCGACGAGGTCGAGGCCGTGCGTGAGCTCGGTGACCGGGTGCTCGACCTGGAGACGGGTGTTCATCTCGAGGAAGAAGAAGCGCTCGGTCGCGGCGTCGTAGAGGAACTCGACGGTGCCGGCTCCGCGGTAGTCGATCGCCGCAGCCGCTGCGCGAGCGGACTCGTGCAGTGCGCTCCGCGTGCTGTCCGTGAGGCCGGGAGCGGGGGCCTCCTCGACGACCTTCTGGTGGCGGCGCTGCACGGAGCAGTCGCGCTCGCCGAGGACGAGCACCTCGCCGCGGCCGTCACCGACGACCTGGACCTCGACGTGCCGACCCTGCTCCACGTAGGGCTCGACGAAGACCGTGCCGTCGCCGAAGGCGCTCGTGGCCTCCGATGCGGCGGCGGCCACCTCGGCCTCGAGCCGGGACAGCTCGCGGACGACGCGCATACCTCGTCCGCCACCGCCGGCGGAGGCCTTGACGATGAGCGGGAGGTCCGCCTCGACCGGGGACTCGGGCGCCTCGAGGACGGGCACGCCGGCCTCCTTCATGAGGGCCTTGGCGCCGAGCTTGCTGCCCATCGTCTCGATCGACTCCGGCGACGGCCCGACCCAGGTCAGGCCGGCTGCCTCGACGGCGCGTGCGAACTCTGTGCTCTCCGCGAGGAATCCGTATCCCGGGTGGATGGCGTCCGCGCCGGCCCGCTCGGCTGCGGCGATGATCGCCGCACCGTCGAGGTAGGTCTCGGCAGGGGTTTTGCCCGGCAGGTTGACCGCCAGGTCGGCGTCGGCGACGAACGGGAGTCCGGCGTCGGCGTCGGAGTGGACCGCGACCGTCTCGATGCCGAGGCGGCGGCAGGTGGCGAACACGCGACGGGCGATCTCGCCGCGGTTGGCGACCAGGAGCCGGCTGATCATCCGGTGCTCAGTGGGCTGTGTCATGGACGGAAGACCCCGTATCCCTGGGCGCCGCGGATCGGCGCGTTCTCGATGGTGGACAGACAGATGGCGAGGATGGTGCGCGTGTCACGCGGGTCGATGACGCCGTCGTCGTAGAGCAGGCCGGAGAGGAAGAACGGCAGGGACTGCTCCTCCACGGACTGCTCGATGAAGGCGCGGATGGCGGCGTCGCCCTCCTCGTCGTAGACCTGGCCCTTGGCCTCGGTGGCCGCGCGGGCGACGATGCTCATGACGCCGGCGAGCTGCTGCGGACCCATGACGGCCGACCGCGCGTTGGGCCAGGTGAAGAGGAAGCGCGGGTCGTAGGCCCGGCCGTTCATCCCGTAGTTCCCGGCACCGTAGGACGCGCCCATGATGATGCTGATGTGCGGGACGGTGGAGTTGGAGACGGCGTTGATCATCATCGCGCCGTGCTTGATGATGCCGCCCTGCTCGTAGTCCTTGCCGACCATGTACCCCGTCGTGTTGTGGAGGAAGAGCAGCGGGGTGTCGGTCTGGTTGGCGAGCTGGATGAACTGCGTCGCCTTCTGGGACTCCTCGCTGAAGAGCACGCCCTGGGCGTTGGCGAGGATGCCGATCGGGCGACCGTGCAGCCGGGCCCACCCCGTCACGAGCGAGGGGCCGTAGAGCGGCTTGAACTCGTCGAACGGCTGGGCGTTCTCCGGCGAGGTCCCGTCGACGATGCGGAGGATGACCTCGCGCGGGTCGAAGGGCTCCTTGAGGCTGACCGGGATGAGGTCGAGGAGGGTCTCCGGGTCCTCGTCGGGCTCGGCGAACACCGGGGGTGTGGTCGGGCCGGCGGCCTTGCGCCAGTTGAGGCGGGCGACGATGCGCCGACCGATCCGGATGGCGTCCCGCTCGTCCTGGGCGAGGTAGTCGGCGAGGCCGGAGATGCGGGCGTGCATCTCGGCGCCGCCGAGCGACTCGTCGTCGGACTCCTCACCGGTCGCCATCTTCACGAGCGGCGGGCCGCCGAGGAAGACCTTGGCCTGCTCCTTGACGAAGACGGTGTAGTCGCTCATGCCGGGGACGTAGGCGCCACCGGCCGTCGAGTTGCCGAAGACGAGGGCGATCGTGGGCTGACGGCGCTTCGAGGCGCGCGTGAGGTCACGGAAGAGCTTGCCGCCGGGGATGAAGATCTCCTTCTGGCTCGGCAGGTCCGCGCCACCGGACTCGACGAGCGAGATCGTGGGGAGGTTGTTCTCCTCGGCGATCTGGCTGGCCCGGAAGATCTTCTTCACCGTCCACGGGTTGCTCGCGCCACCCTTCACGGTCGGGTCGTTCGCGGTGATCATGCACTCAACGCCCTCGACGACCCCGATGCCGGCGACGACGGACGCGCCGACGGTGTAGTCGGAGCCCCAGCCGGCGAGCGGGGAGAGCTCGAGGAAGGCGCTGCCCGGGTCGATGAGCAGCTCGATCCGCTCACGCGGCAGCAGCTTGCCGCGGGCGTGGTGGCGCGAGACGTACTTCTCGCCGCCGCCCGCGACGGCCTTGGCGTGCTCGGCGTCGAGCTCCTCGATGAGGGCCTCCATCGCCTCCCGCCGGGTCGGCTCGGCCGGTGCGGACTGGGCCTCCTCGACGACCTCATCGACCGTCTCGGTCGCTCCCTCACTCATGACGCGTACCCCAAGAGCTTCGCGGCAAGGTCGGTCAGCACTTCTGTGGCTCCTCCTCCGATGGGCAGGATCCGGGCGTCGCGGTAGTGCCGCTCCACCTCGGTCCCGTGCATGTATCCGGTGCCCCCGTGCAGCTGCACGCAGGCATCGGTGACGAACGTCGCCGCCTCGCAGGCGGTCTCCTTCGCAAGGCAGACCTGGGCGATCTGGTCCTGCCCCGCGAGATGGCGGCGGGCCACCTCGCGGGTGTACGCGCGGGCCGTCTCGGTCCGCCGGCGCATCTCGACGAGCCGGTGCTGGACGACCTGGTTGGCGATGAGCGGACGACCGAAGGTCTCGCGGGCCCGGCAGTGCTCGACGGTGAGCTCCAGGCACCGGGCGGCGGTCGCATACCCGTAGACCGCGAGAGCGATCCGCTCGATGACGAACTGCCCTGCGATCTGGTAGAACCCGGTGTTCTCCGGGCCGACGAGGTTCGCGACGGGGACGCGCGCGTCGGAGAACCCGAGCTCGGCGGTGTCGCTGCAGCGCCAGCCGTGCTTGTCGAGCCGCCGGTCGACGGTGACCCCTGGGGTGTCCTTCTCGATGACGAGGAGGCTGATGCCGTCGTGGCCCGGGCCCCCCGTGCGCACGGCTGCGGTGATGAAGTCCGCCCGCACCCCCGAGGTGATGAACGTCTTGCCGCCGTTGACGATGTAGTGGTCGCCGTCGCGGACCGCGCTCGTGCGCAGGTTGGCGACGTCGGACCCGCCGCCGGGCTCGGTGACCCCGAGGCAGCCGATGAGCTCTCCGGCGAGGGTCGGGCGCACGAAGCGGTCGATGAGCTCGGTGTTGCCGGACTCGATGATGTGCGGGACGGCGATGCCGTGGGTGAAGAGCCCCGCCAGCAGACCGGTGCTCGCAGCGGCGGTGAGCATCGCCTCACTCACGACGATCGTGTCGAGGAGGTCGCCGCCCTGGCCGCCCACCGCCTCGGGGAAGCCGATGCCCATGAGGCCGGCTGCGGCCGCCTTGCGGTGCAGCTCGCGGGGGATCTCACCGTCCTGCTCCCACTGCTCGAGGTGGGGGACGATCTCCTTGCGGGTGAACGCAGCCGCGCTCGCGGCGAGGTCGGCGTGATCGGGGTCCTCGTAGCGGAAGGTCATCGGTCGCCTCTCTGCGGGTCCGTGAGGGTGGGGGGTTCGAGCAGCTCGCTCGGGATGTCCACATAGCGCGCCCGGGCCCACTCGCCCAGGGCCTTGGCCTGCGGGTCGAACCTCGTGGAGGCGGCCACCCCGGCCCCGAGGAGGCCGTGGATGACGACGTTGACGCCCCC
>JAAYCP010000151.1 GCA_012729695.1 Actinomycetales bacterium | reverse complement strand
GGCGAGAACGGGCGCACCGCATACATCGAGCGGCACGACGACGAGCACGGGATGCTCGACCTGGCCGATCTCGACCGCCTCGTGCCCGACTGGCGCGAGCGCGACACCTGGGTATGCGGTCCGACCGGCCTCCTCGACGCCGCCGAGGCGCACTGGGAGGCGCACGGCCTGACCGACCGCCTCACGGTCGAGCGGTTCCGGCCCACGATCATCGAGCCCGGTGAGGGCGGCGAGATCACCTTCCTCTCCAGCGACGTCACCGTCGAGGCCGACGGTGCCACCCCGATCCTCGACGCCGGCGAGAACGCCGGCGTCCTCATGCCCAGCGGCTGCCGGATGGGCATCTGCATGGGCTGCATCGTGACGATGCGCCAGGGCGCGATCCGTGACCTGCGCACCGGCGAGATCACCGTCGCCGAGCCCGGCGACAACCTCTCCGTCCAGACCTGCGTCAACGCTGTCGCCGGCACGTGTGACATCGAGCTCTAGCCCACCGCGGCCACCTCACCCCCATAGACCACCGGCACCACAGCCACTGCCCCTCATCCATAGCACCCGCGAAGGAAGAACCCCATGACTCTCGCCCCCGAGCGCTCCGCCACTCAAGACCACACCGTCAGCCCCACCGTGCCGCACCGCGCAGGCTCGGTCCGCACCGCCGCCCAGCACTCCGAGGTGAACTCGCGACTGCGCATCGAGGGTGCCGAGGCCCGCGAGTTCAAGCCCAAGCGCTCCGGCAAGCCCAACCCCATGGGCCACCTCACGCCCGAGCAGGTCGAGGAGATCGGCCGCGAGCTCGACGCCCTGCGTCAGGAGGTCATGGACAGCCGCGGAGAGAAGGACGCGGCCTACATCCGCAAGGTCATCAAGACCCAGCGCTACCTCGAGATGGGCAGCCGCGCCGTCCTCCTCTTCTCCGGTGTCAAGGTCAAGGGCGTCAAGCCGTTCTGGTGGCTCGGCACGACCGGGCTCTCGATCGCCAAGATCCTCGAGAACATGGAGATCGGCCACAACGTCATGCACGGCCAGTGGGACTGGATGCGTGATCCGAAGATCCACTCCACCGCGTGGGAGTGGGACAACGTCTCCCCGTCGAGCCAGTGGAAGCACAGCCACAACGAGCTGCACCACACCTTCACCAACGTCCTCGGCCGCGACAACGACCTCGGCTACGGCATCCTGCGCGTCGACGAGGACCAGCGCTGGACGCTGTTCTGCCTCGGTCAGCCGATCTGGCACGTGATCAACGCGGCGATGTTCGAGTACTCGATCGCCGCATACGATCTCGAGCTCGGCGGCTACCTCGCCAAGCGCAACCGCATGAGCGAGGAGGAGAAGGCCGAGTTCCGCGCCCGCGCGCAGGAGGTGCTCGTCAAGATCCGCCAGCAGGCCACCAAGGACTATGTCGTCCACCCGGCCATGGCCGCCCCCTTCGGCGGGGCGAAGTCGACGCTCACCGCGAACGTCGTCGCCAACCTGGTCCGCAACATCTGGACGAACACGGTCATCATCTGCGGCCACTTCCCCGAGGGCATCGAGACCTTCGAGAAGACCTCGATCGAGGGTGAGACCCGCGGCGAGTGGTACCTGCGCCAGATGCTCGGCTCAGGGAACATCTCCGGCAGCAAGTTCATGCACATCATGACCGGCAACCTCTCGCACCAGGTCGAGCACCACCTCTTCCCGGACATGCCGTCGAACCGGTACGCCGAGATCTCGCCGCGCATCCAGGAGCTCATGGAGCGCTACGACCTGAAGTACGTGACCGGCTCGCTCCCGAAGCAGGTCTTCTCGGTCTACAAGAAGGTCGTCCAGCTCTCCCTGCCGAACAAGGTCGAGGGTCGCCGTCGGCGCGACACGATCAAGCTCGCGGCGACGCGCGCGATCAAGCGCAAGTCGCTCGGCGGCCGTCCGCGCTGACGCTGGGCTCCACTCGAGATTCCGCTGTATGCGCGGAGCACCTCGGTCGTGGAGGTGCCGCTGGGCAGGTGGTCGTCGCGGCGCTGCTTCAGGTTGGGCCGATGCGCGGCCGCGGCTACTCGGGCTCGTTCCCGGTGTCCTTGCCCATCCGGAAGGGCGTCGTCACCCCGTCGTACATGAGATGGGTGATGAGCCCCTCCACCGCGTGCGGCAGGTTGTGGCAGTGGTCCATCCACACGCCGGGGTTGTCCGCGACGAAGGCCACCTCGTAGGCCTCCCCGTGGTCGACGTCGAGCGAGTCGACCCACCACGGACTCCCTGTGGCGGGCACCCCGTTGCGCGAGAGGACGACCGCGTGGTGGCCGTGCAGGTGCATCGGGTGGCCCTCGCCGCTCTGGTTGGTGATCCGCATGGTGACGACGTCGCCCTCGCCGACCATGTACATCGGTGCGGCCATCCCGATGTTGCCGTTGACCGTCCACCAGTAGCCGGGGCGGCCGTCGAGGAAGCCGGGTCGGCGGCCGATGTTGTAGACGAACGACCGGTCCGGCGCGGTGGCGTCGAAGCCGAGATCGGTCGGTGTGCCGTAGGTGATCGGGTCGAAGACCGCTGACGGCGATGGTGTCTCGGGGGCATTGCTTCCCGCGGGTCCGACGACGAGTGAGACGCCGGGCGCCTGGACCCGGATCGCACCGGTCGCCGGGACGGTGACCTCGAGGTCGGCCCGCGCGCCGGCGGTGAGTGGGACCCGCTGGTCCCGCAGAGCGGTCGGCCCGTTCACGTCGGTGCCGTCGATCGCGAGCACCCGGAAGTCGCCGCCTGCGACCCAGACCGCAGTGTTCCCGTTGTCGGTGTTGGCGATCCGCACCCGCACCCGGTCCCCGGGTGCCGCCTCGTGCCAGAGCGCGCCGACCGTGCCGTTGATCGAGCGCGAGTTCGACGGATAGGTGTGGAGCAGGACGGCCACGTCGCTCGCCTGGTCGCTCGGGGTTGACGGCTCGATGACCAGCGCACCGAAGAGGCCGGCCACCACCTGACGGTGCGAGATCTGGTGGGAGTGGTACCAGTACGTGCCGGCGTCCTCGGCGACGAACCGGTAGGTGAACGACTCTCCCGGAGCCACCGCGTCCTGGGTGACGCCAGCGACGCCGTCCATGGCATTGGGCACGTCGACCCCGTGCCAGTGCAGGGTCGCGCCTCCCGCCACGTCGACGTTGTGGACGACGACCTCGACGAGATCGCCCTGACGAGCACGGATCTCAGGGCCCGGAGACGAGCCGTTCAGCGTGAATCCCGCGAACGCCTTACCGTTCTCGGGCGTGACCTGTGCCGTTCTCGCCTCCAGCTCGACCCGCACGTCCGGTTCGGCGTCCGGTTGACTGGGCGAGGCGATGAGGTCGGCGACCGACACCAGGTCCGCGGCGTCGTCCGCTCCGTCCACTGGGTCCCCGCCTCCTGGTGCCCCGAGCGGCGGCTGGTGACCCCGATGGGTCGCCGGGCCGCCGCCGTAGTCGGGCACGCCCATCTCCTCGGCGGAGTAGGCGCCCGGCAGCCGGCTGTCCCACCACGACCAGGCGACGAGCAGCACTGCGAGAGCGAGCAGCACGGAGCCGACATTGCGGGCGAGGCGGATGGCCTCAGCACGTCGACTCGGTGCCGCCGAAGGGTGGTCGGGTTGTGCCCAAGGCACCTCGTCAGTTCGTGCTGCCTCGTCGGGGACCCGCGACTGTACGTGGTCGATGGGTGGCGCCGGCACCTCGTCAGACGGTGCCGGCTCCACCTCGTCAGGGGCTGGCGATGGCACCTGTCAGGCAGCGGCGACGGGGCGCCTGTCGTCGACCGGCGAATGGTGCCCGAGTCCATCGACACGGCGGCCGGTCATGAGGGCGGTGCCGAAGAGCAGCAGCGCGTTGACCCCGTGCAGGAAGGCCAGCATGGACAGCGAGTGGCCCATGAAGCCCAGCGTGACCTGAACGGCGACGAGGGCCAGGACCCCCGCAGCCCAGGCGACGGCGCCAGGGAACTTGGCGAGGAAAGCGACGATGAGCAGCGCGAGGGCGACGATCGGGATCACCATGCTCCGTTGATCCCGTGGATCATGAAGCCGACGGCCTCGGGGAAGTCGGGCAGGGCGTCCGACTCGAAGTCGATGGTGCCGCCATCCTGGAGGTACTTCGCGAGTCCCGACGTCACCCAGGCATGTGAAGCCGCCTAGAGCATGACGAGTGCGCACACGAGGTAGGCGAGGTACTTATGGGCACTGCGCATATGGATCACTCCTTTGTGATGCCGGGATGCTGGTTCGGCGGTCGCCTCGGCCGCCGATTTTCCAGTGTGATGGCGCCGGGAAAAGCGGCGCAAGGGGTTTGGAAAGGCCTGGCTGGACAGTCAGGGATGATTGCGGGCGTGAACAGCTCCCACCGCAGCCGATACGCCGACCTCGTCCGACTGCTGCTGCGCTACCGCAGGTCCGACCTGCTCTCCGGCGCCGGCCTCGACGAGTTCGTCATCGGGGATGCACCGGTCGACGGTCTGTCCGACGGCACTGACGTCCCGGATGGCAGCGACGGCACGACCGCGGAGCGGTTCGCGGCCGATCTCGAGGAGATGGGCCCGACCTACATCAAGATGGGCCAGCTCCTGTCGACCCGTTTCGACCTGCTGCCCCCCGCATACACCCAGGCGCTGACCCGACTGCAGGACACCGTCGAGCCGTTCCCGTTCGAGGAGGTCCGCGAGATCGTCGAGTCCGAGCTGGGTGCCCGCATCAAGGATCTCTTCGCGGAGTTTTCCGAGGAGCCCATTGCGGCAGCGTCGCTCGGGCAGGTGCACCGGGCGGTCACCCGCACCGGCCGGGATGTCGTCGTCAAGGTGCAGCGGCCGGATGTCCGGGAGACGATCCGCGACGACATGGAGGTCCTCGGCAAGCTCGCCGACACGGCCGACAAGCGGACCTCGGTGGGTCGGCAGTACGGCCTGGGCCAGCTCCTCGAGCAGTTCCGGCGCTCGCTCGTCGGTGAGCTCGACTACCGACGCGAGGCGAAGAACCTGCTGCGCTTCATCGACCTCACGAGGGACTACGACCTGCTCGTCGTGCCGGAGCCGCTGCTCCAGCTGACGACCTCCCGCGTCCTGACGATGGAGCGGATGGAGGGTCGCAAGGTCACCGATCTGGGGCCGCTGGCCCTCATCGAGCTGGACAGCCGGCCGATCGTCGAGCAGCTGTTCCGGTGCTACCTGCGGATGATCCTCGACGAGGGCCTGCTCCACGCGGATCCCCACCCCGGCAACCTCCTCGTCACCGACGACGGCCGACTCGCGCTGCTCGACCTCGGCATGGTCGCGACCGTCCCGCCCCGGGTGCAGAGCCACGTCGTGAAGCTGCTGCTCGCGATCAGCGACGGCGATGGAGAGGAGGCAGCGCGCATCCTCGCGGACATGGGGCATCCCATCGACGGCTACGACGCTGCGGCCTTCCGTGATGCCGTGAGCCACCTCGTGAGTGAGTCCGTGTCGAGCGGCGCTGACGTGCAAGCAGGTTCGGTCCTCGTCGAGCTGTCCCGGATCTCCGGAGCGCACGGGCTGCGGCCGCCGGCGGAGATGTCGATGATCGGCAAGGCGCTGCTCAACCTCGACCAAGCAACGGTGCACCTCGATCCCTACTTCGCTCCCGCCGAGGCGATCCGCGAGAACGTCGCGGAGATCTTCGCCAGCTCGCTGAAGACCTCACCCAGCGGGCTGCTGGCGGCGGCGATCGAGACCAAGGAGTTCACCGCTCAGCTCCCGAGGCGGGCGAACCGGATCCTCGACAACCTCGCTCAGGGCGAGTTCACCCTGCACGTCGAGGCGATCGACGAGCACCGGCTCCACCTCGTGCTGCAGCGCATCGCGAACCGGCTCACCCTCGGCCTCATCATCGCCGCCACCATCATCGGCGCGGCGATGATGATGCGGGTCGAGACCGATGCCAGGATCCTCGGCTTCCCTGCGATCGCGATGGCGTTCTTCGTCTTCGCAGTCGTCGCCGGCACGGCGCTGGCCGTGCACATCTTCCGCACCGACGAGAAGGTGGCCCGCACCGCACGCCACGACAACGGCGCCGGCTAGGGCAACCGAGGCCGTACCAGAACGTGACAATAGGAACGTTCTGGTACGCCCCCTGGGCACTGCGGCTGGCTTTCGTTGGCCGCGTTGCCGTACCAGAACGTGACAAGCCGTACCAGAACGTGACAATAGGAACGTTCTGGTACGCCCCTGGGCACTGCGACTGGCTTTCGTTGGCCGGGTTGCCGTACCAGAACGTGACAATAGGAACGTTTTGGTACGCCTACGCCCCAGGACCGTCGCGGCGCTCGTCAGTCGGGGCGGGACTCGTGGCCAGGCTGACCGTGCGTGCGCCGCTCCTCCTTGAGCCGGGCCTCGGCGAGGTGACGCCTGCCCCCGACGAGCCGGTCGCGGACCTCGCGCTCGGCCTCGCGCAGCGGCTCCCAGTACCCGTCGTCGTACTCCTCGACGATCTGGAAGGTCCACCGCCCGGGGAGCACGTTGCGCCCGACGATGCGGGTGCTGAGCGAGTCGGCGAGCGCGGTGTGCCCTGCCTTCCTCAGCATCTCCACCGCGTCCCCGATCTTGAAGTCGGCCTCGCCGGTGAGCTGGTGGAAGGAGTACAGGTGCCCTCGGGCGCGCTCCGTCGTCTCGAGGGCCTCGGTCAGGCGACCGACCGCCTCCACGGTCGCGTCGTCGACCCCTGGTGGCGCGGTGTGCGCCTCGTCCGGGGGCTGGTCTTCGTCGTTCCTCTGGTCGGCCATTCGCCCACGGTATGCAGTGGCAACCCGGGCAGCGCAAGACCCGAAAGCCTGGGGCCGGCTCCCGAGGAGGCGTCAGCGGGCTCGGTCGGCGAGGATCCGCTGCACCGCGAACCGGGCCGGACTGCCCATGACGCATCCGCCGGGGTGGGTGCCCGAACCGCACTGGTAGTAGCCGTCAATCGGTGTCGCGTACTGGCTCCAGCCGGGGGCGGGGCGGAACGCATACATCTGCGCTGCGAGGAGCTCGCCAGCGAAGATGTTGCCCTCGCTCAGACCGGTGTGCCGCTCGATGTCGACCGGGGTGACGACCTCCCGCTGCAGGACGAGCTCGCCGAAGCCCGGGAAGTGCTCCTCGAGGACCGCCTGGGTGGCGTCGCCGAAGCGGTGGCGCTCACGGTCCCAGTCGCTCCCGCGCAGCTCGTAGGGCGCGTACTGGACGAAGCACGACATGACGTGCTTGCCGGGCGGGGCCATGCCCGGGTCGACGACGGACTGGACGGCGGCGTCGATGTAGGGCCGCTCGGAGTACCAGCCGTACTTCGAGGCGTCGAAGGCGCGCTCGACGTACTCGATCGTCGGGCCGATGTTCAGGAAGCCCCCGAAGTGGTCGACGGTGTCCGGCAGCGCAGGGAAGCGGGGGAGACCGTCGAGCGCGAAGTTGACCTTGGCCGAGACGCCGCGGTACTTCGTCCGGGAGACGGCATCGACGAGGTCCCCGGGCAGCTCCGTCGGATCGACGAGCTGGGTGAAGGTCCGGCGGGCGTCGAGCGCCGAGACGACCACGGGCGCGTGGATCTCGGTGCCATCGCGCAGGGCGACGCCGGTGGCGCGACCGTCGCGGGTGAGGACGGCCTCGACCGGCGAGTCGAGCCGGATCGTCGCACCGAACGCCTCGGCCGCCCGCGCCAGCACCTGGGTGAAGCCGCCGTTGCCGCCCTTGTGGAAGGCCCACGAGCCGAGGTGCCCGTCGTGCTCACCCATCTTGTGGAAGAGCAGGACGAGGCCCGACCCCGGTGACATCGGCCCCAGCTTCGAGCCGATGATCCCGGAGGAGACGTGGTACCCGGCGATCGCGGGATGCCGGAAGTAGTCCTCGACCCAGTCCGCGGCGCTGCCGGTCAGCAGCCGGACGGCGTCGTGGACGACCTTCTTGTCGAGG
>JAAYCP010000150.1 GCA_012729695.1 Actinomycetales bacterium | reverse complement strand
TCCGGTATCCCCGCGAAGCTGCCCTTCTGGAAGGGTGACGCCCAGGGCCGCCCCTACGAGCTCGGTGCCGCCGTGGGTCGCTATCTGCGCGAGGTCTCCCGTGCCAGTCCAGAGCGTGCTCGGGAGCGCGTGCTGAGCTCGGGTCTGGACGAGTGGGCCGCGGACAACCTGCTGCACTACCTCCGCGAGCAGCGCGAGGCCACCGGCACGCTGCCCGACGACCAGACCCTCGTCCTCGAGCGGTTCCGCGACGAGATCGGCGACTGGCGGGTGGTGGTCCACTCCCCCTACGGCCGGTCGGTCCACGCTCCCTGGGCTCTCGCCGTGTCGGCCCGGATGCGCGAGCGGTTCGGGATCGACGTGCAGGCCATGGCGGCCGACGACGGCATCGTCTTCCGGCTGCCCGACCTCGAGCTGGACGACCCGGGGATGCAGAGCACCAGGTTTGACGACAACGTGGTGGATGACAGATCGGTTGGCGACCGTGCGGCCGACGGGGGGACGACCGGCGGACGGGGCGGTAGCGCGGCGCTCGTCGAGGCGATCCTCATGGATCCCGACGAGGTCGGCGGGCTCATCACCGAGGAGATCGGTGGCTCACCGCTCTTCGCCGCGCGCTTCCGGGAGTGCGCTGCCCGTGCGCTGCTCCTGCCGAAGCGACGGCCGGATCGGCGCCAGCCGCTCTGGCAGCAACGTCAGCGCTCGGCCCAGCTGCTCGAGGTGGCCAGCGCATACCCGACCTTCCCGATCATCCTCGAGACGGTGCGCGAGTGCGTCCAGGACGTCTTCGACGTGCCCGGATTGGTCGACCTCATGGGCCGGGTGCAGAGCGGCGACGTCTCCGTCGTCGACGTCGAGAGCAACCAGCCGTCCCCGTTCGCCCAGTCGCTCCTGTTCGGGTACGTCGCGCAGTTCCTCTACGAAGGCGACAGCCCGCTCGCCGAACGACGGGCTGCCGCGCTCGCCCTCGACCCCGGGCTGCTCGCGGACCTCCTCGGGCAGAGTGAGGGGCTCTCCCTTCGCGACCTGCTCGACCCGGAGGCGATCCGCTCGACCGAGCAGGAGCTGCAACGGCTCACGCCCGGGCGCGCGTGCCGCGACGCCGAGGACGTCGTCGACCTCCTCCGCTCGCTCGGCCCCCTGCCGCTCTCCGCCATCGAGGCAAGGACCCGCGAGGCGTCCCGAGGCGAGGTGCCCGGCTGGCTGGACCGGCTCGCCTCGGAACGGCAGGTCATCGGTGTCCGCGTCGCCGGCGAGGACCGGTACGCCGCCATCGAGGATGCCGCCAGGCTGCGGGACGCGCTCGGGGTGAGCCTGCCTGTTGGGGTTCCGGCTCCACACCTGGAGCCGGTGGCCGATCCGATCGGCGACCTGCTCCGACGGTATGCCCGCACCCACGGACCGTTCCTGGCCGGCACGGTCTCGGCGTGGTTCGGGCTCGGCGTTGCTGTCGTCGTCGACGCCCTGAACCGGCTTGCCGCGGAGGGTCGGATGACCTCCGGCGAGTTCCTGCCACCGGAGCTCGTCGCGGAGCGCCTCGGTGAGCATCCCGACCGGCACCGCGAGGTGACGGAGTGGTGCGACCCGGAGGTGCTGCGGTCGATCCGGCGACGCTCACTCGCCGCGCTCCGCAAGGAGATCGAGCCGGTCGATCCGGAGACCTACGCACGGTTCCTGCCGGCGTGGCACGCGATTCCCGGCGGGCTGCGTGGGAGGGCCGGAGTCCTGCGCGCGGTCGAGCAGCTGTCCGGAGCGATCCTGCCTGCCAGCTCGCTGGAGAGCGTCGTGCTTCCCGCGCGGGTGCGCGACTACTCCCCCGCACTCCTCGACGACCTCATGTCCGCGGGTGAGGTGCTGTGGCAGGGGCACGGTTCCCTCGCAGCCGACGACGGCTGGGTGTCACTCCACGTCGCCGAGACCGCGCACCTCACCCTGCACGACCCGAGCGACCTCGACGCCGACGCGGCCCTGGCCCAGGCCGTCCTCCAGGCGCTCTCGGGCGGTGGGGCGAAGTTCTTCACCACGGTGGCGGATGCCGTCCGTGCCGGGGTCGATGACTCGTCGGTCTGGAGCGACAGCGAGCTCGGCGATGCCATGTGGGAGCTCGTCTGGGCCGGGGTCGCCACCGGGGACACCCTCGCTCCGCTTCGGGCCCGGCTCGGTCGGGGCCGCACGACCCATGCGCGCGGTTCCCGACGCAGGACTCCCGTCCGGGCGCGATACGCGCCTCGGCGCTCCGGGCTCGGCATGCTCGGTAGCGGACGACTGGCCGGTGCGGCTGGAACTGGTGCTGGCCTCGGAGCCCGGGCGACGCCGCCCACCCTGGTCGGGAGGTGGTCGCTCCTGCCGACGCCGATCGACAACGTCACGGCCCGCACGCTGGCGCGCGCCGAGGTGCTCCTCGACCGCTACGGCATCGTCACCCGTGGCGTCGCGGCGGCCGAGGACGTGTCCGGGGGCTTCGCCGGTCTCTACCGCGTCTACAGCCAGGCCGAGGAGACGGGCGTGCTGCGCCGTGGGTACTTCATCGAGCACCTCGGCGCCGCCCAGTTCGGGGCCACCGCGACGGTGGACCGACTGCGGGCGACCGGTGAGCCCACGGGCGAGCCGACGGTGCTCGTGCTCGCTGCGACCGATCCCGCGCAGCCGTACGGCGCCGCCCTGCCGTGGCCGGAGCGTCAAGCGGATGACGACGGCTCGGCCCGCGGCCACCAACCCGGACGCAAGGCGGGCGCGCTCGTGGTCCTGCGGGACGGTGCGCTCGTGCTCTACGTCGAGCGGGGCGGTCGCACCGTCCTGACCTGGACCGACGACGCCGCGGCCCTCACCTCCGCCGCGGAAGCGTTGGCGGGAGCCGTGCGTGCCGGTGCGCTCGGGCGGCTCACCGTGAGCAAGGCCGACGGCACCGATCTGCTCGGCTCGGGCTCGCCCCTCGTCGATGCGCTCCTCTCGGCCGGGTTCCACATGACGCCCCGAGGGCTGCGGATCCGTGCCTGAGGGAGACACCGTCTGGCGGACGTGCCACCGCCTCGACCAGGTCTTCCGCGGCGAGGCGCTGCAACGTGCTGAGCTGCGCTGGGGGCGGCTCATCGACAGTGATCTCGCGGGCATGACGACGCTGGAGGTCGTGCCCCGCGGCAAGCACATCCTGCATCGACTCGAGGGCGGCCTGACCCTTCACTCGCACCTGAAGATGGAGGGCTCCTGGCGGATCCAGGATGCTGCTGACCGGGTGCCGACCGTCGACACGGTACGCGCGGTCCTCGGCACCTCCCGGTGGACTGCTCTCGGCCACCGGCTCGGGGCACTCCACCTCGTCCGCACCGACGAGGAGGACTCTCTCGTCGGCCACCTCGGCCCCGACATCCTGGGCGCCGACTGGGACCTGGGCCGTGCCCTCGCCAATCTGCGCGGCGGTGCGCTCGGCAGCATCCACGACCTCATCGGCGCGAGTCTGCTCGATCAGCGCAACCTCGCAGGCATCGGCACGATGTGGGCGAGCGAGGGGCTGTGGGTCGAGCGCATCAACCCGTGGCGTCCGGTGGCGGAGCTCAGCGACGCCGACCTCACCCGGTTGCTCGAGCGCATCAAGCGCCTGATGACGCGGGCCTGTGAGCGACTCCCCGCCGAGTCCTACGTCCACGCGCGCTCGGGGCACCCGTGCCGGCGGTGCGGCCAGACCATCCGGGTGGCTCTCGCCGGGCCTGTCGCGCGGGAGCGCACGCTGTTCTCCTGTCCGCAGTGTCAGGGCGGGCTGGCACCCACCGATGACGGTCGGCCCCAGGCACCGCTGTCGAGTGGACAGCCGCGCTCACGCACCGGCTACCGCAGGCAGCGAGGGAGATAGGGCGTGCGCGAAGGTCAGGCGGCGTCGCGCGCGGAGAGCTTCACGCGACGCTCGTGCAGCGGCACCGGCGCCGACGCGGCCTCGGCCCGCTCGATCCGGGACGTCACTTCGCCGAGTACCCGTGAGAGCGGCTGGCCGAGCGCATGGCAGATCGAGCCGATGAGCTCGGAGGAGGCTTCCTTCGTCCCGCGCTCAACCTCACTGAGGTATGCGGTCGACACCGACGCGGCCTTCGCGACATCGCGCAGCGAACGGCCCTGGCCCCTGCGCTCCTCGCGCAAGACCTCACCGAGCTCGCGGCGCAACACGATCATGGGTCAACGTTACAGTGCGGTGCCGACATCGCGTGCGATTGACCCCGCGTCGGCCGCGGTGACCGAGTCTCCGACGGTCAGAACCTGACCGCTCAGCCCACCCGTGCGGGTTCCTTGTGCGGCTGGCGCGCCGTCGCATACCCGTAGGCAGCGGCGGCCAGCATGAGGACGTTGGCGATGGTGCCCGCCTTGGCCCCGTCCCAGCTGGTCACGACCGCCGTCTGCGACACCAAGGCCGCTACCGCCGTGAGGAACCACCACTGGGAGCTCTGCCGCGCAGCCGCGAAGGCAGCGCCCAGGACCCCGATCGCAGCGATGAGCCACAGCACCGCGCCGGCCGTACCGACGCTGTCGCCGAGCTCCTGCATCTCAGCGAGGCCGAAGCCCTGGGCGACGCCCATGAGGTGGATGAGGCCGTGGATGACGACGATGGCCACATAGATCCAACGGACCACTCGGTTCATGGTGCTCTCCTTCGAGGCCCGTCAGGACTTCGATCGGGCAGCGGCATAGACCGCGCCGACGACAACTCCGAGCGCGGCGCCGATGGCGAGGCCTCTGACGATCCATTCGCCGCCACCGGCGAGGAGTCCGATGATCAGCCCCAGTGCGGCGCCGGCTGTCACAGCCAGGCCGACCGCCGAGGCTCGTAACGTGTTCTGAGTCTTCTCCACCATGGAGATCAACGCCTCTCGTCTCGTCCCTCTCAGTGTGCTCCTCCCCTTCGCCGGCTCGCAGTTAGGCCGGTCACAACACGCGTGCGCATGCGGATGGGCCCGACGCTCGAGCCCGGAGGCTTGGCGGGAGACCGGACGTGCTCGTCCACTAGGCCGGTCCGCCGCCTCCTGTCGCGCCGCGGCCGGCCTCGCCAGATGTGACGTGCGTCGTTGTCGGCACCCGCCTGTCGGGCGGACCATAGGCTCGAGATGATCGCCTCGCCCGTCGTGCGACGCCGACCCGTCACACCGGTGACCGGCCGGGCCCTGGTCCTCGCCCTTCTGGGGGCGCCCGCGCTGATCCTCCCGCCGGTGCTGAT
The DNA here is from genome assembly GCA_012729695.1 of Actinomycetales bacterium. Lineage (GTDB taxonomy): Bacteria > Actinomycetota > Actinomycetes > Actinomycetales > Dermatophilaceae > F2B08. Next base: position 9,273 of record JAAYCP010000150.1, on the reverse strand, counting down.
CCTCTCGTTGACACTGATCCTGGCCCTGCTCCTGATGCCGGTGCCCGCGCAGGCCGGACCGGGACCGACGGGATGGCTGTCACCGACCGGCTCGCCTGCCTCGGCCTCGCAGACCTCGACCGACGCCATCGATGCCATTGGAAGCGCGACCATCTCGCTCATGGAGGAGCTCGACGTCCCCGGCGCGGCCGTCGCGCTCGTGTCTGGGGGCGAGGTCGTCTGGACCAGCGCATACGGGCTGGCTGCGCGGGAGCCGGTTCGCGAGATGGAGCCCGACACGCTCTTCCGGGCGGAGTCGATCTCGAAGTCGGTGACCGCCTGGGGGGTCCTCACCCTGATCGAGTCAGGAACCGTGGAGCTCGACGCGCCGGTGAGGGGGTACCTCCCCGCAGAGGCGTTGCCGGAGCTCCCGGACGACGTCACCGTGCGCCACCTGCTCACCCACACCTCGGGCCTCCCGCTGGGGACGATCGGGCACACCTATCCCCCGGACGAGTCGCGCCCGAGCCTGCTCGACGACCTCCGCGACGAGGTGCGCTCCGAGCGGCCGGCCGGGACCTCCTTCGCCTACTCGAACGTCGGCTACAACCTGCTCGAGCTGATGATCGAGCACGTCACCGGCGAGGACTTCGCAGTGTTCATGGACCGTACCGTCCTCGAGCCCCTGGGGATGACGGCCTCGACGTTCGCCTGGCCCGCGGACCGGGCGGACACCCTCGCCACGGGCCACCGGTCGTCGGGAGCTGCGGTGCCGCCCTACGTCTATCCGGCCCGCGCGTCCGGTGGGCTGCACACGACGGCCGCCGACGTGGCCCGCTTCGTCGCCGCCGGCGGCACGCCGCAGAAGCACTCGAATCCGGTGCTCAGCGAGGCGAGTATCGACCTCGTGCACACCCCCCATGTCGGCGGCCTGGGCATCTACGGTGCGGTGGCCGACGGCTACGGCTTCGGGCACTTCACCGAGGTGCTCGACGACGGTCGCGTGGCCGTCTGGCACGGCGGGCAGGGCACCGGTTGGATGACCCACTTCCACCTCGTCCCCGAGACCGGTGACGGCATCGTCATCCTCACGAACAGCCAGCGCTCCTGGCCCCTGATCAGCGGTGTCGTGGCGACGTGGGCCTCCGAGACCGGCCTCGGACCGGTCCAGCTCGGTCGGCTCGCACAGGCCAACGGTGCGCTCCGTGTCGTGCTCGGGTTGTGGGCCCTGGTGGTGGTCGCCACCAGCGTCGTCATGACGGTGCAGCTGAGAGCCGGTCGGCGACGGTTCGCACCCCTGGCGCGGGAGACGCGGATGCGGCGGCTCGTCCTGGCCACGGTGGCCGCGGTGTCCCTCGTGGCCCTGGCCTGGGCTGCCGGTCAGCCGTACCTCATGGTGTCGTCCCTCTTCCCCAGCCTGGTGCCGTGGCTGGGGCTCGGGGTCCTCGTGACCGCCCTGCTTGCGCTCGCCGCTGCCGTACTCCCCCGGCGAGCCGACCGCTGAGCCCAGCGGGACTCGAGTCCCTTCCCGTTGCCGGGGTTCTGGAACGCCGACAACGGGCGGAGGACCGAGCTCCTGAGACGGGGCGATCGGGTGTCTCAGGCGTCCCTCCGACGCAGGAGGAGAGCCGCGACGCCAAAGGTGAGCAGCACATACACCATGAACACTCCGAAGCCTGCCCACGGTGAGAGGGCCTGAATGCCCTCGGCTCCTGTGTCGGCGATCGCCGGTGTGGCGATGCGCTCGCCCGCGAGGGACGGGAGGTAGGGCAGGCTCGTGAGGAACCAGTCGGACGCCGACATGAGTAGCTGCCACAGAGTCGGCAGCATGAGCAGCACGCCGAGGATGAGGGTGACGGCCCCGGCCGTGTGCCGCAGGATGGCCCCCAGTCCCAGCCCGAGCAGACCCACGCCGGCGAGGTAGAGGCCGGTGCCCCAGAAGATCCGCTGGATCTCCGGATCGGCCAGCGGCGCGGCGTCCTCCCCGAAGAACGGATAGCTGGCGAGGTAGGCCAGGGCGACGCCCACGACACCCAGGACGAAGCCGACGGCAGCGACCACGACCGCCTTGGCAGCGAGGGCGGGGACCCGGGCAGGCACGGCGGCCAGCGTCGAGCGGATCATTCCCGTGGTGTACTCACCGGTGATGGTCAGCACGCCGAGCACGGCGACGACGACCTGGGCGAAGTAGTACCCGATCCCGATCGCCATCTCACCGTCGGCAGCAGCTTCAGACTCCTCGATGTTCGCGGACAGCCCGATCAGGACCGCGAAGAGCACCATGGCCCCGAGGGTGGCGAAGACCGTCCAGTACGTCGACCGCAGGCTCCACAGCTTGACCCACTCGGAGTGCAGCACCCTCGGGAAGGAGACCGGCTTCACCTCCACCTGGGGGCTCAGGACGGCACGGTCGGAGGTATGCGCGCTCATCGTTCCGCCTCCGCCGTCGCCCGGTCGGTGGTCGGGTCCGTGGTCGTCATCATCTCGGAGCGGTACTCGACCTCGTCACGGGTGAGCGAGAGGTACGCGTCCTCGAGGGAGGCGTTCATCGGGGTGAGCTCGTGGAGGGTGACCCCGTCCGCGGCCGCGATCTCGCCGATCTGTACGTGTGTCAACCCGGTGACCTCCAGTCGCCCCGGCTCCAGGACGGTGACCTGCCCGCCCTGCTCCCTCAGTCGCCGGGAGAGCCGGTCGGGATCAGGTGTCACCACGCGGACGGTCGCCTGCCGGGCCGATCCGATGACCTCGTCGATCGGACCCGAGGCAATGATGCGTCCCCGACCGATGACGAGCAGATGATCGGCCGTCTGGGACATCTCGCTCATGAGGTGCGAGGAGATGAAGACGGTGCGTCCCTGGGACGCCAGGTAGCGGACCATGGTGCGGACCCACTTCACGCCCTCGGGGTCCAGCCCGTTGACCGGCTCATCGAGGATGAGGGTCTTCGGGTCGCCCAGCAGAGCCGCGGCGATGCCGAGCCGCTGCCCCATCCCGAGGGAGAAGCCGCCGACCCGCTTGCTCGCGACCTGCTCGAGGCCGGTGAGCTCGATGACCTCCCGCACCCGCCGCTTGGGGATGCCGTGCGTGGCGGCCATCGCCCGCAGGTGGTTGTAGGCGCTCCGGCCGGTGTGCACCGCCTTGGCGTCGAGGAGGACGCCGACCTCCCGCAGCGGAGCCGAGTGGGCCGCATACGGCTTGCCGTTGACGGTCACCGACCCTGCGGTGGGGTGATCGAGTCCGACGATCATCCGCATCGTCGTCGACTTCCCGGCGCCGTTCGGGCCGAGGAAGCCGGTGACCGTGCCAGGCATCACCTGGAAGGTCACGTCGTCCACGGCCGTCTTGTCGCCGTAGCGCTTCGTGAGATTCACCGCCTCGATCACGGGTGTCCCCTTCCCAGAGACAATCGGCTGCGCCCGACGCGACAACTCGCTCATCGGTGCCGGAGGGGGTAGATACCCCGGCAGGGTGCACTGGATGAAACGGACGCTGTGGGCAGTGCCCAGTCTGCTCCTACCGCGACGGCTCCACAGTGACACCAGTCACAGAACGGTCGGCAGAGATTGGGTCGGCTTCGCGCAGATCGGATCCGGCCATCTCCCCTCCTGCCGTACCAAAACGTTCCTATTGGCACGTTCTTGTACGCCTTCAACCCCGGCCCGCTCCCGTGTGCCGTACCAGAACGTTCCTATTGGCACGTTCTGGTACGCCTTGAGTTCCGACCCGCTCGCGCGTGCCGTACCAGAACGTTCCTATTGGCACGTTCTTGTACGCCTTGAGTTCCGACCCGCTCGCGCGTGCCGTACCAGAACGTTCCTATTGGCACGTTCTGGTACGGACCACAAGTCCCGGGGTGCTGATCTACAGCTCCTTGCTCGGGCTCACCGAGTCAGGAGTCTGGCGCAACTCGTCGCGGCAGAGGCGAAGGACGGCGGCCACGGTGGCCTCACGGATCTGCGCGCGGTCCCCGTCGAGGCTCAGCTCCTCGACCCGCTCGAACCCTGGACCCAACGCCGCGATGAACACCGTCCCGACCGGCTTGCCGTCCTGCGGCTCGGGGCCGGCGACCCCGGTCGTCGCCAGACCGACGTCGGCCGCCATGACGAGACGCACCCCGTCGGCCATGGCCCGCACGACATCACCATCGACGGCGCCGCGCTCGTCGAGCAGGTGGTCGGGGACGCCGAGGACAGCCGCCTTCCGATCCGTGGCGTAGGTTACGACCCCACCGGTCAGAGCCATTGAGGCACCGGGCACCGCGGTGAGGGCGGCGCACACGAGACCACCGGTGAGCGACTCGGCCGTGGCGATCCGCAGCCCCTGCTGGCGACACAGCAGGATGACTTCGGTGGCGAGGTCGGTGAGCTGATCCTCGTCCATCAGCGGCCCGACTCCATCAGAAAGCCTTGCGCATCAGGCGCGTTCGTCCATCAGAACCCCCGCCGCTCCCGGGCAGCGCGCTTGCGCTGGGCCCGCTCGCTCGTGCTGCGCAGTCGCAGGGCGTCACGGAAGATCTCGTACCCCGTGAACACGGTGATGGCGACCGCGATGGCGAGCACCGCATACCCACAGAGCTCCCAGAACGTCGTGAACGGCCAGGTGAACAGCGGGAGAGAGAGCGTGATGATGGCGCCCGTCTGGAAGCCGGTCTTGATCTTCCCGCCGCGACCCGCGGGCATGACACCGTGCCGGATGACGAGGAAGCGCATGAGCGTGATGCCCCACTCGCGGACCAGGACGACGACGGTCACCCACCACCAGATGACCCCGATCATCGAGAGCCCGACGAAAGCCATGGTCATGAGCGTCTTGTCGGCGATCGGGTCGGCGATCTGGCCGAACTTCGTGATGAGTCCACGGCTGCGGGCGATGTTGCCGTCGACCCGGTCGGTGATCATGGCCGCGGCGAACGTCGCGGCTGCGAGGTAGCGGTACGCCGGGTTGCTGCCGCCGTCGGCGAGGAGCAGCCAGCCGAAGACCGGCACGAGGACGAGCCGGAGCATCGTGAGGGCGTTGGCGATGTTCCAGGGACTCGGCGCGACCGCGGGAGTGGGGCCGGTCATGTCGGCTCCGCCACCAGATCGACCCCCTCGGCGTCGATGATGCGCGCCGACACGATCTCTCCGACCGCCGGCAGGGTTCGCGAGATCGGCCAGGTGAACACGGTCTGCCCGTCGACCTCCGGACCCTGGTGCGCCGACCGTCCGACGACCTCGTCACCGACCTCCTCGATGAGGACCTCCACCGACTCCCCGATCCGCTCGATGGCGCGATCAGCGGTCAGCTGCTCGACGAGATCCGTGATGCGGGAGTGTCGTTCGGCGATCTCGTCAGGGTCGATCTTGTCCGTCAGAGTCTCGGCCTCGGTGCCGTCCTCGTCGGAGTACGCGAACACACCGACGACGTCGAGACGCGCCCGCTCGAGGAAGTGTGCGAGCTCGTCGACGTCTTCCGGGGTCTCGCCAGGGAAGCCGACGATGACGTTGGTCCGGATGCCCGCGAGCGGCAAGCGCTCCCGGATGCTGTCGATGAGGGCGAGGAAGGGCTCGGTGCCGCCGAAGCGGCGCATCCGGCGCAGAACGGTCGGGCTCGCGTGCTGGAACGACAGGTCGAACCACGGAACGACACCCGGGGTGCTCGCGATCGCATCGAGGAGCAGCGGGCGCACCTCGGCGGGCTGGAGGTAGGAGACGCGCACCCAGTCCACACCCTCGACCGCAGTGAGGCGCGGCAGCAGCGCGTCGAGCGCACCGAGGTCGCCGAGGTCCTTGCCGTAGGACGTCGAGTTCTCCGAGACGAGGAACAGCTCGCGGGCGCCGTGCCGGCCGAGCCACTGCGCCTCGGCGACGACGTCGTCGGGGTGCCGCGAGACGAACGCTCCACGGAACATCGGGATCGCGCAGAAGCTGCAGCGCCGGTCGCACCCGCTCGCGATCTTCAGGGGCGCCCACGGTCGCTGCTCGAGCCGGCGGCGCACAACGCGCGGTCCGCTCGCGGGGGCGATCCCCTCGGGCAGGTCGCTCACCTGGTCCAGGCCTGCGGCCGAGGAGGTATGCGTCGCGCCACTCGAGTGTCCGGGGATCACCAGACCGGTGGTCGCCTCCTGGCGCTGGACCGGGGTGAGGGGCAGCAGCGCTCGCCGGTCGCCGGGAGTCGGAGCCGGCGGGCGCTCGCCCTCGAGGATCGCGCTGAGCTGGGCGGACATGTCCGCATACGAGTCGAACCCGAGGACCGCGTCCGCCTCGGGGAGCTCCTTGGCGAGCTCGGTGCCGTACCGCTGGGCGAGGCACCCGACGGCGACGACCGCCTGCGTGCGGCCGCTCGCCTTGGCGTCCGAGGCCTCGAGGATGACGTCGATCGAGTCCTTCTTCGCCTGCTCGATGAAGCCACATGTGTTCACCACGGCGACGTCGGCGTCCGCAACGTCCTCGACCAGCGTCCAGCCGCCGTCCGCGAGGCGTCCGGCGAGCTCTTCGCTGTCCACCTCGTTGCGTGTGCAGCCAAGGGTGACCAGCGCGACGGTGCGTTGCTGATCTGCCGCTGGCATGTCCCCAACTCTAGTCGCGCGCCTGCCAGGGCCGACCCCGGCCGTCCGCTCGACGCGGGGGCTGCGGATCGCCGCGTGTCGGCGGCGGTGCTCGCTCCTCGCGGTGCTGGTCAGCGGTTCTTCAGGACGGTGAGGGCGACCAGACGGGAGATGACCATGGCGATGTAGAGGACCCCGCCGATCTGCTCGACCATGACGAGCGACTGCGCATGTGGCTTGACGGGGACGACGTCGGACAGACCCACCCCGGTGAAGTTCGCGACCGAGACGAAGAGCATCTCCTGCCAGGTGAGGATCGCCTCGCCCGTGGAGGAGACGAAACTGCCGGGGTAGATCGTCTGGACCGACATGTAGAGGTAGGCGAAGCCCCACGCGATGACGGTGAAGCACGCACCGACGGCCCACAGCTCGTCCTTGGTCACCCAGCGGTCCTCGAACATGTAGGCGACGAGGCCGTAGGCCGTGTAGAGGTAGAAGACCCCGAGCAGCGCGTGCCCACCGAAGACTGCCCACGTCTGGCTGCGGTCCATCGCGCCCCAGATCTCCATGGCGACGGCCGGGACGCCGATGATGATGGCCATCCACGTCAGCGCAGGGGTGCTCCGGATCGTCCGCATCGCGAGGAGGAGCACGACGACGCCGAAGAGCGAGACGCCGAGTCGACCGAAGGTCGTCGGGTGGATGAAGGGCAGGACGAGCAGGCCCACGAACTGGGCGGCGAGCAGGAGCGCGGACGGCTGGCTGCGCATGACCCCGAGCACGCGCTGGAAGTTGGTGGGGGTGGCGAACGGATCGTCCTGGATCTCGTCGGCGAAACGCAACGGCATGTGATCAGCCTATGGCCGTGGCGGGCTGCCGTCGGGAGCTCGGCGATAATGGCTGGATGCCGACTGCCGCTGCCCTCACGCTGATCCCGATCACGCTCGTGCTCGTGCTCGTCATCAGCGCCTTCGCCAAGCTCAACGCGCCGGCCTCCACGGCGAGCTCGGTGCGCCTCCTCCGCCTTCCCGAGGTCCTCGACCCGACCTGGGTGAGCAAGGCGCTGCCGCCCGGCGAGATCGTGCTGGCCCTGGCGATGCTGAGCCCGTGGCTGCCGCTGGCCCGGCTCGCCGCCCTCGCGGCTCTGCTCCTGTTCCTCGCCTATCTCGTCATCATCGCCCGCGCGATGACCTTCGACCCGCGCCCGAGCTGCGGCTGCTTCGGACAGATCGGTGACCAGCGAGTGACGGCCAAGACGGTCGTCCGCAACACCCTCCTCGTCGCCGGTGCGATCGTGTTCGTCTGGATGACCTGGTCGCAGAGCGCCACGGTGTGGTCGATCTTCGCCGATGCCAGCAACCGGGAGATGACAGTCCTGGCGAGCGCCGCATACCTGGCGCTCATGCTGTGGTTCATCATTGCGCCGCCGAACTACGGCACCCCGTGGTGGCGGCGCGAGAAGAAGCCGGCCACTCAGGCGACCACACCCGCTCCGGGCACGGTCGAGCCCGTGGAGCCGGACGAGGAGGAGTATGTGCGCCTCCCCATCCCGGATGCCATCCTCCTCGACCGGGACCGCAATCCGCAGACCCTGCTCCAGCTCGTCGCGCAGGGCCCGGCGCTCCTCGTGTTCATCACGTGCGGCTGCGCCTCCACCCGCACGTCCTGGGAGCGCCTGCCGGTGTGGGCCGAGCGCCTCCCGCAGGTCCGGGTCATCGGCGTCGAGACCTACCAGCTCGGCGACCTCGGCATCCCAGGTGTCGCGGAGCGGCTGTACTACGACCCGGCGTCCCGCGCCTACCAGGCCCTGAAGATGCCCGGCACCTCCTCAGCAGTCCTGCTCGGCGCCGACGGTCTTCTCGCCGGTGGTCCGGTCCTCGGGAACGACGAGATCGAGGCGTTCGTCGAGGAGATCGCCGAGGCGCTGGCCGGGGCCGGGCCAGTGGACGAGACCCTCAACGAGCCCGCGCTGTAGGGGACCGTCTCCCCTTCTCTCCCGCGGCGAGAAAGGCCGACTTCGCACCGGTTCCTTAGATATGCGATGTGCGAGCTTCCCTTGTGAAGTCGCCGCCGTCGGGTGCTCAGGCTTGCGCAGCGACGGTGGTCACGACTCGCGTGAGCGACGGCGTGGCCGGGGTGCCGGAGAAGCCGAAGCGGGGCGCCGGCGTCACGGGTGCCAGACGGCCCAGGCTCTCGCCGTCCCACCTCGCCGCGCTGGCGATGATGCGGTGCAGGTCCCTGCCCGCGTACCACTCCAGACGTGGGTCACTCGGCCCACCGGCCCGCCCGATGGTGCGGACCCCGGGCATGACGACGCGGGCCACCGGATCGGTGAGCCGGGCGAACTCCCGTCGGGTCGCCAGCGACAGCGGGACCGACTGCAGGAGCCAGCCGACGGGACGCCGAGGGCCGACCAGGAAGCTCCAGGTCAACGGTCCGGCGGTCACATCCCACTGCGAGCCCTCCCCGATCCCCTTGGCGCGTCGGACCTCGATGTCACAGAGAGTCACCGTGTCGAACTGATAGGTCTCCGCGACGAACTCGGCGATCGAGGCTGTCGGCGCGAGGAGCTCCCGGTGTCCGTCCGGGTGGGCCACCATGACGTCGGAGAAGGCACCGAACGGGGATCGCACCCAGTGGCCGAGCACGAGGCGGGTGCCACTCGTGGTCCCCACTCCGGCGATCCAGCCGTAGAACTGCTCCTCCCTGGTCCCCCGGGTGCGAGCGCGGCGGCTCACGCCGTGCGGGTATGCGGTTGTCGCCCGCTG
>JAAYCP010000149.1 GCA_012729695.1 Actinomycetales bacterium | reverse complement strand
TGCCTACGACGACTACCTGGACGCGCGCGCATCCTTCGTCGGGCTCGTCACCCGCCAGCTCCTCACCCCGGTGGCGCTCAACGCCTGAGTGCTCAACCCGTGATTGCCCTCAGCCCCCGAGGAGGCTCAACCGCCGAGGAGGCTGAGTAGCGCATACCCGGCGACGGCAGCAGCGAGGCTGAGCACCAGCATCGACACGGCGAGAAGCGCTGCAGCCCAGGGCCGCTCGCTTCGTGTGAGGACGACGAGCTCCAGGCTTGCGGCGCTGAAGGTCGTGAAGCCGCCGAGAAGCCCAACTCCGAGGACCGTCACCACCACGTCGGGTCCGCCGGCAAGTGCCCATCGAGTCAGGGCACCAAGGAGGAACGACCCGGTGACATTGATGAGGAGCGTCGCTACCGGAACCGTGCTCCTCACCCGGGCCAACAGGGCATGATCGACGAGGAACCGGGCACCGGCGCCGAGACCGCCGGCCAGGACCACAAGCACGCTAATCATCGGCGTCCACCTCCTCCACGCGCATCCTCCTGCGAGCCCACACCACCATGGACATTGCGACCAACGCAGCCAGGAACCCCACCACTACCGTGGCCAGGTCGTAGACAAGGGCGACGCCCAGACCCCGGTCACCGGCCAGCATGAGGGACTCCAGGACGAAGGTGCTGTACGTGGTGTAGCCGCCCAGACAGCCCGTTCCGAGCGCCAGCCGGAGTCGGCGCGCCGTTGTCGACCCTTCCGGGTGCAAAGGGAACACCCCGATGAGCGCTCCGAGCAGGAGGGCCCCGGTGACATTGACCGTGAAGGTCGCCCAGGGGAAGGAGGTCTCGGGAGGAAAGGCCCCATTGACCCCCACCCGCATCGCTGTGCCGACTGCCCCGCCGGCGATGACCAGGAGCAGTTCCGGCCAGATCGACCCACGGCGCATGCTGTTCTCCCGCTCGACCCGACGCTGCCCGATTTCGTCATCCAGTTGAGACACATACCCGGCATGACTTCTGCACGTATCCTGCACGCGGCGCCCGATCGATGGGCTGAGAGATGCCTCTGCCTGATGAGAGGCCGAGAAACGTGGTGGACGTAAAGGGACTTGAACCCCTGACCTCTCGCGTGTGAAGCGAGCGCTCTAACCAGCTGAGCTATACGTCCGTGCTGTGTGCTGCGGCTCCGTGTCGTCTGTGTTGCACCGCCGCAGCCGTACCTGCCACCCGGAGACTTTACCTCACAGCCGGAGGTTCTCCCGCACCCAGGACTCGAGCGGCTCGGGCAGGAGACCCACACTGCCCGTGACCTTGACCGCCACCCAGACGATCGCGCACACGAAGGCGAACGTGAGCAGCCCCAGCGCGGCACGGACGACCCAGCTCTGCTGCATGACCCACGCGTTCCACAGCTTGAGCTTGTCCCTCACGAAGTCCAGGAGCCGCTGGGCCCGGTCGAACTCGGAGGACCAGATGAGCAGGCCGATGATGACGATGAGCCAGCCCGGCCCCGGTAGTGGGACGAGGACGAGACCGGTGGCGACGATGACCAGCCCGATGCCGAAGACGACCCAGCGGTACACGAAGTGCGACTGAGGGTTGGCCCGGATCTTGGCGCGCCACCGGAAGTCGTGCTCGGGCGTGTAGCGGGGGTCGGACTTGCGGTACCTGCGCAGTCGCGGCCGTGCCGATCCTTCGTCGGCTCGCTCCCTGGGCTCGCTCACGGATCCAGCGTCTGGGCGCTGTGGGTCGCGAAGGACTCGGACGCCAGCTTGGTCATCGGTCCGATCTGCAGTACCCGGTCGCCGACGCGGTCGACCGGCATGACGTCGCGGGTCGAGGAGGTGATGAACACCTCGTCGGCCTCCTGGAGGATGCCGAGCGGCAGCGTCTCCTCCCGCGCCGCGATGCCATCGGCCCGGCACCACTCCAGGACGAGCTCGCGGGTCACACCGGCCAGGGCTCCGCTCTCGAGGGGCGGGGTGAGGATCTGGTCACCGACGACCACGAAGATATTGCTCCCTGTCCCCTCGCACAGCTCTCCGCGCGTGTTGGCGAAGATCGCCTCTCCGGCACCGCGCTCCTTGGCGTAGGCGAGGGCGACGACGTTGTCGGCGTAGGACGTCGTCTTCAGCCCAACGGTCGCGGCCCGCTCGTTGCGGGTCCAGGGCACCACGATGACGCCGGTGCTCGGCGGCATGGGAGCGACAGCGGAGGCGGTGACGATGTAGGTGAAGCCGCCATCGCCGCGGTCCGAGCCCAGCGGGCCGGGGCCGGTCGTGACCGTCCAGCGGAGGCGACCGAACTCGAGGGGCTCCTCGAGCACCGCAGCGATGCCGGCCTGCACGACCTCGGGGTCGGCGGGTCCGAGCCCGAGGCCGGCGAGACTGCGGTCCAGTCGGGTGGCGTGCCTGGAGTAGGCGAACACCTCTCCCCCGACGACCTTGGCCGTCTCGAAGACGCCGTC
>JAAYCP010000148.1 GCA_012729695.1 Actinomycetales bacterium | reverse complement strand
GTCGTGAGGGCGCACTGATGAGCGGACTGCGCGAGATGGTGCTGCGGATGGACGCTGACCTGCACGAGCGGCAGATCACGGCGCTGGTCGAGCGGCCGGACGGGGCCGAGGCGCTGCGCCAGGTCACGTGCCCGCTGCTCTTGGTGGTCGGGCGGGACGACGAGTGGAGTCCGGTCGCCCAGCACGAGGCGATGCAGGAGCAGGCTCCGCATGCCCGGCTGGAGGTCATCGAGGACGCGGGGCACTTCGCTCCTGTGGAGCAGCCGGATGAGGTGGCCGAGCTGCTGGTGGACTTCTTGAGTGGGTAGATCGGTCCCCCTCGATCCGGGTTGCATCGTTGCCTTGTCGATCGGGTGCCGGTCGTGTTCGCCGATGCACTGTGACGCGGCTGCATCCTGCCCCAGCTCTCCACATGCCGGTGCCGTCCCCAGACCTAATGCCGGTCGGGTGTGTCGCCCACAGCCACGACGGGCGGCTGGGAAGACACGGGCCGCGCTCCTAGGTTGGCTGTATGACTTCGGCAGTGATGGACACGGACGCGACGGCGACGTCGCTGCCGCGCGCTGCCGTTCGTGACCGGGGGCGGGTGTCAGGAGTGCACCGCGCGATCGACCGACTGGATGTCACCGAGCTGGTTGAGGGCGAGCACGGAACGGTCCTGAGAGAGCTTGAGCGAGCAAAGCGCCGCCTGGAGTCGGCCGCGCTGAAGGTCCTCGCGGCCGCGAAGGAAGCGCGGGTGGGAGAGCGGTCAGGGCACACAGGGACGGGCTCGTGGGCGTCCTCGCAGACCCAGTGCGGCGGGGCCGAGGGGTCGGCGCGGACGAGGCTGGCGTCGGACATCGCGCAGGGGCTGCCTCAGACGGGACAGAACCTCGAGCGCGGTGAGATCTCCTCTGAGCACGCGCAGATCATCGCGGGTACGATGCGCCGACTCCCTGAGCAGCTCAGCCAGGAGCAGCGGGGCGCGATCGAGAAGGCACTGAACGCCAAGGCCCGCGAGATCGCTCCGGGTGCGCTGCGCAAGGTCGCCCGACGAGCTCTTGAGGCAGCGGAGAAGTCGACCGGAGACACCGACAAGGACGAGGACGACCAGATCCGCGACGAGGAGCAGCGCGCTCTCGCCCTGACCCGGCTCACCATGAGGGACAACGGGGACGGGACGACGAGCGGGCACTTCCGGGTGCCGACGTTTGCGGGGGCGGTCCTAGGCAAGGTCATCCAGCAGATCGCCTCACCGCGCCGGGAGCGGCTGCGGCAAGCGAAGGGACACGACTACCAGGGCTCAGAGGATGGCGCTCGCACGTATGCGCAGACCGACTGGGCGCACCGCTACGGCCTGGCACTCATGGAGATCCTCGAGCACCTGCCCACCGATCGTCTCGCCGGCAAGGTGGCCGCGACCGTGGTCGCCACGGTGTCGGTGGAGAGCCTCAAGGACGGGCTGGCGGCAGCTCAGCTGGACACCGGTCAGATGATCTCGGCGGGCCAGGCCCGGCGCCTCGCGTGCAACGCGGGGATTCTGCCGGCCGTTCTCGGTGGATCCTCGCTGCCGCTCGACCTGGGGCGGACCGACCGGTTCTTCACCGAGGCGCAACGGGTCGCACTGGCCACGGTCTATACGGAGTGCGCCGCCGTCGGATGTGATCGGCCGTACGCATGGTCTGAGCTGCACCATGAGGATCCGTGGGCACGTGACGGGCAAACCGATCTGGACAAGGCGGTGCCACTCTGCGGGTACCACCACCGCCGGATGCATGATCCGCGGTTCGTCACCTCGATCAGCACCGACGGTGACGGAAAGAAGTCGGTCCGGCTTCGAGAACTGTGACGCCCCGAGCCTGCGACCTTCGAGGTCGCGGGCGATGAGGCATGTCCGGGCGCGGTCGCGAAGCATGTCTTTTGGCCCGGTTGCAGCGAAGGGGAGTCCGTGGGCCAGTGCACGGGTCGGGAATGACGCCGGGACGCACGGGAACGGGACCAGAAGGAGAAGGGCTCCCCAGCGTGTTGCTGGGGAGCCCTTCTCCGTGGGCGCCAGAGAGGAGGTTCTGCCGCTCCTACTTGACCTCGGAACGGCGGATGAGTGCCAGACCGACGGCGAGGGGGATGAGGAACCAGAT
>JAAYCP010000147.1 GCA_012729695.1 Actinomycetales bacterium | reverse complement strand
TCCTCGTCAAGGTGGACCACATCTCGTTGGACCCCGCGATGCGCGGCTGGCTCAACGACGTCCGCTCCTACGTTCCTCCGGTGAAGATCGGTGAGGTCATGCGGGCCGGCGTGACCGGCACCGTGGTCAAGTCCCGGCACCCCGGCTTCGCCGTCGGTGACGCCGTCACAGGGACGCTGGGCGTCACCGAGTACGCGCTGAGCAACGGCACCGGGGTCCGTCGGATCGACACCTCGGTGGCAGGGCCTGCGACGTGGCTCGGCGCCCTCGGCATGCCCGGTCTCACGGCCTACCACGGCCTGTACGAGGTGGGCGAGATGAAGCCCGGTGACACGGTGCTGATCTCGGCAGCCGCGGGTGCGGTCGGCAGTGTCGCCGGCCAGATCGCCAAGGCCCGCGGCTGCACCGTCATCGGCATCGCCGGCGGCCCGGACAAGTGCGCCTGGCTGCGCGAGATCGGCTTCGACGCCGCCATCGACTACAAGAACGAGGACGTCCTCACGCGGCTGCGCGAGATCGCGCCGAAGGGCATCGACGTCTACTTCGACAACGTCGGTGGCGACATCCTCGACGCCGCCCTGGCGAACCTGCGGCGCGGCGCGCGCATCATCATCTGTGGGGCGATCTCGAGCTACAACGAGGAGAAGCTCCCGCACGGACCCAGCCGCTACATGTCGCTGCTCGTCTTCCGGGCGAGGATGCAGGGCTTCCTCGTCTTCGACTACCCGGACAAGGACGAGGCCGCGCTGGCGGACCTGGCAGGCCTCATCACCTCCGGTCAGCTCGTCGCGCGCGAGACGGTCGTCGAGGGCGGTATCGAGGACTTCGGACGCACCCTGCTCGGACTCTTCGAGGGCCGCAACACCGGCAAGCTCGTCCTGAAGATCGCCTGACCGTTCTCGCGCAGGGCCTTTATCGGCGGGCGTCGCATCGAGCAGCGCAGCCCGCGCCCGAGAGTCAGTCGGCTCCGGTGTGGCAGACCGCCTCGACGTTGTTGCCGTCCGGGTCACGGACGAATGCGCCGTAGTAGCTCTCGTGGTACTCCGGCCACAGCCGTGGCTCGTGGAGCACCTCCGCCCCCAGCTCCACGGCCGCGTCCCGGAAGGCGCGCACGGCCTGGGCGTTGGCAGCCTTGAACGCGATGTGGACCTCGCGGTTGGGGCCGATCCCCTCGAAGGTGCTGATCCAGAAGTCCGGACCTTCCGAGCCGTAGCCGATGGCGACGCCGAAGTCCAGAATTCGTCGGTACCCGAGCGTGGCAAGGACGGCGTCGTAGAACTCTGCCGCACGCGGGAGGTCTGCGCAGTTGATGCCGAAGTGGTCGATCACGGGTCCAGTCTGCCTCTGGCGGTCCCCACGTGCCAGGGGTGACGCCGAAGACACGGCAGATCGTCTGTTCGTCTGGAGCGGCTACGGCCCCGCTCCAGATCTCCCGGCCCGCGCATACCATCGGCTGGTGCGCAACGTGCTCGAGAGAGTCCAGGCCGGGCCGCGAACCGCGGCCAGCGGTCTGCGTGAGATGCCGTGGTGGTGGCTGGGTCTACCGGTCGTGCCCATCCAGGGTTACCGGCTCATGCGCACCATCCCGCGCTTCGGCGACGCCGACGGCGTGACCGGGCAGGTCGGCAGCGGCCCCCGACGCCTGCGCGTGGTCGCGCTCGGAGACAGCGTGACGGCAGGGTATGCGGTGGGCCACCACCGCTGGTCGGTCGCCGGTCAGCTCGCGCAGAGACTCGCGGAGAGGTTCGAGGCCACCGTGGACTGGCAGGCGTGCGCCAGGAGCGGCGCCACAGCAGGGGAGGCGATGCAGCTCGTCTCTGCCGAGGCGCTGGCCGATGCCGACCTCGTCTTCGTCTCGGCCGGGGTCAACGACCTCAAGGACCTGCACACGACGGCCCGCTTCCGTCGCGAGCTCGGCCTCCTGCTCGACGCGGTGCTGGACGCCGCTCCGCGCGCACAGGTCTGCCTCCTCGGCATCCCGCCGCTGGACCGCTTCCCGGCCTTCCCCAGGCCGTTGGCGGATGCCCTCGGCTGGCGCGGCCGGGCATTCGATGCCATCGGCAAGGAAGCGGTCGCCTCCAGGGAGAGGACGTTCCGGATCGAGGCGACCGGGCCCCTCGAGCTGGAGATGTTCGCCGAGGACGGGTTCCACCCCAGCCGTGCCCTGCACGCGGCCTTCGCCGACGCGGTCATGGAGCAGCTGGAACTGCCGCCGGGCTGAGCTGCTCGCGAGAGCCGCTGCGCCCGAGCGGTTCTCGCAGCCGCCCTCCGCCGGAGGGCCGGCGCTCAGCAGGAGTCAGTCAGCGTCCTCGTCGTCGGTCTCGTCCTCGATGCCAGCCTCCGTGCGCTGGTCGATCACGTCCGCGACGTTCGCCTCGAGCGGGAGCTCGCTCTCGTCCTCGGGCACGGTTGCCATGATGTCGTCCGGGTCATTCACCAGCGCCTCGGGCGACAGCGTGCTGGGATCAGTGGGCGGCCACTCATCCGGCTCGAGCTCGATCTCGCGAGGGTCGTTCATGCTTGTGCTCATCGTGCCCTCCTCTACTGGTCCGGTCCTTCGACCATAGCCTGATCCAGGCCGCCGCCGAAGGCCGGGTTGCGGGATGCGGCGACTCGGCGCTCGTGCAGGCGGCGGACCCGCTCGGCGAGCTCCTCGTCCGGCCCTGACACCACGGCCGCCGGCACGATCGCGGTCACGGGCAGGGCCGCGACCGGGGAGGGCGGAAGGCCGAGCTCGGCACTCCAGGCCACGAGCTGCGCGGTGGACGACGCATACACGATCCGACCCAGGCCCACCCAGCCGTGCGCGGCGGCGCACATGGGGCAGTGCTCACCCGAGGTGTAGACGGTGCACTCACGACGGTCCTCGGCAGCCAGGTGCTGCGCGGCCCACCGTGCGATCGCGAATTCCGGGTGCTGGGTGTGGTCGCCTCCGGCGACGTGGTTGTGGTCCTCGAAGAGGACATCTCCGGTGGGGGAGACGAGCACGGAACCGAACGGCTCGTCTCCCGCGAGAAGGGCCCGCTCAGCCAAGTCCACTGCGCGCGTGAGGAACTGACGGTCCACGGTCGAGAGAGTCATGGCGTCACGCTACCGATCCGGGAGGGATACGAGCACGAAGGCATCCGGCGCCTCGGCCTTGCCCTTGAGTGCCACCGGGCCCAGCGACCGGGTGACTGCCCCGGGCAGCTTCGCCAGCGTCGCCGCGCTGATGGCCACCTCTCCTGCGCCGGCGATGCCCTCGATCCGCGAGGCGGTGTTCACGGTATCGCCGATCACCGTGTGGGTCCGGCCCCCTCGTGTGCCGAGCACCGACACCGCCACCGGGCCTGTGTTGATCCCGACGCGGAAGCGGGGCCACGACGGGTGGCTCGCGGCCACGGCACCGGTCGCCTCCTGCAGGTCCAGGCCGGCCCGCGCGGCGCGGAGCGCGTGATCCGGCTGGTCGCCACGCTTGTTGAACGTCACCATGAGGGCGTCACCGATGATCCGGTCGACCTCCCCGCCCTCGTCGGTGACGACGGGGACTGCCGCCCCGAAGTACTCGTTGAGCATCTCCGTCACCGCGTCAGGGCCGTGGCTCTCAGAGAAGCTCGTGAAGCCTTGGAGGTCGGCGAAGAGGACACTGATCTCACGGGTGCCGGAGGTGGTGCTCGCCAGGTAGAAGGCGCTGAACCGCTCCTCGTACCAGGAGCGTTGGGCTGCGACGGCGACGACAGCGAACGCCAGCAGGATGAGCACGTGCCACTCCCACCACGAGGCGTGCCAGTTGCGGGAGAGAACCATCGCCACCAGAGCCTGGCCGAGGAGGAGGTATGCGCTGGTCACCGCGAGCAGGACGGCCTCCCGTCGCGTGGACCACAGCCGGAAGTAGCCGATCGCTGCGAGCAGGTAGAGCAGGACGCCGGGCACGGCCACAGCCAGAGGGAGGCCCTCGGCAGCAGTGGGCGGTGCCGACAAGGGCGGCAGCCCGAGCAGCGAGAGCGCCGCCCACGCGATCATGAGGAGGATCAGGACGGTCCGGAGCCGGCGGGCCCGCGTGACCTCGCGGACCGCTTGTTGGCCGGCGACGTCCCGCACGGACAGGACCGCGAACACCGATCCGAGCGCGACTCCGGCGGGAGTCGCGATCGCGAAGCCCGCGTTCGGCTCAGCGAGCAGCACCCCAGGTGTGGCCAGGGCGTGCAGCCCCAGGAACCCCGAGGCCGAGAGGAACGCGATGGAGACATACATCAGGCGTGCATCGCCACGCCGGGCAGCCGCCTCGCCGGTTGCGTAGGCGAGCAGCGCGGAGAGCGCGGCAGCACCGAGAACCAGCCAGAAGTGCGCGGGGTGATGCTCCCACCGCACGTCCAGGCTGGGGCGGCGCAGCAGCAGGAGGAGCGCAAGAAGGGGCACGGTTCCGGCAAGGGCGAGACCGGCACCGGCCGCCAGCCATGACGACGGCCGCCGTCCGGCGCCGCGTACGGTCATCGCGCAGCCGCAGCCCTCCGAGCCAGGTACTGATGGACCTGGCTGACCACGACCGATCCCTCGCCGACCGCCGACGCCACCCGCTTGACGGACCCGGCGCGCACGTCACCCACCGCGAAGAGGCCGGGAAGCGCGGTCTCGTGCGGCGAGCATGGATGCTCGCCGCCCAGCCGGCCGGCGTCGGTCCCGGTGAGGATGAAGCCGCGGTCGTCGCGCGCCACCTCACTGGGCAGCCAGTCGGTCTGCGGGTCTGCGCCGATCATGACGAAGAGACCGTCGGCCGCGATCTCCGAGGTCTCACCGGTGCTGCGTCGGGTGAGGGCCAGCACCTCCAGGCGGCCGTTCCCCGATGCCCCGGTGATGTCGGTGTCGAGATGGACGGTGATGGCGGACTCGGCGCGGATCGCGTCGATGAGGTAGGAGGACATCGTGTCCTCGAGCGCCTTACCGCGAACGACGAGGTGGACCCGGGGGCAGTAGCGGGCGAGCTGGAGGACTGCCTGACCCGCGGAGTTGCCACCCCCGGCCACCGCGGCGGTGAGCCCGCTCAGGGCGTGCGCGGCTGTGACGCTCGCGCCGTAGTAGACCCCGTGCCCGGTGAAGGCCTCGACACTCGGCACCCCGAGACGGCGGTAGCTCACACCGCAGGCGAGGACGACCGCGCGACTGGTCACCGTCGCGCCGTCGGAGACCTGTGCGACGAACAGCCCGTCTTCCGTGCGCTGGAGGGACTCCACGGTCGGAGTGAGGACGAACCGGGCGCCGAACATCCAGGCCTGCTGGTACCCGCGCTGAGCCAGCTCCGACCCGCTCAACCCCCGGGAGAACCCGAGGTAGTTGCGGATGAGGGAGCTCATGCCCGCCTGCCCGCCGATCGCATCCCGCTCGATGACGAGGGTGCTGAGGCCCTCCGACGCTCCGTAGACGGCGGCGGCGAGACCGGCCGGGCCGGCACCGACGACGAGCAGGTCGGTCGTGCTGGCGTCGCTCGGCACCGTCGTGGGGATGCCCCAGGCGCCGAGGACCTCGGCGTCCGTCGGGTTGATCAGCGTGCGCCCACCGATCGCGGCCATCCAGACGACGACCTCAGCATCGGTGTCGGGGGCCGCCACGGCGAGCACCTGCTCACTCTCGAGGGAGCCCCGCTCGCGGAACGCATACGGAATCCTGTTGCGCTGCAACAGATTGCTGATCTCGAACGCGCGGCCCGAGTACCTGTCCGCGACGATGACGACCTCGCGCATGTTGCGCGGATCGGCCCGGGACCAGTCCTGGACGAACTCGGCAATGGAGCGGTGGAAGAGCTCGTCGCCCGCGATCCACGGGCGCAGGACGTAGGAGTGCACGTCCCCGATGGCCATGGACTGCAGCACGAGCTGGGCGATTCTCGCCTCCCCCCAGGAGCCCCACGCGAGGAGAAGCACCCGCCGCGCCTCCGGGTGCAGACGGCGGGCGGTGTGCAGGATGGGCTCGCGGTCCTCGTCGTCGAGACTGCCGTCGACGAGGACCAGCGCTACCTGGCCACCGCGGTCCGAGGCCTCCTCGATCAGGCGGACGGCAGCCGCGACCGTCGTCTCGCCACGGATGCGGAAGGTCGTGCCGAAGGAGCGCGCCAGCTCGATCTCCGTCTGGCCCAGCTGCACCGGGTCGGCATCGACAACGAGGATCAGGGGGCGGACGCCCCAGTCGTTGATGGCCACATGCTCACGATATGCCTCGCGGTGTCTGTGCGGAGAGGGTTTTCGGTTGCTTATTGGGCAGCTGACGGGTGTCGGACGGGTGAAGGCTCCGTTCGTCGGAGAGCGCCCATAGGACAAGAAGACGCCGACGGATCTGTGATCCGTCGGCGCGTGCTGCGAATGCTCGCGGCTCAAACTCGAGCTATCAGCTCGCTTCCGCCATTGCGAGTGCCGGCTTCGCAGCGACGTGGTTCACCATGATCTTGCGCGGCTTGGCTTCCTCGGCCACCGGGATCCGCAGCGTCAGGACGCCGTCGGCGTAGTCAGCCTCGATCTTGTCGAGGGCGACCGCGTAGCCGAGAGTCAGCTGCCGGGCGAAGGTGCCGCTCAGACGTTCGTGCGACAGCCACCGGATGTCGTCACCCTCCTGCATCCGCCGCTCAGCACGGATCGTCAGGGTGCGGTCCTCGACGTCGATGTCGATGGTGCTGGGGTCGACACCAGGAAGGTCGATCTTCGCGACGAACTCCTCACCCGTGCGGTAGAGGTCCATGGGCATCCCGGTCGCAGCGGGCCGCAATGCGCTGGACATGAACCGGTCGAGATCACGGAATGGGTCGAAATCAAAGGCTGCCATGATTCCTCCTCACGAATGATCGAAAGGTTCTGTAGTTGTCACCGCCGGAATCAGGACTCCCACCCGGGAGTCCCAAGTCCCGGACATGAGTGTCAACGACTCAACTCTGCCAGATATTCCCGGGTCAGGGCAAGTCTTCCGGTGCCCTTCGAAGGGGCCTGGCGTCGGTCTCCCGTCGGGGCCGGCGGGCTCCTGGTGAGCCGGCTGGCTCGACAGGATGGATCGAGGGAGGCGCCGCTTCGTCGACGCTTCCACGCCAGTCATAATTTGGAACGACCGCACCACCTGGTGCGGTTGGTGCAGGTGAAGACGAACGCAGCCTGCCGCTGGACGTCTGACACCGGGGAGCCCATGTGACTGCGAACTTGACCGCCTCGCCGGCGCTACGGGACCTGGCCCGCGCATACGGGGTCTCGACGGAGTACCACGGCTGGAAGGGAGGCCTCGTCCAGATCTCGGAGGCGACGCTCCGGGCCGTTCTGGCCGCCCTGGGTGCGGACGTGAGCGATGAGGCGGCGGTCGAGCGCTCGCTGCGGGACATGGACGAGAAGCCGTGGCGACGGATCCTGCCACCCGTCGTCGTCTGCCGGGAGGGCGACGGCCCTTGGGTGCCGGTCCACGTCCCGCACGGGACCAGCGTCCGGTGCACGGTCGAGCTCGAGAACGGGCAGGTGTGGAACACCTCGGCGATCGACCGGTGGGTCGAGCCCCGCGAGGTCGACGGCGAGCTCATCGGTGAGGCCACGATCGAGGTGCCCAACAACGTCCCCCTCGGGTGGCACACCCTCTCCGCGCACCTCGTGGACGGCTCCACCGCGGTGAGCACCCTGATCGTCACCCCGCGAACCCTCCCGCTGCACCCCTCGATCACGCACGGCCGCGTGTGGGGCCTGATGAGCCAGATCTATGCGGCACGCTCCCAGACCTCCTGGGGGATGGGCGATCTCGCAGACCTGGCGGAGACCGCGTCGTGGGCAGGTGAGGAGCTGGGTGCGGACTTCGTCCTCGTGAACCCGCTCCATGCCGCGCAGCCGGTGCCGCCGATGGAGGCCTCTCCCTACCTGCCGGCGACCAGGCGCTTCGCCAGCCCGCTCTACCTGCGCGTCGAGGACATCGCCGAGATGGCGCTGGTCACCGACGAGCAGCGGGCGCGGATCGCCCGGCTCGCGGAGAGAGCCCGCGCGTCCTCGCCCGAGCTCATCGACCGCGACGAGATCTGGGCCGCCAAGGGCGAGGCCCTCGCCATGCTCTTCCACCTGCCCCGCTCGAAGAGGAGGCGACGCCAGTTCGAGCGCTACGTGCGCTCCGAGGGGCAGGGGCTGGTCGACTACGCAACCTGGTGCGCCCTGGTCGAGGAGCACGGCATGCCGTGGCAGCTCTGGCCCGAGGAGCTGCGCAACCCGGGGTCGGCAGCGGTGAGGGAGTTCCGCGAGGAGCACGCGGAGTCCGTCGAGTTCCATATGTGGCTGCAGTGGCAGATCCGGCTCCAGCTCGAGCAGGCCCAGCGCGAGGCGCTCGACGCGGGCATGTCCATCGGCGTCGTACACGACCTGGCGGTGGGCGTGCACCCGTCCGGGTCGGACGCCTGGGCACTCGGAGATGCGCTCGTGCACGAGGTGTCGGTAGGCGCGCCGCCGGACCAGTTCAACCAGCTGGGCCAGGGCTGGGCGCAGCCACCGTGGCACCCGGTGCGACTGGCTGAGCTGGGCTACGCGCCCTACCGGGACATGCTGCGCACCGTCCTCCGCGACAGTGGAGGGATCCGGATCGACCACATCCTCGGTCTCTTCCGGCTGTGGTGGATCCCGAACGGCGAGTCACCCCGGGACGGCACCTACGTCGCCTACGACTCCGACGCACTCATCGGCATCCTCGCCCTCGAGGCCCACCGGGTCGGCGCCATCGTGATCGGCGAGGACCTCGGCACCGTTGCGCCCGCTCTGCGGGAGACGATGCTCGAGCGGGGAATCCACGGCACCTCGATCCTCTGGTTCGAGTGGCAGGACTCGCACTTCCTCCCGCCGGAGGCCTATCGCGCTCTGTGCATGGCGAGCGTGACGACGCACGACCTACCCCCGAGCGCGGGCTACCTCACCCTGACCCATGTCGACGTCCGCGCTGCCCTCGGGCTCCTGGACCGGGGGGTCGAGGAGGAGAAGGAGCTCGAAGCGGCCTCGATCAACACCGTCGTCGCCGCCGTGGCAGCGCGCGGGCTGCTTCCGGAGGGCACGGTCGTACTGCCCGACTCGCCCCAGTGGCTGGTGGACGACGTGGTCGCGGCGCTCCATGCATACCTTGTGCAGTCGCCGGCGAAGATCCTCGGAGTCGCCGTCCCCGACCTCGTCGGCGACCGGCGACCCGTCAATCAGCCCGGCACGGATCGCGAGTACCCCAACTGGCGGGTGCCGGTGTCGGACCCCAGCGGCCGGCCGGTCACCCTCGAGGAGATCGAGGCGAGCCCGTTCGCCCAGCGCCTTGCCGCGGTGATGCGGGGGGCCTGACCCGCGCGGTTGGACGCCCGGTGTGGCGGGGCGGTGCGTGTGGGTGTGGCAGCGCGCGGTGGAGTGCGCGCTGAGTCACCCGGTGTGGCGGGGCGGTGCGTGTGGGTGTGGCAACGCGCGGTGGAGTGCGCGCTGAGTCACCCGGTGTGGCGGGGTGCTGCGTGTGGGTGGGCAAACGCGCGGTGGAGTGCGCGCTGAGGCGCCCGGTGGCCCCAGACCTTCCGTGCGGGGGCACAGACGTGCGGTGCAGCAATCAGAGCCCGCGGGCCGGATCGCCTCCTGAGGCCGTGTTGACGCCGGGCGGCTCGGCCATCATCGTGCCGTGGTCCTCGGGCACCTCGAACGAGGAGGGGTCGACCGCGATCGGCTCCACCTTGTGAGGCTCGATCTCGCCGCGGTGGATCTGCTCGGCGAAGTGGCAGGCCACCCGATGACCCGAGGGAAACCCGTCGATCTCGACGACCCGGAGCGCCGGGCGCTCGTCGTCGCAGCGGGTCTCCTGGCGCCAGGGGCAGCGGGTGTGGAACCGGCAGCCGGAGGGCGGGTTCGAGGGGGAGGGGAGGTCGCCGGTGAGCAGGATCTGCTCCCGCTCGTCCTCGATATCGGGGTCCGGGATGGGCACGGCCGACAGCAACGCCTTGGTGTACGGGTGCAGCGGGGTGGTGTACAGGTCGGCGGCCGCGGCCTCCTCGACGAGCGAGCCGAGGTACATGACCCCGATCCGGTCCGAGATGTGCCGAACCACCGCGAGGTCGTGGGCGATGATGATGTAGGTGAGGCCGAACTCCTCCTGCAGGTCGCCGAGGAGGTTGATGACCTGCGCCTGGACGGAGACGTCGAGTGCTGAGACCGGCTCGTCCGCGACGATGAGCTTGGGGTTGACCGACAGCGCCCGGGCGATGCCGATGCGCTGACGCTGACCGCCGGAGAACTCGTGGGGATACTTCGAGAGGGCCTGCGGCGGCAGACCCACAGCGGCGAGCAGCTCGCGCAGTCGCGGCCGGGCCTCCTTGGCGTCCTTGGCGATGCCGTGCGCCTTCATCCCCTCGACGAGGATCGACTCGACCGACTGCCGGGGGTCGAGCGAGGACAGCGGGTCCTGGAAGACCATCTGGAGGTCCTGGCGCTTGCGGCGCAGGTCCTCGCCCTTGAGGCTGGCGATGTCCACCCCGTCGAAGATGACGTGTCCGTCGGTGGGCGGCTCGAGGTTGAGGATCGCCCGCCCGAGGGTCGACTTGCCACAACCGGACTCCCCGACGAGGCCGTAGGTCTCGCCCCGGCGGATCTGCAGGTCGACACCGTCGACGGCATAGACGTAGCCGATCGTCTTGTCGAAGATGACCCCGCGCTTGATGGGGAAGTGGACCTTGACGCCCTCGACGTTCAGCAGGATGTCGTCGTCGGGAGTCGCCTCGGTCGCCTTGCTCTCCTCGGTCACGCTCATCGGGCAACGTCTCCTTCCGTCTGGCCGGCGGACGGACCGCTCCAGCCGGAGGTCACCGGGTTGTGGCAGCGCAGGGCCCTGCCGTCCGCGACCTCGAGCTGTGGGGTGACCTGCGTGCAGATCTCGATCGGCTGGCTGCAACGAGGGGCGAACGCGCAGGCGTGGTCCCAGGGCAGGTTGTCCGCCACCGACCCGGGGATCGGGGTGAGACGCTCCCCGGCCGCGTCGAGGCGGGGGATTGAGGCGAGCAGGCCGTTGGTGTAGGGATGGCGCGGGTCGCGGAACAGCGGGTGGCGGTCACCCCGCTCCACGATGCGTCCTCCGTAGAGGACGTTGACCTCGTCGCAGAGTCCGGCGACGACACCGAGATCGTGGGTGATCATGATCAGGGCGGTGCCGGTGTCCTCGACGAGCTCCTTCAGGAGCGCGAGGATCTGGGCCTGGATCGTCACGTCGAGCGCGGTCGTCGGCTCGTCGGCGATGAGCAGGCGCGGGGCGCAGGCCACTGCGATGGCGATGAGGGCGCGCTGCCGCATACCGCCGGACAGCTGGTGGGGGTAGTCCCTGAGGCGTCGGACGGGGTCCGGGATGCCGACCCGCTTGAGCAGTTCCGCAGCGACCGGCATCGCGGCCTTGCGGCTCATCCCGCGGTGGCGCTCGAGGACCTCGGCCACCTGGACCCCCAGGGGAACGACGGGGTTGAGGGAGGACAGCGGGTCCTGGAAGACCATGGCGATGTCCCGGCCACGCCGGTCCCGCATCTTGGCGTCGGAGAGGGACAGGAGGTCGGTGCCCTCGAAGTTCACCGTGCCGGTCACCTTGTTGCCCCGCTTCGGCAGCAGCCGCATGATCGCCAGGGACGTCACCGACTTGCCACAGCCGGACTCGCCGACCAGGCCGACGGTCTCGCCCGGGCGGACGTCGAAGCTCACCCCGTCGACAGCCCGGAACGGCTCCTCGCCGTGGCGTTGGAAGGTGACAGTCAGGTCCCGCACGGAGAGCAGCGGGGCGGTCTCGCGGACAGCGGCCCGGCGCTCGGTCGTCGTTGTCGTCATGGCGTCACCTGCGCGTCTTGGGGTCGAGGGCCTCGCGCAGCGACTCACCCATGAGGGTGAAGCCGAGCGCCACGACGATGATGCAGATCGCCGGGTAGTAGGCCAGGTGCGGGTGGTCGTAGATGTATGTCTGGGCCTGCCCGAGCATCGCGCCCCACTCCGGGGTCCGCTGGTCCGGGTCGCCGAGGCCGATGAAGGACAGTGCCGCGGCGTCGATGATGGCGACGGCGAGCGCCAGCGTGGCCTGGACGATGACCGGGCCCATCGCGTTGGGCAGCATGTGCCGGAAGATGATCGGCCCCCGCTTGATGCCGAGTGCCTGCGCAGCCAGGACATGGTCGCTGGAGCGCTGCGCCAGCAGTGAGCCGCGCAGGAGCCGGGCGAAGATCGGCACCTGGACGACCGCGATGGCGATGATGAGCGTCCACTGGCTGGGGCGGGACGCGACCGCACCGATGGAGAGGGCGAGCACCAGGGAGGGGATGGAGAGCATGACGTCGACGAGACGCATGACGAGGGAGTCGACCCATCCTCCGAGCGCGCCGGCAAGGGTGCCGAGGATCAGTCCGCCGATGAAGCCGCCGAAGGTCGCGAGCACGCCGACGATGAGGGTCTGGCGGGAGCCGACGATGAGCCGCGACAGCAGGTCACGCCCGAGGTGGTCACCGCCGAGCGGGAAGCCGGGCTGGGGACCCGGGACGGGGTTCGTCTGCCGACGGACCTGGTCGATGAGGTATCCGGTCACCGGGTCCTTCGGCGCGATCCATGGGGCGAAGATGGCGACCAGGACGAAGATGATCGTGATGGTGAGGCCGAGGAGGAACACCGGGTTGCGCCGCAGCCGCAGCCACGCGCTCCGCCACAGTGACACACCGGGCTTCTCCTCGATCGTCCCGGACTCGGTGACGCTGACCTCGTCGGGGGAGGGGGTCCAGTCGGAGCCAGGGCCTCCGGCCCCGGCACCGACGGCGACGCGGTCCCGTGCGCTCAGCTGCGCCAGGGAGTCGATGCGCTCCTTGCGCGCCTCGCGGTAGCGAGCGATCGGGTTCGTGGGGTTGGGGTTGGTGGGCTTGGGGGAGTCGCTCATCGGGCCCTCACCTCGTCCTGACGCGTGGATCGACAACGGCGTACAGCACATCGACGATGAGATTGACGAGGACGAAGACGACGGCAGCCATGAGGATGAGGATCTGCAGCACTGCGTAGTCGCGGCCGCGGAAGCTGCTCACCAGGGCCTCACCGATGCCCGGGTAGTTGAAGACCGTCTCGGTCAGGATCGCTCCGGCAAGGAGGGAGCCGACCTGGAGGCCGATGATCGTGAGGACCGGGAGCATCGCGTTGCGCAGGATGTGGCGGCTGCGGATGACCCGGTTGGTCAGGCCCTTGGCCTCGGCGGTGCGCACGTAGTCCTCGCTCACGACGTCGAGGACGCTCGCCCGCGTGATCCGGAAGATCACAGCGAAGGGGATCGTGGCCAGCGCGATGCTCGGGAGGATGAGGTGCTTCAGGGCGCTCGCGGCGCAGTCGAACTCTCGGGTCATCAGACCGTCGAGGATGAAGAACTTGGTGATGCGGGTGCAGCCGAGGTTTGCCTGGCGACCCGACACCGGGAGCCATCCGTACTTCACGGCGAACCAGTACTTGAGGAGGAAGGCGGTGAAGAAGACGGGGACCGCGATCCCGACGAGGCTCCCCACGATGGTGGCGTTGTCGAGGATGCTGCCGTGCCGGCGGGCTGCGATGTAGCCGAGGGGAATGGCGGCGATGATGGCGATGGTGACGGCGACGAGGCTGAGCTCGATCGTCGCCGGGAAGCGTGCGAGGAAGATGTCCATCGCGTCGGCGCCGGGGAGGACGGCGGAGGAGTTGCCGAACTCGCCGCGCAGGATCCTGCCGACATAGGCGACGTACTGGATGTGGAGCGGCTGGTCGAGGCCGAGGACCGCCTCGAGGCGAGCCTTCTGGTCAGGGGTCGCCCGCTCGCCGAGCATGGCGTTCACGGGACCTCCCGGCAGGGAGCGCAACCAGAAGAACAGCAGCATCGACAGCACGACGGTCACACCGACGAGCTGCGCAAGTCTTCGGACGATGTACCTGAGCACGCAAGATGTCCTTTTGTCTCGGACCGGACCCACCGACGCGATGGCCGCCTCAGTTTCGCACTGAGGCGGCCACCGCGGTGGGTTGTTCGGCTAGGCCGCTAGGCGGCTGTCAGTTACCGCCGGCCACGGTGATGGTGTCGAAACGCTCCGCGGTGAGCGGGCTCGGGATGAGACCCTCCACGTCGCTGCTGACGACGATCGCCGGCGGGCTGTGGCTGATGGGCAGGGCAGGCAGCCACTCCTCCATGATCCGGCGGTTGATCTCCTCGTAGGCCGCGGTCCGCTCGGCCTCGTCGGCGATGCCGTCCGCCGCGACCAGCTCGGCACTCAGCTCCGCACCGAAGTCCTGGAGGTTCGTGGCGAATCGGTTGTTCTCGAGGTTACCGAAGAACGACGCGAGGAAGTTGTCGACCGAGTTGAAGTCGCCGGTCCATCCGAGGAAGTGCGCGTCGTACTCCGTGTAGGCCTTGTCGAGGTACTGGCCCCACGGGTCGGTCACGGTCTCGATGGTGATGCCCACGGCCTCGAGGTCGGTGCGGATCGCGTCATACAGACCCTGCGGGTCCGGCATGTACGGACGGGTGACCTCGCTCGGCCATGCGAAGACGAGCTTGAGGTCCGAGTGGCCGGCGTCGGCAAGCAGCTGCTTGGCCTTCTCCGGGTCGTAGGCGTACGGCTCGAGGTCGGCGTTGTAGCCCTCGATCGTGTCGGGGACGAACTGGGTCGCGACCGAGGCGCCCTCGGGCAGCTGGCTCTGGACGAGCTGCTCACGGTTGATCGCGTGGTAGATCGCCTGACGCACGCGCAGGTCGAGCAGGGCCTCGTTGTTGGTCGGGTTCAGACCCACGTAGAAGACGTTGAACGGCGGGCGGACCTCGACCTTCATGCCGGCGTCGGTCAGACCCTGCCAGTCAACCGGGTTCGGCAGGTCGTAGCCGTCGATGCCACCGGCCTGGAGCTCCTGACGACGGGTGCTCTCGTCGGGGATCGCACGGATGACGATCTGCTTGGTCTTGGCCGGCTCACCCCAGTAGTCGTCGTTGCGGTCGAGGGTGACGGTGCGGGTCGCCTCGTCGTAGCCACCGAACTTGTAGGGACCGGTGCCGACGGGGTTGTTCGCGTTGTCCGGGTAGGCCAAGGCCTCACCGGCGCGCTCGATGCCGTTCGCGTTGCCCTCCTCGAGGGCCTTCGGCGACTGCATACCGAAGGAGGTGAGGGACAGAATCGCGGGGAACTTGGAGGTCACCCGGCTGATCGTGAACTCCAGCTCGTAGTCGCCGGTCGGCTCGCAGCCCTGGTAGAGGCTGTTGGCCGCGTCGCTCTTGAAGGAGCCGAAGGTCGAGCCCCAGTAGTAGGCCGCGCCCTCGCCGACCTCGTTCTGGTCGAACATGCGCTCGAAGTTCGCGCAGGCCGCCTCGGCGTTGAACTCGGTCCCGTCGTGGAACGTCACGCCCTCGCGGAGCTTGAAGGTCCAGACCAGCCCCGAGTCGTCCGGCTCCCACGACTCGGCGAGCTCGGGCTCGAGGTCGGCCGTGCCAGGGGTGATGCCGATGAGGTTCTCGAAGATCTGACGGCTGACGCGGAAGGTCTCACCGTCACTCGCGTAGTACGGGTCGAAGGTCACGGGGGCGCCAGCGCCGCCGAACGTGAACACGTCCTTGAACGTGCCGCTGTCGCTGCCCTCGGTAGAGGTGTCGGTGCCGGTGTCGGCGGGCTCGTCCCGCTCAGAGGTGGCGCAGGCCGTGAGGACCAGCGCTGCCGCGGTGAGGCCGACTATTGGTGCGGCCTTGCGCTTGTGCGTCATTCAGTTACCTCGCTTGATGTGCGACACCGCCCCGGGATCGAGACGGTGGTGAGCCGGAGGGTCTCCGGGCAAGCCCCCAAGGTAACGGCTCATTTCCGCCGAGATGTGGTTCGTGCGCCAGTGTTTACCGGTCTGAGACCAAATCGTGTCGAAGGGCAGAATCGGGGTGTGACCCCCACTGAGAGACACTCCACAGAGATCGTCACGACGATCGACGTCGTCGGCGCGGCGATCGTCGACTTCGTCGACAACCCGACCCGACTGCTCGCGGCCCGACGGGGGCGAGGTGGCGCGCACGCCGGACGGTGGGAGCTGCCGGGCGGGAAGGTCGAGCCCGGGGAGCTGCCCACCCAGGCCCTCGTCCGGGAGATCCGGGAGGAGCTGGGGAGCACCGCATACCTCCACGACAGGCTTGCTGGGCCGCATCCTGACGGGTGGTGGCCGCTGGACCCGCCCACGCCGGAGGTGCGGCTACGGATGGCGGTGTGGGTCGTGACCCTCGACGGCGAGCCGGAACCTGTGGAGGGTCATGACGAGCTGCGCTGGCTCGGACCGGAGGGGCTCTACGACGTGGAGTGGATCGCGGCGGACCTGCCGATCGTGGCGGCGCTGAGGACCCGGTTGTGGTGTTGAGCATCGATCCGCGGATTTCGTCCGCTGCGTGCTCCGCTGCGACAATGATCTGATGCCCTCCACTTCCGCGTCCTCGGACGCTGCCCGCGCGACCCGCGGGGACCTGCGAAACGTCGCGATCGTCGCCCACGTCGACCACGGCAAGACCACCCTCGTCGACAAGATGCTCTGGCAGGCGGGGGCGTTCAGCGAACGCGCCAGCGTGGAGACGACCGGGGAGCGGGTCATGGACTCCGGCGACCTCGAGCGCGAGAAGGGCATCACGATCCTGGCCAAGAACACGGCAATCCGGTATGCCGGACCAGCCGCGGCGAGTGCGGGACAGCCCGACGGGGTCACGATCAACATCATCGACACCCCTGGCCACGCCGACTTCGGTGGCGAGGTCGAGCGCGGGCTGTCCATGGTCGACGGCGTCGTCCTGCTGGTGGACGCCAGCGAGGGCCCGCTGCCGCAGACCCGCTTCGTGCTCCGCAAGGCGCTCGCCGCCAAGATGCCGGTCGTGCTCTGTATCAACAAGGTCGACCGTCCGGACAGCCGGATCGCCGAGGTCGTCGACGAGGTCTACGAGCTGTTCATGGACCTCGACGCGACGGAGGAGCAGATCGAGTTCCCCATCGTGTATGCGTCGGCCCGGGCCGGTCGCGCATCTCTCGAGCGGCCGGGCGACGGTGAGCTGCCCGAGGGTGAGGACCTCGAGGCGCTCTTCGCCACGATCCTCGGGACCATCCCGGCACCGACCTACGACCCGGCCTCGCCGCTGCAGGCGCACGTCACGAACCTCGACGCGTCGAACTTCCTCGGCCGACTGGCCCTGCTGCGTGTCCACAACGGAACGATCGCCAAGGGCCAGCAGGTGGCCTGGTGCCGGCACGACGGCTCGATCCAGAAGGTCAAGGTCACCGAGCTGCTCATGACCGAGGGGCTGGAACGCAAGCCCGCCCAGTCCGCCGGTCCCGGCGACATCATCGCGGTCGCCGGCATCCCGGAGATCATGATCGGCGAGACGCTCGCCGACCCGGACGACCCGCGCCCGCTGCCGGTCATCACTGTGGACGAGCCGGCCATCTCGATGACCATCGGCACGAACACCTCTCCTATGGCCGGCCGGGTGAAGGGCGCCAAGATCACCGCGCGGCTCGTCAAGGACCGTTTGGACCGGGAGCTCATCGGCAACGTCTCCATGCGCGTGCTGCCCACCGAGCGACCGGACGCGTGGGAGGTGCAAGGTCGTGGGGAGCTCGCCCTGGCGATCCTCGTCGAGCAGATGCGACGCGAGGGCTACGAGCTGACGGTCGGGAAGCCGCAGGTCGTGACCAAGCAGATCGACGGCAAGCTGCACGAGCCCTTCGAGCGCCTCACCATCGACGCGCCGGAGGAGTACCTCGGCGCGATCACCCAGCTCCTCGCAGCCCGCAAGGGACGCATGGAGCACATGACCAACCACGGCACCGGCTGGGTCCGCATGGAGTTCCTCGTGCCCTCCCGCGGCCTCATCGGCTTCCGCACCCAGTTCCTCACCGACACCCGTGGGATGGGCATCGCCCACCACGTCTTCGAGGGCTACGAGCCGTGGGCCGGCGAGATCACCACCCGCGTGAGCGGCTCCCTCGTCGCCGACCGGGCCGGAGCGGCGACGTCGTACGCGATGTTCAACCTCCAGGAGCGCGGCACCCTCTTCATCACCCCGACCACCGAGGTCTACGAGGGCATGATCGTCGGGGAGAACTCCCGCGCCGAGGACATGGACGTCAACATCACCAAGGAGAAGAAGCTCACCAACGTGCGCTCCTCGACCGCCGATGTCCTCGAGCGCCTCGCCCCGCCGCGGATCCTGAGCCTGGAGCAGTCGCTCGAGTTCTGCCGGGAGGACGAGTGCTGCGAGGTGACCCCGGAGGCCGTGCGCATCCGTAAGGTCGAGCTCGACCAGACCCTTCGGGCCCGCGCCACCGCCCGGGCCCGCCGGCAGTGAGCGACCTGGAGGACATGCACAGCAGGCAGGCTTGAGCACGACCCAGACAGCCGCAACCAGCCGCGGCTAGCCGGGACACGCTGCACAGATCGCGCACCACCAGAACAGGCGCGCACCCCAGACCACGACCACCCACGACCCCGACGCACCACCGTCAGATTCCGCAGGACATGACTCGCATCCGACCATCCCTTCGCACCGTGCTCGCGGCCGCCGCCGCGGCGGCGCTGCTCGGACCGCTCACCGCCTGCAACCTCCCGTCGGTGGGTGACGCCGACGACGACGCCACGGTGACCTCGACCGAGCGGGGCGGCACCGTGACCACGCTGAGCCTCGGGCCGGTGCAGACCTGGGACCCGCAGCGGATCGCCTCCCGCAGCGATGCGGCGTTCGCGGCGCGGGTGTTCGCCCGCTCCCTCACCGCATACCAGCACGGCCCCGACCGGGACGCCCAGCTCGTCCTCACGGGGGACCTCGCCACCGACACCGGACAGGCGGACCAGGACCTCAAGGAGTGGCGGTTCACCATCCGCGAGGGCATCAAGTGGCAGGACGGCAGCGAGCTGACCTGCGAGGACGTCAAGTACGGGATCTCCCGGGCCTTCGCCACCGACACCATCACCGGTGGCCCGAACTACGCCATCGCCTACCTCGACATCCCGAAGACGCCGACCGGTGAGAGCATCTACGCGGGCCCGTATACCGAGGGTGAGGAGGCGCAGGCCGGTCGGGACGCCTTCGACAAGGCCGTGGTCTGCGACAAGCAGAACCTCACCATCAAGCTCTCGGAACCGGTCGCCGACTTCCCGGGCATGGTGAGCACGACGGGCTTCGCCGCCTACAAGGCGGACGCCGACCGCGGGGCGGCGAGCACCTACACCGTCTTCAGCGCCGGGCCCTACACGCTCGCCGATCCCTGGATGCCGGAGCGCGGTGGGACCTTCGTACGCAACCCCCACTGGAGCTCCCGCACCGATCCGATCCGACTTGCCCTCCCGGACGAGATCGTCTACCGCGAGGGGAGGGAGCCGCAGGAGATCGCCCAGGAGCTCATGGCGGACGGGAACGAGACCGCGCAGACCTCGGTCGCCCTGACCACCGCACCCCCCGCCATCCAGCAGCAGATCGCTGCGGCCGAGCCGCTGCGCGAGCGCGCGGTCAACTCTCCGAGCGGGATGGTCGACTACCTCGTCCCCAACTTCAAGAGTCCCGCGATGGCCAACGCCAAGATCCGCACGGCGTTCGCCCTCACGACAGACCGCGATGCCTACGTCACCGCCCTCGGCGGCCGGACAGCCGCAACGCCGTCGACGACGATCCTTGCGGAGGCGCTGCGCTCCGAGCTGGCCAACCCCGACCAGGAGGCCGACCCGACCGGGTCGCCGTCCCCGGAGGCGGATTCATCCGACGCTGCGTCGCAGGCGACGAATGAGGAGACCGGCCCCAGCCCCTCCGAGGAGGAGCACACGGAGCAGGAGCAGGTGAAACAGCTGCTCGAGGCCGGTGCGGCCGAGGCCGGGGTGAGCCTGCCGGTGCCGGTGCGGGTCGCATACCGCAGCTCGCCGACCATGGACACGGCGATGAGCGCTCTCCAGGCCGGGTGGACGAAGGCCGGCTTCGACGTGGTGCTGCAGCCGATCGAGGAGAACTACTTCACGACGATCGCAGCGCCCGAGCGGGCGACGGAGACGGACGTGTTCTGGTCGAACTGGGCGGCGGACTGGAACTCGGCCTCCACCGTCCTGCCGCCGCTCTTCGACTCGCGGCTCAACATCAGCGAGGCCGGCTCCGGTCGCAACTACGGCTACTTCGTCGACCCCAACGTCGATGCCGCGATGAGTGCCGCGCTGGCGATCGCCGACAACGTCGACCGCACTCAGGCCTGGTTCGACATCGACACCACGTTGCGGTCCCGGGTCGCCTATGTCGCGCTGGCGGAGCGCAGGTCGATGTATGTGGCAGGCTCCTCGATCGTGAACCTCGCCGCCCACCCCGCGCTGGGCGGCGCGGTCGACCTCGCCGTCGTGGGCATCGACCAGTGACCGGGACTCCGGCGGACGAGTCCTCGTCGACGATCGACGTCGGCGCCTTCAAGCGGGCCGCCGCCCGGTATCCCACAGGGGTCGTCATCGTCTCCGCACGGTTCGGCGCTCACGACCACGCGATGACGGTGAACTCGTTCACGACCGTCTCGCTCGACCCGCCCCTCATCCTCTTCTGCGTCGAGCGTGATGCCCGCTTCCACGAGGCCGTGACGCACACCGGCTACTTCGGTGTCAGCGTCCTCGCCGCCCAGCAGCGCAGCGTCGCGACCTGGCTGGCCACGCCGGGGCGGCCGCTCATCGGGCAGCTCGACCAGATCCCGCATGAGTACGGGCCGAACGGGTGCGCTCTCATCGGTGGTGCGCTGGCCCACTTCGAGGCGGCGATCACGGATGTCCACCCGGCCGGTGACCACAGCATCGTCGTCGGGGTCGTCACCCACCTGGCGATGCCGGACGATCCCGCGCCGCCACTCGTGTACGCACGCAGCACCTACC
>JAAYCP010000146.1 GCA_012729695.1 Actinomycetales bacterium | reverse complement strand
GGTCGATCACGGTGGCCAGATACAGCTTGCCCTCCGCGGTGGGGATCTCAGTGATGTCGCCGACCCATTTGCAGTTGACCGCCGGTGCGGTGAAGTTACGCCTCAGCAGGTCCGGGAACGTGGCCGCCTTCTTGTCCTGCTTCGTGGTCCCTTGGCGGCGCTTGATCACCCGCGCCACCAGGCCTTGGCGACGCATCGAGTCCGCGACGGTCTTCTCGCTGACCTGCCAGCCGTCCTCGAGCAGGTCGGCGTGCAGGCGAGGTGGACCGTGCACACCACGCTTCTTCTTGAACATGATCCGCACCGCCCGGTCGACCACATCACGGCGCAGGTCCCGTCCGGTGAACAGGCCGCTCTCGGCCTGCGCGCTGTTGGCACGCTCAATCCACTTGTAGAACCACGCAACTGAGATCCCGAGCAGGGCACAGGTGAACGCGACAGGAACGGCGTACATGGTCCTCTGGTCGGCGATGAAGCGTGCCACGCTCACTTCGTCGCCTCCTTCACCCACAGGACCACCGATCGCTTGAGGACATCACGCTCCATCCGCAGTTCGGCCACCTCCGCGCGCAAGCGCTTCAGCTCCTCGTAGTCGGCCTCGGACAGCTCGCCACGGCCCTGCCGCTCAGCGCGGGCGCGTTGGACCCAGTTGCCCAGCGTGCCCTCGTTGACGCCCAGGTCACGCGCGACAGCCGCGATCGACTTGTTGGTCTCCTCGACGATCCGCACAGCCCCTTCACGGAACTGCCGGTCGTACTTCGTTCTCTTCTGTGACATCGCAATCCTCATTGTCGATGCCTCCACACTTCGGGGGGAACCTCACTGGGCCCTGCAACGCACGTAGGGACCGACAGATGCGTGTCAGTCCCTACGTGTTTGGTGGAGCTGAGGGGATTCGAACCCCTGGCCTTCTCATTGCGAACGAGACGCGCTACCAACTGCGCCACAGCCCCAGGTAACGACGTAGAGGGTAACACCGCCGGCCCGCCGTCGTGAAACGGGTGAACCGGCGCCGAAGCACCCTGCCACCACATACGCTCCGAACATGAGTAGTTTCACCCTGCGCCGCCGTGCCATGGTGGACCGGTTGCGCCAGGCCCGCGCCCGGGCCGAGGAGCCTCCGGTCATCCAGCGCACGTATGTGCCGGCGCCGTCGGCGCAGGACTCTTCGCACCCCGTCCCGCTGACGTTCCGCAACGCCGCCGAGTGGTCATGGCGCTTCCTCGTCATCGTCGCCGCGGGTCTGGTCATCCTCAAGGGCCTGACGACCGTCTCGACCATCGTCATCCCGATGCTCGTGGCCCTCCTCCTCGCCGCGCTGCTGGAGCCCCTCTTCTCTCTCTTCAAGAAGGCCGCCCCCCGAGGCCTCGCCGCAACCCTCACGCTGCTCACCCTGCTTCTCGTCCTCGCCGGCTCGTTCACGATTGTGGGCAGGACGCTCGCGACGGGGCTGGGCGACATGACACAGCAGGTCCTTCAGGGGGTCGAGGACGTCCGCTCCTGGATCAGCGACACGTTCGGTATCTCCAACTACCAGATCGATCAGTGGATCACCCAGGCGCAGGAAGCCGTGACCGACAACTCCGGTCAGGGTATGGGTCCGCTTCTGACCTCCGTCGGCCTGACGGCGACGCACTTCCTCGCGGGCTTCTTCATCACCCTCTTCGCGGTCTTCTTCCTGCTCTACGACGGCGGCACGATCTGGTCCTGGATCGTCCGGTTCTTCCCGCCTACCGTGCGTCCTGGGGTCCGCGAGGCAGGTGAGATCTCGTGGACCCAGCTCAGCGCCTTCGCCCGAGCCACGCTGGTCGTCGCCCTGGTGGACGCCATCGGCATCACCCTCGTGGCGGTCATCCTCAAGGTGCCGTTCCCGGCGATCATCTTCCTCATCGTCTTCATCGGTGCCTTCATCCCCGTCATCGGTGGCGGGCTCTCCGGCACCGTGGCGGTGCTGCTCGCCCTCGTCGCCCACGGCCCCATCACCGCGCTGCTCATGCTGGCCGGCGTCATCGCCGTGCAGCAGATCGAGTCGCACCTCCTGCAACCCCTGCTCCTCGGCCGGGTCATGAAGCTGCATCCCCTCGGGGTCATCCTGGCGATCGCAGCCGGCCTCGTGCTCGCCGGCATCGCCGGCGCCCTGATCGCCGTGCCACTCGTGGCCGTGCTCAACGCGGTCGGGAAGTACTACTTCCTCGAGGAGGACGTCACAGCTCGCGAGGGTGGGGCTGTCACCCCGGAACCCGCGACTGACCTGCCCCCGGACGAGCCACCGGACGCCGACTCGGACTCAGAGCGCGCCTCAGCGCAGGGCAGACGAGCCGAGCAGGACCAGGACGCTCAACACGACCGCTCCTGACTCCCCGTACCAGAACCTTCCTATTGTCACGTTCTGGTACGGGAGGAGGAGACTCAGGTGCCTCTGCGCAGGAGTCCTGGGAACCGGCACGCTGGTCCACCGGCGGGACGCCTCGCTCGAGCGAGGAGTCTCAGGTGCCGTATGCGGCGCGGTGAGCCGCGTCCTGGTCGGACAACTCGGCGCCTGCCTCGACGGCTTCGCCGATTTCCGACCTCGCCAGCTCCTGCTCCACGGCCGGAGCGGGACGCTCGGCCTTGGCCTTGAGCGTGTAGGTCGGCGGCGGGACCGGCACCGGGCTCCAACCGTCAGGACCCTCCACGGCGTCGTCTTCGGTGCCTGCGCCATCGGCGTCGGCCACGACGGTCGTCGACGAGCGCAGCTCATCGTCACCGCCGAGATCTGCGACGTCGTGTTCCTGGCCGTCCTGCACCGGGCCAGCCTGGGCCACTCCGTGCGCGTGGCCGGCGGACCGACGGACGAGGGCACCGGCTTCCCCGGCGCCCGTCCGGCGAGCGCCCGTAGGACGGGACCGGCGCACCGGTTGCCGACTGGCACGACGGGCTCGGATCTCGGCTTGCACCCCGGCACGCAGCCAGAGGAAGCCCGCGACCGTCACGACCGCTGCGATGCCGGGGGCGATCCACAGCAGGATGCCGGCGGCGGCGAGCACGAGGGTGACGAGGGTGGCCGCGAATAGAGCCAGGAAGGTCAGGCCGCGGACCTGACGGCTGGGGCGGGGTCCGCGCGAGCTCGCGCTGCGCCGCGCCGGCGGCCGTGAGCCGGACCGCGCGTCGGAGGGACGGCTCGGACGGCGAGCTCCTCCGGGACGCGCGCCATCAGCGCGGGCCTGCGACGGGCCGGACGCTGCCGGCCTGGCACCCAGGTGAGGCATGGTGGGCATACGCATACTGAGGTCTCCTCCACGCGGATCGTGCGGAGCCGGGGTGACTGGCTTGGCCATCACCTGCGGCCGAGGTGCGGGTCGGGCGCTGACGACACGAGCCGGGCTGACCGCATACGCGGACGAGACCCGGCTCCCGGTGGAGGCGCGCAGAGTCGGTCGACGCTCCAGCACGCGCATGGCCTCGGAGAAGGCTTCGACGGAACGGGCGGTCGCGAGGTGCTCACGGCGCCGGCTCCAGTACTGCAGGAAGTAGGCAGCCCAGATCGCGACGAGCACGACGAAGACGATCCCGGTTCCCACGTGGTCCACCGTAGGGCGGGTGCTCGGAACCGACCCGCACCTTCTTCGGTGTGTCGCCAAAGTGACAGGTGAAACGGATGTGACAACAGGGTCCACGGCGCCCGTGACGACCCTGGCGCCGAACCGCCGCCCGCGCGGGGACACCGGCAGCCGGCGCCACCGGCCGCGCGCTACCCGCCCGAACGCTCCTCGAACGAGCGCCGCATCCGTTCGTCGACGGTCGCTCCCCTACCATCGTGGAGGTCCTCGGTCGTGAGGGCGAAGATCCGGTGGTCCCGCCAGGCACCGTCGATGTGCAGGAAGTTCGGGCGCAGCCCCTCCTCCCGCATCCGCAGCTTCTCCGCGACGGCGAGCGACGCAGTGTTCTCCGGCCGGATGGCCAGCTCCATCCGGTGCAGCGCGAGGACGCCAAGACAGTAGTCGGCGAGCAGCGCGACGGCGGTCGGCGCAATCCAGCGGCCGGCCATCCGCGAGGACACCCAGTACCCGGCGCTGAAGGAGCGGGCCGCCCCCCAGAGGATCGAGTTGCTGTTGATCTGGCCGACGATCTGCCCGTGCGCCTCAACGATGAACGCAAGCGACTGCTTGGCCCGGGCGGCTGCGCGCTGCTTCCGGACCATCTCGCGATACGTCATCCGGGGGACCACCCCGTCGGGGTTGGTCGGGTCCCACGGAGTGAGCCACGCGGAGTCGACCCGACGCGCCTCGAGATAGGCACTCTGATCACGAAGTCGGAACGGGCGCAGGATGATTCGCTCCCCGTAGGGCGTCACGCCCGCCAGCCTCACCTGCCGGCCGGACATGCCGACCTCGCGGCGGTCAGTGGTCACCACCGGCGATCTGACTCACGGCGTGCAGGAGCACGGGCTCGAGCACGCGCAGCGCGTCCCTGACGCCGCCGCTCGACCCGGGCACGTTGACGATGAGGGTGCGTCCGGCCACGCCGGCGATCCCGCGGGAGAGCATCGCAGTGGGTATGCCCTGGGCGACTCCCGCGACCCGGATCGCCTCCGCGATGCCCGGCACCTCACGGTCGATGACCGACCGGGTGGCCTCGGGCGTCCCGTCGGTGGGGCTGAGACCGGTCCCGCCCGTCGTGATGACGACCGAGGCACCGATGGCGACGGCGTCCCGTAGCGAGGCCTCGACGAGAGGTCCGTCTGGGACGACCACCGGGTCGTCGCAGTCGAAGCCGAGCGAGCGCAGCGCCTCGACGAGCAGCGGCCCACCGCGATCGGGGTAGATCCCCTTCGACGCTCTCGTCGAGCAAGTGATGACGACGGCCCGGCCCGGGTGCTCGGTCATGACTGTCCTTCCTGGCTCGGGTCCTCACGCCAGTCACCGGAACGACCACCGGACTTCGCGGTGACTCGCACGTCGGTGATGCGGGCGTGCTTGTCGACCGCCTTGACCATGTCGATGAGGGCGAGCGCGCTGACGGCGACCGCGGTCAGCGCCTCCATCTCGATGCCGGTCCGGTCGGCGGTGCGCACCGTGGCCATGATGTCGACCCCGTCATCGGCGACGGTGACATCCACCGTGACCCCGTGCACCGCGATGGGATGGGCGAGCGGGATGAGGGATGGCGTCTGCTTGACGGCCTGGATGCCGGCGATCCGCGCCACGGCGAGCGCATCGCCCTTCGGCACCTCACCGGAGCGCAGCGCCTGGACGGCCGCGCTGCTGAGCAGCACCCGGCCGGCGGCCGATGCCTCACGCGCGGTGACCGCCTTGGCCGAGACGTCGACCATGTGCGCCGAGCCGTCGGCGCGCACGTGTGTCAGCCCGGAGCCGGTCGAGCCCGAGCCACTCGCCGCCGAAGCGGTCGAGGCAACACCGACCGACCCTGGGCCAGCCGCCTCGCGGGGAACCTCACTCATCGATCTGCAGTCTCCTCACATCGTGCGCATCCGCGCAGGCCATCACGACTCATGTCCCCAGCAGGCGGATGCAGTGGACCTCGTCACCGGCCGACACCTCGGTGGTCTCCGGGCCGACGATGGCGAAGGCGTTCGCGTCGGCGAGGGCGCCCACCATGTGCGAGCCCTGCCCGGTCGCCGGCCACGCCTCACCGTCGGCGAGCCGCACCCGCGTGAACTCCGTCTTGCCCGACACCGAGCGCCACCCGGCTCCGGCCCGCGCAGGCACCGCGCCCGCACGCCAGGACCGCCCATCCACCGGCTGCCCCTGCAGCGCGGCGAGTGCAGGACGGACGAAGACGTGGAAGGACACCATCGCGCTGAGCGGGTTCCCCGGGAGGGTGATGATCGGACGCTCCTGGTCTCCGATGACACCATGTCCCTGAGGCATCCCCGGCCGCATGGCCACCTTGGCGAACGTGACGGTGCCGATGCCGGACAGCACCTCCTTGACGGTGTCGTAGGCGCCCATCGAGACCCCGCCTGTCGTGAGCACCAGGTCGGCGGCGGCCGCAGCCTCCGCGAGGCGCGCGCGCAAGGAATCGCCGTCGTCCCTAGCCCGGGGCAGTCGCAGCGGGGTGGCGCCGGCGGCGAGCACGAGGGTGGTGAGCATGAGCGAGTTCGAGTCGACGATCTGGCCGTGACCCAGCACGGAGCCCGCGTCCTGCAACTCGTCGCCCGTCGAGATGACAGCCACGGTCGGCGCCCGGTGGACAGGCACCTGCGGGACGTTGGCTGCCGCGAGCAGCGCCAGACGCCCGGGGTTCAGGACTACCCCGGCGGGCAGGATCTCCTCGCCTGCGCGGACGTCCTCGCCACGGCTCCTCACGTGCAGTCCCGCCTCGGGCGCGAGACGGAGGCGAGCCGTCTGCGTGCCACCGTCCGAGAGCTCGACCGGCACGATGGCGTCCGCGCCATCCGGCAGCGGCGCCCCGGTCATGATCCGCCATGTCGTTCCCGGCTCGAGCCGGAGGGAGCGGGTGTCACCGGCAGGGATGTCACCGACCACCGGGAGCTCGACC
This sequence comes from Actinomycetales bacterium, assembly GCA_012729695.1. Classification (GTDB taxonomy): domain Bacteria; phylum Actinomycetota; class Actinomycetes; order Actinomycetales; family Dermatophilaceae; genus F2B08. The sequence continues at coordinate 2,187 of JAAYCP010000146.1, read as the reverse complement.
GGAGCCGACTCCGAGGCGCCGGCGCAGTCCTCGGCGCGCACCGCATACCCATCCATGGCGCTGTTGGCGAACCCGGGAAGGTCGACCTGGGCCACCGCCGGCTGTGCCAGCGTGCGTCCCAGCGCCTCAACCAGTGTCACCTCGATGACATCGGTCGGCCGGAGGGTCGCGAGGATGGCAGCGAGGTGCTCCTCGATGGTGCGCAGACTCATCGTGCCTCGATGACGTCGAACCCCGACCCGGTGAGAACCGATCCGTCCGGCACCACGGAAGGGTGCTCGGCGACGATGTCGACATCGCCGACGCAGCGGACTCCCCTGCCGAAGATCAGGTCGCCGCGGACCCGGAGCGTCGTGCACTCGCGCAGCGACGGCGCGCCCTTGGGGAACCGCTCGAGGAAGTGGTCGAGGACGGTGTAGACGGGGCCGAGGTCGACGAAGGGGTCCTCGCCCTCGATCTGGGAGACGAGCTCGTAGGTGTCGCTCAGCTCGTAGATGTCCGAGCGGATGAGGAGCAGCTCATTCGTCGTCTTGACCGGCCGGAAGCGGGTGCGCGGAGTGAGGATGGCGCGCGCCCCCTCGAAGATCTCGATCGCCGAACCCATCGCCGACTCGATCTGGATCACCGGCTCGGAGGTCCGGTCGGCCGGGTCGACGGTCTTGCGGTTGGCGATCATCGGCAGCCCGAGCACGCCGTTGGTGGCCAGGAGCCGCTCACGGAGCCGGTCGATGCGCACCCAGAGGTTGTTCGTGTGGAACGTCGGGTGCAGCTCGATGTCCTGGAAGTAGTCCATCTCCCCCGGCACGACGGCGGCGTTGTCGCGTAGCACGAGTCGGCCGTCGCTCTTGCGGATCGCGAGGTGACCGCCCTTGCGGTCGTTGTGGGTTCGCGTGCAGACCTCCGCCGCATAGGGCACCTGCTCGTCATGCAGCCAGGCCGCCAGGTCCGGGTCGGCGGTCGCACCGAGGTTGTCGATGTTGGAGAGGAAGAGGTACTCGAACCCCTCCTGGTGCAGGCGCTCCAGCACGCCGGAGGTGAGCAGCGTGACGTAGACGTCGCCGTGGCCGGGCGGGCACCACTCGAGCTCAGGGTTGTCCGGCCACCGTACGGGCGCCAGCTCCTCGGTGAGCTTCGGCTCGCGGTTCTGCACGATCTCCAGCGGGAGGTCACGCACCTGGAGGTCGGGGTATGCGCGCAGCGCCTCGAGCGTCGACGCCCGGGTCGAGAAGGAGTTCATGAAGAGCAGCGGCAGCTCGACGCCGTAGCGCTCCCGCAGCGAGCGCACCTGCCGGATGACGATGTCGAGGAAGGTCCGACCGTCACGCACCTCGACGAGCGATTTCGGACCGGTCATCCCCATCGAGGTCCCCAGCCCGCCGTTGAGCTTGAGGATGACGGTGCGGGAGAGCGCCTCACGGCGCCGCTCCTCGTCGGCGTGGACGTCCGAGAGGTCGGGCACGTCCGTCAGCGGGAGGATGCTGTCCTCGGGGATCGTGCCTGTCGAGCCCGTCTGCAGCTGGGCGTGATACATCGCGAACACCGCTCTGGCCTGCTCGCTCACACCGGCCTCACGCATCGCATCGAGCGAGGCCTGCAGTCCCGGATGGATCATGCCCGCCAGCCTATCCGTCACGCATGGACCCGCTCAGGCTGAGCCCCCGGCGACGCATCCCGCAGACACCCGACACTCCCGCGGTCGGGTGTCCTGGCCACCGAACGCGAAGGGGCCGCGCACATGGCACCCTGGATGGCAGATGTCTGTGTGTTGGTTCGGGATTGTGTGATGGTTCGTGAAATGTCCAGTGTCAGTGTGAGGCGTCATGGAGCGACGGGTGGTGCAGTGGCGAACAAGCGGGAGCGGCGCAGCGAGCTGCGGGCCCGCCGGCGCGAGATCGCCGCGCGGCGGGACCTCGCCGCGGACGGCGAGCGGCTCGCCGAGCGCGCACTGACCGTCATCGAGGAGTATGCGCGGGCCGGCGGGGACCTGACCGCGGAGCAGGGCATCACGATCACGGCCTACGAGCCGCTGCCCGTCGAGCCGGACGTATCCGCTCTGGTGCGTCGCGCATACGACCTGGGCGTGCGGGTCCTCATGCCGATCACGCTGCCCGGCTTCGACCTGGACTGGGCCGAGTGGTCGCCGGACGGGCTCGGCCGGCCGCTCGGGCTGGACGCCATCGCCGAGGT
>JAAYCP010000018.1 GCA_012729695.1 Actinomycetales bacterium | reverse complement strand
CATCGTCTTCTGGCTCATCGCCCGAGGGGTCCGCGTGAGCGCGCCTCGCTTCGACTACTCCCTGCAGGTGCCGTCGGCGAGTGAGCTCGGTCGCGTCCACTTCATCGCCATCGGCGGCGCGGGGATGTCGGCCGTCGCCCGCCTCATGCTCGCCGCCGGGGTGCCGGTGAGCGGCTCGGACGCCAAGGACTCCGACGCCCTGCACGCGCTGCGTGACGCCGGCGCCACCGTGTTCATCGGGCAGCGGCCGGAGCAGGTCGAGGGGGCCGACACAGTTGTCGTCTCCTCCGCCATCGCCGAAAGCAATCCCGAGCTCGTCGCGGCACGGAAGGCCGGACTGCGGGTGCTCCACCGGTCGCAGGGCATCGTGGCCCTGCGCGGCGACCGGTCGGTGGTGGCCGTCGCCGGCGCCAACGGGAAGACCACGACCACCTCGATGCTCGTCGTCGCGCTCCGGGCCGCCGGGATGGATCCCGCCTTCGCATCCGGTGCTGAGATCCCTCAGGAGGGGACGAACGCTGCGCTCGGCTCCGGTCGGCACCTCGTCGTCGAGGCGGACGAGAGCGACGGCTCCTTCGTCGTCTACCACCCGGACACCGCGATCGTGACCAACGTCCAGCCCGACCACCTCGACTTCCATGGCGACTTGGCCGGGGTGGAGGCCGCCTACCGGGCCTTCGTCGACTCGATGACGCCCGGAGGACTCCTCGTGGCCTGCGCCGATGATCCCGGCGCACGAGCACTGGCCGGGTATGCCCGGGAGACCAGTCGTCGCGTCCTCACCTACGGCGAGAGCGAGGATGCGGACCTCGTGGTGCAGGAGCGGCAGGAGCGGGACGCCGGGGCGACGGCACGCCTCGTCGTCGACGGGGTCGCCCACGAGCTCGTCCTCGCCGTCCCCGGAGCCCACAACGTCGAGAACGCCGCCGGCGCCTTCGGTGCTCTCACTGCTGGGTGCGGGCTGAGCGAGGCGCAGGCCCTGGCCGGTCTGGCTGCATTCACGGGAGCGGCCCGCAGGTTCGAGTCCCACGGCGAGCACGGGGGAGTGCGGGTCGTCGACGACTATGCGCACAACGCGCCGAAGGTCACGGCCGCGGTCCGCACCGGGGTCGAGCTGGCACGGCGTCGCGGCGGACGGCTCGTCGCCGTGTTCCAGCCGCACCTGTACTCCCGCACCAGAGACTTCGCGGAGCGGTTCGCCGAGGCACTCGCCCCGGCCGGCGAGGTCGTCATCCTCGACATCTACGGCGCTCGCGAGAGTCCGCTCGAGGGCGTGAGCAGCGACCTCATCGCGGACCCGTTGCGGGCAGCGGGTCGCACCATCCACCGGCCGGCGAACGACGACGAGGCCGTCGACCTGGTCCGGGGCCTGGCGGCGACCGGGGACGTCGTCATGACCATCGGCGCCGGAGACGTGACCCGCCTGGCTCCTCGGATTGCCGAGGCTCTGGACGGCAATGACGGCGACCACTCCGACCACCCAGGGGGGTCGTCGTGACCCCCGCACCGACGGCACCGACGCGTCCTCGTACGGGGCGATTGCGAGGCACACGATCCCGCACAGGGCCGGGCGGCAGCAGCTCCGCTCAGGAACGCTTCGAGAAGCGCCTCTCGGCCCGCCGCCGCAGGACCTGGAAGCTGATCGCCGCGCTTGTCCTCCTCGCTGGGCTCGCAGTCGGGGGCTGGTGGGTGCTCTGGCGCAGCGACTGGCTGCTCGTCGAGGAGGTTGTCGTCACCGGCGTGGAGCCACGTTGGGAGGAACAGATCCGCGCGGCTGCTGACCTGACCATCGGTGAACCTCTAGTTCAGGTTAAGAGTTCTGTGACCGAGCAGGCTGTTCGTGAGGTGCCCATCGTCGCGGACGTCCACGTCGTGCACAGCTGGCCGTCAGCCGTGACCATCAAGGTGACGTCGCGCGAGCCCGTTCTGGCGGTACAGACGTCCTCCCAGGGGCTCGCGGTCGTCGACGCCGACGGAGTCGTCATCGAGACCGTTGCGGAGGCCCCGGCGTCCCTGCCGCTCGTGCGTGCGGTCGGGGCGGACGCCGTCACCCAGCAGGCCTACCGGGCCGCGTGGAGCGTCGTGTCCTCCTTGCCGAGGAGCATCTCCCAGCAGCTCACGTCGACGACGCTCACGAGTGCCGAGCTCGTGACCTTCGAGCTCGGCGAGCGGACGCTGACCTGGGGTGGGCCCGAGGACGCCGAGCTCAAGGCGGAGGTGGCGCAGGTGCTGTTGGCGACCGACGCCCTCCGGATCGACGTCAGCGCCCCACGCAGCCCGGTCACCGAGGGGACCGTCGCGCCCGCGGAGGACAGTGAGAGCTGAACGACCCGGCGGCGCGTGACGGATGTGACTCCTGTGGCGCAAGTGATTCAGGCCGCGAGGTCCTCGACGTCGCAGCTGGAAGAATCGGCTGATTCCGCAGATCAAGTGGCGACACGCGCAGGCACAACGTTGCTTGCCCTGCGTAGTCGGCATAGCGTCGATTCATCGGTTGGATCCGATGACTCTAAACCTTAACTTTAGATTAAGACTTCTCGCAGCTCCACAAGCGACACTCTGAAAGGCCCCCCACGTGGCAACTCCTCAGAACTACCTCGCCGTCATCAAGGTCGTCGGCATCGGGGGTGGCGGCGTGAACGCCATCAACCGGATGATCGAGGTCGGGCTCAAGGGGGTGGAGTTCATCGCGATCAACACCGACGCCCAGGCTCTCCTCATGAGCGATGCCGACGTCAAGCTCGATGTCGGCCGCGAGCTGACCCGTGGCCTCGGCGCCGGCGCCGACCCCGAGGTGGGCCGCAAGGCTGCCGAGGACCACGCCGAGGAGATCGAGGAGGTCCTGCGCGGGGCCGACATGGTCTTCGTGACAGCCGGTGAGGGTGGTGGCACCGGCACCGGTGGCGCCCCCGTCGTGGCGAAGATCGCGCGCTCCCTCGGAGCGCTCACGATCGGTGTCGTGACCCGTCCGTTCACCTTCGAGGGTCGGCGTCGTGCGAACCAGGCCGAGAGCGGCATCGCAGACCTCCGCGACGAGGTCGACACCCTCATCGTCATCCCCAACGACCGACTGCTGTCGATCAGCGACCGCCAGGTGAGTGTCCTCGACGCCTTCCGCAGCGCGGACCAGGTCCTGCTCTCCGGTGTCCAGGGCATCACCGACCTGATCACCACCCCGGGCCTGATCAACCTCGACTTCGCGGACGTCAAGTCCGTCATGCAGGGTGCCGGATCCGCACTCATGGGCATCGGCTCGGCACGGGGCGACGACCGGGCGGTGCAGGCCGCGGAGCTCGCGATCTCCAGCCCGCTGCTCGAGGCGAGCATCGACGGCGCCCACGGCGTGCTCCTGTCGATCCAGGGTGGCAGCGACCTCGGCCTGTTCGAGATCAACGAGGCGGCCCGCCTGGTCCAGGAGGCGGCTCACCCGGAGGCCAACATCATCTTCGGTGCGGTCATCGACGACGCCCTCGGCGACGAGGTGCGCGTGACGGTCATCGCCGCCGGCTTCGACGGCGGCAGCCCCAAGCGGCGCAATGACGAGACGGCCCTCGGCACCGTCCAGGGCGGCGGACCTGCCCTGCGTACGCAGCCGACCGCAGCGTCGGCAGGGGCCAACGGCTCCACCTACGGCGCTGCCGGCGTCACTGCGGCGGTTCCGCCCGCGAGCGCTCCCGCCGTCCCCCCGGCCCGTGACGAGCAGGTCGGGTCCGAGGAGAGCCGGGACAGCGAGGGCGAGCGTGCCGAGCCGGTCCCGGTCGCCGCAGCCGCCGCGGAGCGTCGTCCCCATGTCGCTCCTCCGCCGAAGCAGGTCATCTTCGACGACGACGAGGACCTGGACGTCCCCGACTTCCTCAAGTAGCGGACCGTCACGTAGTGGACCGTGCGTGGTGGAGCCTGCAGCGACGTGACGATGCCGCTCTAGGCTTCACCGCTCGCGACGGTGGCTACTCCACGGGCGATTTCCAGGGCCTCAACCTCGGCGCCCACGTCGGTGACGACGCCGAGACGGTCGAGCGGAATCGTGCCGAGGTTCTGGACACCCTCGCCCGGATGTCCGGTGCACGGGCTCTTCGTCCGGTGTTCATGAACCAGGTGCACGGCGCCGAGGTGCGTGTGATCACCGAGGTGGCTCAGCTCGACGAGCCGACCCCCGCAACCGATGGTGTGGTCACGACCCTTCCCGACGTCGCGCTCTTCACCCTGGTGGCGGACTGCGTCCCGATTCTGTTGTACGACAACGCTGCTGGCGTCCTTGCGGCCGCTCATGCCGGCAGAGCAGGCATGGTGGCCGGCGTCGTCCGAGCGACCGTGAATGCCATGCGGGAGGTCGGGGCCGCGAGTATCGAGGCGGTCGTCGGACCCGCCGTGTGCGGACGCTGCTACGAAGTGCCCGAGCACATGCGGGCGGAGGCCGCAGCCGCCGAGCCGGTGTCGGCCGCCGTCAGCTGGACGGGAACGGCGGCCATCGATGTGGCGGCGGGAGTCGTCGAGCAGCTGCATCGTGAAGGGATCTCGCTGAGCTGGCTCCCCGGCTGCACGAAGGAGACGGATCGACTCTTCTCCCATCGACGTGACGGCCGCACCGGGCGCGGCGCAGGAGTGATCGCCCGCGTACAGAGGCGTGACTGACAAGGGATGACTGACAAGGATGACGGACAAGGGATGACGGACAGGCGGGCGGAGCTCAGCGACGGGCTCGCACGGACGCGGGAGCGGATCGAGGCGGCCTGCGTGGCAGCGGGCAGGTCGCCGGACGAGATCACCCTCATCGTGGTGACGAAGTACTTCCCGGTGACGGACGTGGCCCACCTCGTCGAGCTCGGAGTGACGGACATCGGGGAGAACCGGGACCAGGAGGCCAAGGTCAAGGTCGCGGAGCTCCGCGAACAGCTCGGAGACCGGACGCCGACCATCCACTTCATCGGCCAGGCCCAGCGGAACAAGGCGAACTCGATCGCCCGCTATGCCGACGTCGTCCACTCCGTCGACCGAGCCGCCCTCGCGGTCGCCCTCGACCGAGGGGCCTCCCATACGGACCGGGTCCTCGACGTCCTCATCCAGGTCGACCTGGGCGAGGGGTCCCAGGCCGGCCGGGGTGGAGCGGTCCCGACCGAGGTGCTCCCGCTGGCCGACCAGATCCGGGACCTCCCTCACCTGCGGCTGGCCGGGGTGATGGCGGTCGCGCCCCTCGGCGAGGACCCTGACCAGGCCTTCGCCCGTCTGGCGAGGGTGGCCGACGAGGTGCGCAGCGCATACCCGCAGGCCTTGTGGATCTCTGCGGGGATGAGCGGGGACCTCGAGGCGGCGGTTGCCCATGGCGCGACACACCTGCGTGTCGGGACGGCAATCCTCGGTTCTCGTCCGCCACACCTGTAACTTCAATCACGACCCGCTACACGTTGAACACTCACGTTCGCACAGCCAGTCAGGAGCTTTCATGGGCGGCGCACTGCACAAGACGATGGTCTACCTCGGCCTCAAGGACGAGGGTGAGCGCTACGACGACGACTACTACGAGGGCGATGTCCACGACGGGTACGACGGGTACGACGACGTCGAGCCGGCCGTTCCCGAGGCGCCTGAGGCGAACGTGACGCCGCTGCGCTCCGCCGGGTCCAACGTGCGTCTGGTCCAGAACCGCGAGCTCGGGGCGATCCGCCGCATCGCCACGATCCACCCGCGCACCTACAACGACGCCCGGATCATCGGCGAGAGCCTGCGTGAGGGGACGCCGGTCATCATGAACCTCACCGAGATGGACGACAAGGATGCCAAGCGCCTGGTCGACTTCGGTGCGGGTCTGGTCTTCGGGCTGCGGGGTAGCATCGAGCGCGTGACCGTCAAGGTCTTCCTCCTCTCGCCCCAGGGCATCGAGGTGGGCTCCGGCGACGGTTCGGGAACGACTGGGCGCACCGCCCCGTTCAACCAGAGCTGAGTCCACGCGCATCCGCGTGGCGATTGCGTGACGTGGAGGAATGAAACGCGTGAGGACCGCTGATCGATGACCGCAATTCGCAGCCTCATCGGGCTGGTGCTGTACCTCTACCTCCTCGTGCTCTTCGGTCGACTCATCCTCAGCTGGGTGCAGGTCTTCTCGCGCGACTGGCGGCCGCGGGGACCGGTGCTCGTCGTGGCCGAGGGGATCTACACCCTCACCGACCCTCCGCTCAACGCGTTGCGTAAGGTCCTACCGCCGTTACGGATCGGTGGAGTGGCCCTCGACCTGGCCTTCTTCGTCCTCATCCTGATCGTCTACATCCTGCTCGCGATCGTCTGAGAGACCCGGCTTCGCCCGGCCCGGCCGGTCCCCGAGGCCGGGCGCTTGTGGATCGGGCCTGTTTCTGCCTCTAGAGTGGTTCAGGTGACCCCTGGTGTGCCGTGCTCCTGCGCACACCATGTGAGTTTTCCCAGCGGCGTTGACGAGCAGCGCCGGAACCGAAAGAGGTGACAGATGGCGCTGACGCCGGAGGACGTCCTCAACAAGACGTTCACCCAGACGCAGTTCCGTAAGGGTTATGACGAGCGCGAGGTCGACGACTTCCTCGACGAGATCGTCGCCGAGATGCGCCGAACGGCTCAGGTGACCGAGGACCTGCGCAGCCAGCTCAACGACTGCCGCGCCGGTCGCGGCATGGCCGCCGTCCCGTCCGACACCGAGACCTCAGAGACCAAGGCCAGGCTCCAGGCCCTTCAGAGCGCCCACGACGACCTGCAGGGTCGTTTCACCGCACTCAATGGCGACCTGGAGGCCCTGACCTCGGAGAACCAGACGCTCAAGGCACGCGTCGGTGACCTCGAGGGTCAGCTGCAGGAGGCCCAGGCGAAGGCCGAGGCCGCCGAGTCGCGCGCCGGCGAGCTCGAGCAGCGGGCGGGGGCCGCTGAGAGCCGGGTCGCGGAGCTCGAGCAGCGGGCCCAGGAGGCCGAGCGGCGTGCCGAGGAGGCCGACCGTCGGGTGGCCGCTGCTGCCGCTTCAGCCGAGGAGGCTGAGCGCGCTGCTGACGAGGCCGCGAGCAGCCGTGTCGCCGCAGCGATCCAGCGCGCCGAAGAGGCTGAGCGCGAGGCTGCCGAGCGCGTGGAGCGTGCCCGGGCCGAGGCCGAGCAGGCCGAGCGGGAGGCCCAGGAGGCGCGTGAGCGTGCTGAGCAGGCGGCCCGTGAGGCGCAGGAGCGTGCTTCGGCGCCGCAGAGTCTCGCGTCACTCGACGACACCGGCACGATGCGTGCCATCGGCGGCAGCGACAACGCGGCCAGCATCATCGCACTTGCCCAGCGGGTCCACGACGAGCACATCGCCGAGGGTGAGGCCCGTCGCCAGAGCCTCTTCGAGGAGGGCCAGGCCCGGTACGACGAGCTGCTGTCCTCGGGGCAGGCTCAGCACGACGAGCTCGTGAGCACCGGTCAGGCCAAGCACGACGAGCTCGTGAGCACCGGTCAGGCCCGTCACGACGAGCTGGTCAGCACCGGACAGGCGAAGTACGACGAGCTGCTGTCCTCGGGGCAGGCTCAGCACGACGAGCTCGTGAGCACCGGTCAGGCCCGTCACGACGAGTTGATCAGCACCGCTCAGACCCAGCACGACACGCTCATCGCCGAGGGCAAGTCCCAGCACCAGGAGCTCATCACCGAGGCCCGTGAGCGCTCCACCGGCATGGTCCACGAGGCGCAGCAGCGCAAGCAGAGCATCCTCGAGGAGCTCGCGGCCGAGCGGACGCGCCTGGAGCAGGCCATCGACGGTCTGCGGACCTTCGAGCGCGACTACCGCAGCCGACTGAAGGCCTTCATCACCGGTCAGTTGTCCGACCTGGACGGGATGACCGCCGAGGGTGCCGGCGCAGAGGCCGAGGCCGAGGCGTCGGACGAGGTCACCGCCAGCTGATCGCGTCTTTGGAAGTAGCTGAACGGCCGTGGGGTGGGACATCACAGTCCCACCCCACGGCCGTTCAGGTGAGTTCTGGGGCCTCGATCAGGGCTGAGCAGCACTTTCTCGTGTTCTTCCCTCCGAAGCGGCCGAACCCTCGCTATCCTGCGCTCACGTCATGCTCACAGCACGGTCGTTGGGTGGACTCGCTGTCGGCTCGATCAAGCCTTGATGAAGGGAAGTGCACCGGCCATGGCCACGAGGGGAACGGCACAGCGGTCTGCCACCACCACGACTCAGCGCACCAGCAAGAAGAGCGCCGCCAAGAAGGCCACCGCGAAGAAGACCACCGTCAAGAAGAGCGCCGCCAAGAAGGGCACCGCGAACGCAGCGCCGAAGAAGAAGAGTTCGTCGACGAAGGCTGCGCCGAAGAAGGCCACGGCCAAGGCGTCCACCACGAAGACCACCGCAAAGGCAGCTCCCGCCAAGACAACGCCTGCCAAGGCAACGCCTGCCAAGACAACGCCTGCCAAGACCACCGCGAAGAAGACGACGACGAAGAAGACAACTGCGAAGAAGACAACTGCAAAGAAGACAGTGGTCAAGAGTGCGGCGGCCAAGACGACAGCTGTGAAGAAGACAACCGCCAGCAAGACACCTGCCAGCGACAGAACTGCCAGCAAGAGAACCGCCAAGAAAGCACCAGCCAGGGGGACGACCATGAAGACCGCGACGGGGAAGTCAGCTCGGCAGGGCCTCACGACAGGGGTGCGCGAGGACGAGTCCCCCTGGACGCCAGAGGAGCTCGCCGAGCTGCGCCAGGAGATCGAGAGCGACATCTCCCAGCTCGAGCGGGAGATCACGGAGGCCCAGGCGGGGCTGCTCGACCTGCTGCAGGAGGTCGGGGACAGTGCGGGGGACGATCAGGCCGACGCCGGGACGAAGACGTTCGAGCGCGAGCAGGAGATGACGTTGGTCAACAATGCCCGCGATCTGCTCGAGCAGAACCGCCGGGCCCTGGAGCGGATGGACGCGGGAACCTACGGGATCTGTGAGAACTGCGGCAACGCGATCGGCACACTTCGACTTCAGGCCGCTCCTCGTGCGACCCTATGCATGCCATGCAAGATGAAGGAGGAGCGCCGCTGAGTGACGGCGCCGGTCGGGGGGGCCGACATACCCTCGTCGGGACGACATTCGCGGTAGCGATCTTCACGCTGCTCGCCGACCAGGGCACGAAGGTCTGGGCCCTGGCCGCCCTCGAGCCGGGGCGGCCGGTCAACGTCATCGGTGACGTGCTCCGGCTCAACCTCATCCGCAACCCGGGCGCCGCCTTCTCGATCGGCAACCAGGCGACCTGGGTGCTCACGATCCTCGCGGTGGGGGTCATCGTCGTCATCGTCGCCTCGATGCGCAGGATCGGTCACGTCGGCTGGGCCGTGTGCCTCGGGTTGCTCCTCGGCGGTGCGCTCGGCAACCTCATCGACCGCTTCTTCCGAGAGCCGGGCGTCGGCCGGGGGCATGTCGTCGACATGATCGACTACGGTGGCCTGTTCATCGGCAACGTCGCGGACATCGCCATCGTGGCGGCGGCTGTCGTCATCGCGGTCCTCGCATGGTTCGGGATCGGACTGGACGGTCGCCGGGAGAGTGACAGGACGCCGGCCAGTGAGTGATGCAAGGTGGATCAATGAGTGATGTCAGAGCCGTCCTCGTCCCCGAAGGTCTGGAGGGCAGCCGGGTAGATGCGGCTGTCGCGCGTCTGTTCGGCCTCTCACGGACCAAGGCGGCCGACCTGGCCGCAGCCGGGGGGATCCGCGTCGACGGTGCCCCCGTGGTGAAGTCCACGCAGGTGTCCGCCGGCAGCCTGCTCGAGATCGAGCTCCCCGCTGCGCCCGTCTCACCCTCGGTGACGGTCATCGCCGAGCCGGTGCCCGGCATGAAGATCGTCCACGACGACGAGGACATCGTCGTCGTCGACAAGCCTGTCGGGGTCGCTGCGCACCCGAGCGCCGGCTGGTCGGGTCCCACAGTCGTCGGAGGACTCGCGGCGGCGGGCTACCGGATCTCCACCTCCGGGGCCAGTGAGCGGCAGGGAGTGGTCAGCCGGCTCGACGTGGGCACCTCGGGCCTGATGGTGGTCTGCAAGAGCGAGCGCGCATACAGCCTCCTCAAGCGTGCCTTCAAGGAGCGCCGGGTCGACAAGACCTACCACGCCCTCGTGCAGGGTCTTCCCGACCCGATCGTGGGCACGATCGACGCGCCGATCGGCCGTCATCCCGGCCATGACTACAAGTTCGCCGTGATGGAGACCGGCAAGCCGGCGGTGACGCACTATGAGCTCCTCGAGGCCTATCGGCACGCGTCGCTGCTCGACATCCACCTCGAGACCGGCCGCACCCACCAGATCCGGGTCCACATGGCGGCAATCAAGCACCCGTGCGTCGGTGACCCTCTCTACGGCGCCGACCCGACGCTCGCCGCGCGGCTCGGCCTGGAGCGCCAGTGGCTGCATGCCGTGGGCCTCGGCTTCGAGCACCCGGGGTCGGGGGAGTGGGTGACCTTCACCAGCGACTACCCGGAAGATCTCGCCCGCGCGCTGGAGCGCCTCGACGCCCGCTGACCGACTGCTGGACACATCCTCGCGACACCCGAGTGCGACACGCCGAGGACTGTCCGAGCCGGGACCTACGATGGGTGGGCCATGGCAACATCTGACTCCTTCGTCCATCTCCACGTCCACACCGAGTTCTCCATGCTCGACGGGGCGGCGCGAGTCGGTGACCTGTTCGCCAAGGCGGAGCAGCTGGGCATGCCGGCCCTCGCCATGACCGACCACGGATACCTCTTCGGCGCCTACGAGTTCTGGAAGAAGGCCCAGAGCACCTCGGTCAAGCCCATCATCGGCCTCGAGGCGTACGTCACCCCCGGCACACACCGCACGGACCGCACCCGCGTCAGGTGGGGGGACGAGCGGACCCGGCCGGGTGACGACGTCTCCGGTGGTGGCCTCTACACCCACATGACGCTGCTGGCCTCCTCGACGGCAGGCATGCACAACCTGTTCAGGATGGGCAGCATCGCCAGCCTGGACCAGGAGTTCGCGAAGTATCCACGGCTGGACCGGGAACTACTGCACCGGTACAGCAGCGGGATCATCGCGACCACCGGCTGCCCCTCGGGTGAGGTCCAGACCAGGCTGCGGCTGGGTCAGTACGACGCCGCCCGCGAGGCGGCCGCAGAGCTGCGGGACATCTTCGGCGCGGAGAACTTCTTCTGCGAGGTGATGGACCACAACAACGAGATCGAGCGCCGGACCATCAAGGACCTGCTTCGGCTGGCCAAGGACCTCAACCTGCCGCTGCTCGCCACGAACGACTCGCACTACACCAATCCCGAGGACGCCACCGCCCACGCCGCGCTCCTGTGTGTCCAGTCCGGTTCGACCCTCATGGACCCCGACCGCTTCAAGTTCGACGGCGAGGGGTACTACCTGCAGTCTCCGGAGGAGATGCGCTACACGTGGCGGGAGCTGCCGGAGGCGTGCGACAACACCCTCCTCGTCGCGGAGCGGTGCGAGGCCACCTTCACCGAGGAGGTCGGCCGCTACATGCCGCGCTTCCCGTGTCCCGAGGGTGAGACCGAGGCCGGCTGGTTCGTCAAGGAGGTCTACCGCGGCCTGCGCGAGCGCTTCCCGGACGGCATCCCGGACTACGCCCGGACCCAGGCCGACTTCGAGATCGACGTCATCGTCTCGAAGGGCTACGCCGGATACTTCCTCGTCGTCGCCGACTTCATCACCTGGGCCAAGTCGCGCGGCATCCGGGTCGGCCCCGGGCGCGGTTCCGGCGCGGGCTCGATGTGCGCATACGCGATGAAGATCACCGACCTGGACCCGATCCCGCACGGTCTGATCTTCGAGCGGTTCCTCAACCCCGAGCGCATGTCGATGCCGGACTTCGACGTCGACTTCGACGAGCGTCGGCGGGGGGAGGTGATCGCCTACGTCACCGAGAAGTACGGCTCGGACCGCGTGGCGCAGATCGTCACCTACGGCACCATCAAGGCCAAGCAGGCGGTCAAGGACGCGGCGCGGGTCATGGGGCACCCGTTCTCGGTCGGTGAGCAGCTGACCAAGGCGATGCCCGCCGACGTCATGGGCAAGGGCGTGCCACTGTCCGGTCTCTACGACCCCGACCACGACCGGTATGCCGAGGGCCAGCAGTTCCGCGAGCTCGTCGAGAGCGAGGCGCACCTGAAGGAGATCGTCGAGACCGCGCGCGGTCTCGAGGGTCTGAAGCGTCAGTGGGGTGTCCACGCCGCCGGCGTCATCATGAGCAGCGAGCCGCTCATCGACATCATCCCGATCATGAAGCGGGTCCAGGACGGCCAGGTCATCACCCAGTTCGAGATGGCCAACTGCGAGTCGCTCGGCCTGGTGAAGATGGATTTCCTCGGGCTGCGCAACCTCACCATCCTCGACGACGCCATCGCCAACGTCCGGGCGAACCGCGGCGAGGAGATCGACCTCGACGTCCTTTCCCGGAGCCTGGACGACAAGGCGACCTACGAGCTGCTCGGCCGCGGAGACACCCTCGGCGTCTTCCAACTCGACGGTGGCGGTATGCGCACGCTGCTGCGCCTGATGCAGCCGGACAACTTCGAGGACATCTCGGCGGCCCTCGCGCTCTACCGGCCGGGACCGATGGGCGTGAACGCGCATACGAACTTCGCCCTGCGCAAGAACGGCAAGCAGGAGCTGGTCCCGCTCGACCCAGCCCTCAAGGGCAAGCTCCAGCCGGAGATGGAGGCGGCTCTCGAGCCGATCCTCTCCACGACCTACGGCCTGGTGATCTACCAGGAGCAGGTCATGGAGATCGCCCAGAAGCTCGCCGGCTACACCCTTGGCAACGCCGACCTGCTCCGCCGGGCCATGGGCAAGAAGAAGAAGGAGATCCTCGACGCCGAGTACGTCCCCTTCTCGGAGGGCATGAAGGCCAACGGCTTCAACGAGGACTCGATCGCCGCCCTGTGGGGTGTCCTGGTCCCCTTCTCCGACTACGCGTTCAACAAGGCGCACACCGCCGCCTACGGTCTGGTCTCGTACTGGACGGCGTATCTCAAGGCGAATTACCCCGCCGAGTACATGGCCGCGCTGCTCACCAGCGTCGGGGATGACAAGGACAAGTCGGCGCTCTACCTCGGTGAGTGCCGACGGATGGGCATCAAGGTCCTTCCGCCGGACGTCAACGACTCGGTCGGTCAGTTCGCTGCCGTCGGCTCCGACGTGCGCTTCGGGCTCGCGGCCATCCGCAACGTCGGACACCACGTCGTCGAGGAGATCGTGCGGGCGCGGCAGGAGAAGGGCCGGTTCACCTCGTTCCGAGACTTCCTCTCCAAGTGCGGCCTCGCCGTGGCGAACAAGCGCACCATCGAGTCGCTCATCAAGGCCGGAGCCTTCGACGGACTCGGCGAGCCCAGGATGGGGCTGCTGCGGATCCACGAGGAGTACGTCGACGCCGTCGTCGCCCTCAAGCGGGCCGAGGCCATCGGCCAGGACTCGCTCTTCGGCAGCTTCGGGATGGACGCCGAGGAGGCCGTCGGCGACGGTCTGATGGGACTGACGCCGGTCCCGCAGACCGAGTGGGACAAGGCGACCCTGCTCAGCTTCGAGCGGGAGATGCTCGGCCTCTATGTCTCCGACCATCCGCTGCTCGGCATCGAGCACCTCCTGGACCGCCACGCGGACACCCCGATCTCGGCGCTCACCCAGGACGAGGGTCGTCCCCAGGGATCGACGGTGACGATCGCCGGACTGATCACCTCGCTGACGCAGAAGCGCAACAAGAAGGGCGAGCTCTACGCGATCGCGACGATCGAGGATCTCGATGGTGCGGTCGAGGTCTTCTTCTTCGCCAGGACCTGGATGACCGTGCAGACGATGGTTGCCATGGACGTGGTCTGTGTCGTGACCGGCACGGTCAACGTCCGTGACGAGTCGGTCTCCCTCTACGCCAACGACGTCACGCTCCCGGATCTCTCCGACGGCCCGCGCGGACCGGTCGTCCTGCAGATGGACACCATGCGCGCGACCTCGACGCGGATCGCCCAGCTGGGGGAGGTGCTGCAGAACCACCCCGGTGCGACCGAGGTCCGGCTGCGACTCCGCCAACGAGGGCGCTCGACGACGCTCCGACTTCAGCACCGGGTGGATGTCTCCGACGCACTCTACGGTGACCTCAAGGCCCTGCTCGGCCCCGGCTGTATCCACGCCTGATCGCAAGCTTCGCGCCGCGTCGTGGCGGGTTCAGTGCTGAACGCTGCGTAGCAATAGGGTTGGGCCCATGCTCGAACCCCCCGTCGCCCCGCGTCGCATCCACGTCCGGGAGCATCACGGCCACCGTTTCGAGGACCCCTACGAGTGGCTGAGGGACAAGAACGATCCCGAGGTCATCGCCTACCTCGAGGCTGAGAACGCCTACGCCGAGGCCCGCACCGAGCATCTCGCTGGGCTGCGCTCGCAGATCTATGACGAGATCAAGTCACGCACCCAGGAGACGGCGGCGAGCGTCGCGGTCGGCAGCGGGCCGTGGTGGTACTACACCCGGATGGTCGAGGGTGGCTCGTACGGGGTCTTCGCCCGGTCCCCGAGGTCGCCCGGCTCGCCGCGACCGGATCTGAGCGCGGGGGGGCCCGTAGCCGGTGAGCAGGTGCTCCTCGACGCCGATGCCCTCGGCTCCCAGCACGAGTACTTCGCCATGGGCGCCTTCTCGGTGAGTGCAGATCACGGGACCCTCGCATACTCCATCGACGTGACGGGGGACGAGCGCTTCGCCCTCGTCATCGTCGACCTGACCACCGGTGAGGTGCGCGACGACACGATCCGCGATGTCGGGTACGGAGCCGAGCTGACCACTGACGGCAGCGTCGTCTACGTCACCCGGGTCAACGACGCCTGGCGCCCGCACGAGGTATGGCGATATGCGGTGGGCGCAGGCGGCCCCGGCGAGCTCGTGATGCGTGAGGACGACGAGCGGTTCTGGCTGGGTCTCGGCTCATCCAGGGACGACCGCTTCATCCAGATCGGGCTGAGCTCGAAGATCACCTCCGAGCACTGGCTGCTCGATGCTTCCGACCCGGCAGCGACCCCGCGGTGCGTGACCCCACGCCGTGACGGCGTCGAGTACGACGTCGAGGTCGCGGGGGAGCGTCTGCTCATCGTCCACAACGCCGACAACCCCGAGAGTGATCTCGCGTGGGCGCCGCTCTCCGCGACGAGTGAGCAGGACTGGCAACCGTTGCTGCAGAGTGCGCCCGGCGAGCGGTTCCAGTCCGTCGACGCCTTCGACTCGGTGGCTGTCCTGTCGCTGCGCTCGCAGGGACTGACGGCCCTCCGGGTCCTCCACCGCGATGACAGCGCTGCGGGCGGCTGGCGAGTGGGGGAGGACCTCACCTTCGACGAGGACCTCTACACCGTCGGTCTGGGCGACAACCCCGAGAGCGACACCACGCAGGTCCTCGTGTCCTACGAGTCCTTCATCACCCCGCGCACGGTCCTCGAGGTCGACGTGCTCGGCGGTGCACGTGAGCAGCTCTGGCAGATGCCGGTGCTGGGGGACTACGAGCCCAGCACATACGTCCAGCGACGGTTGTGGGCCACCGCGCCCGATGGGACGAAGGTGCCCGTCTCGCTCGTGACCGCCGCGGGCGCGGCGCCGGACGGAAGCCACCCCGGCATCCTCGTCGGGTACGGCTCCTACGAGAGCTCCTCTGACCCCTACTTCTCCATCGCGCGGCTGAGTCTGCTGGAGCGAGGCGTCGTCTACGCCGTCGCCCATGTCCGCGGCGGCGGGGAGATGGGGCGCGAGTGGTACGAGCAGGGCAAGACCCTCCAGAAACGGAACACCTTCAGCGACTTCATCGCTGCGGCCGAGTTGCTCATCAAGGACGGCTGGGTAGCTCCCGATCGGCTCGCTGCCAATGGCGGCTCCGCAGGTGGCCTCCTCATCGGGGCCGTGGCGAACCTCGCTCCTGACCTGTTCCGG
Organism: Actinomycetales bacterium; assembly: GCA_012729695.1. Lineage (GTDB taxonomy): Bacteria > Actinomycetota > Actinomycetes > Actinomycetales > Dermatophilaceae > F2B08. The sequence goes on along the minus strand of JAAYCP010000018.1, from coordinate 3,631 downwards.
GTGATCGAGGCCGACGTGCCCTTCGTGGACCCGCTCACGACGATTCTGGACCCCTCGCTCCCGCTCACGGTCATGGAGTGGGAGGAGTGGGGCGACCCGCTCCACGACCCCGAGGTCTATGAGTACATGCGCTCGTACGCGCCGTACGAGAACATCCAGAAGCGTTCGTATCCGGCGATTCTCGCGACGACCAGCCTCAACGACACACGCGTCTACTTCGTCGAGCCCGCGAAGTGGGTCGCTGCCCTGCGGGCGACCGCGACCAACGACCCGGAGACCCGACCGATCCTGCTGCGCACGGAGATGGTCGCCGGGCACGGCGGACGCAGCGGTCGCTACGCGATGTGGGAGCAGATCGCCTGGGAGTGGGCGTTCATCCTCGACCAGCTCGGTGCCACCGAACGGGTCGTGGACGTGCCCGACGCGTCATGAGCGACCGCCGCGCCTCTAGCGCTGCCGGAAGATCGTCCGGTGCCAGTCCTTGGCGACTGCCCCGGTGAGGTCGGCCATGACGTGCTTGATCTGCGTGTACTCCTCGAAGGAGTAGGTCGACATGTCCTTGCCGTAGCCGGAGGACTTCATGCCGCCGTGCGGCATCTCCGAGATGATCGGGATGTGGTCGTTGATCCACACCGTCCCGGCGTCGATGCGCCGAGCCGCCTCCTGGGCGCGGAAGACGTTCGTGGTCCATGCTGAGGCGGCGAGGCCGAACGCGGTGTCGTTCGCGAGGGTGATTGCCTCCTCGTCGGAGTCGAACGGTAGTGCCGCGAGGACTGGTCCGAAGACCTCCTGCTGCACGATCTCGCTCTTCTGCTCGGCTTCGATGATGAGCGTGGGCTCGTAGTACGCGCCGGCAGCGAGGTCACCGCCCGGTGCCTTGCCACCGGCGACGGCGCGGGCTCCCGCCTGGACGGCGCGCTCGACCATACCGGCCACCTTGTCCCGCTGCCGGAACGAGGCCAGCGGGCCCTGGTCGGTGTCCTCGTCCAGCGGGTCGCCGAGCCGCACCTTGCCCATGAGCTCGGCGACACCGGAGACGAAGTCGTCGAAGCGCGAGCGGTGGACGTATGCGCGGGTCGCCGCCGTGCAGTCCTGGCCGGTGTTGATCAGGGACGCGGCCACCGCGCCCTGGATGGCGGCGTCGAGGTCGGCGTCGTCGAAGACGACGAAGGGTGCCTTGCCCCCGAGCTCGAGGTGCAGACGGGTGCCGTTGCCTGCAGCGAGAGCGGCGATGTGCCGACCGACCGCGGTGGACCCGGTGAACGAGGTCATGGAGATGAGCGGTGACCGGACGATGGCCTCACCGGTGGTCGGACCGGGGCCGTTGACGATGTTGACGACACCCGCCGGGATATCCGCACGGCCACAGGCCTCGGCGAGCATGAGGGTCGTGAGCGGGGTGGTCTCGGCCGGCTTCAGGACGATGGTGTTGCCGGCAGCGATGGCGGGCAGGATCTTCCACACCGCCATCTGGAGGGGGTAGTTCCACGGAGAGATCGAGCCGACGACGCCGATGGCCTGGCGGCGGATCGTCGAGGTGTGGTCGCCGGAGTACTCAGCACTCGCGTGCCCGGTCAGGTGGCGCGCAGCGCCTGCGAAGAACGCGACGTTGTCGATCGAGCCGGGGACGTCGAACTCGCGGCTGAGGCGGATCGGCTTGCCCGTCTGTGAGGTCTCGGCCTGGGCCAGCTCCTCGGCGACCTTCTCGAGCTCGGTGAAGAGCGCATACAGGGCCGCGGAGCGGTCGGCCGGAGTGGCTCCCGACCACTGCGGGAAGGCGTCCCGGGCTGCCGCGAGGGCGGCTGCCACGCTGCTCTCGTCGTCGGCCCGGTACGTGCGGACCGTCTCGCCGGTCGCCGGGTTGATGACCGTCTGCTCCGGGCCCTGGCCGGTCCCGAAGACACCACCGATGTAGTTGCTCGACTCGCTCATGGGCCGAAGCCTACTGAGACAGGGCACCGAGGTGGCCACCTGGAGGGGGTGTCTCGTCAGCCGTCTCGGGAGGATGGCGCGGTGGCGGGAGCCTGGAGTGCTACCTTCGCTCGGACGCGGCCACAGAGACAATCCGCGGCCGGCCGCCGCGGGCTGCTGGATATCTCGGTGCGTCGGCGTCAGCGGAACCTTTCAGCGGTCTCCTGCAGCCGCTCACGGTAGGAAGCCCACCAGGCGGCGTTCTCCTCCGGCAGGTTGTCTCCCACATCGCGCAGCCCGACGACGCCGTCGATGAGCTCGCGGATGATGTCGGCGTGGCCTGCGTGACGAGCGGTCTCGTCGATCAGGTGGACGAGGATCTGGTGCAGGGTGACGGAGCCGCGATCCCCCCACCACGGCACGCTTCCGCGAGCGTCCAGCCCGAGGGCCGCGATGGTGGCATCGGAGTGCGCCCACACCCGGCGGTAGAGCTCGATGATTCCGTCGCGGGACTCCTCGGCGGTGGCCCACATGTCGGCGTTCGGCTCGGCGCCCTCCTCGAACCAGGGGAGTGGCTCGGGGAACGGCCGACCGAAAACCTCACCGAGATAGCCGGATTCGACGCTCGCCACGTGCTTGACGATCCCCAGCAGGTTCGTGCCCGTGGGGACCAGCGGGCGGCGGGCGTCGTACTCGCTCACGCCGTCGAGCTTCGTCAGCAGAGCCTCCCGGCCACGCTGGAGGTATCGCTGCAGGGTGTCTTTGGGAGTCGGCGTTCCAGGATCGCTCATCCCCCGAGTATTGCCGCGAGCCGCGGGCCGTGCATCCGGATTAGGAGTATCAGGAGAGGAGACCGGAGGCGAGCACGACCACACCGAGGGTCATGATCACCACCGACGCAGCGACCCCGATGATCTTGGCCGCTCGGTGACTCAGCGACCGCCCCACCATGGTGCCGGCTGCCGCGAGACCGAGCTGCCACGCCCAGGAGGACAGACCGACCGCGCCGACGAAGACCGCAGGAGCCAGTGGTGAGCTGGCCCGGGTCGTGATGGCTCCGGCGAGGGCGATGAAGTAGACGAGGGTCATCGGATTGACCGCCGTCAGTCCGACGAACTTGCCGAAGGCTGCGAGTGGTCGGATCCGCTCGACACTGGGGTCCTCGCTCGTTCGGCGCCGGATCGTGGTCACCAGCTGGTGTGCACCGAAGAGGACGATGAGGACCCCGGAGACAGCGAGGAACGCGCCCTGGTGCTCCTGGACCAGGGGAGCAAACAGCGCTCCGGTGAGGGCCGCGATGAGGCAGTACACAGTATCGACGACGGCGATGCCTGTTGCGGCTGCGGCGGCCACGCGGAAGCCGTTGACCAGCCCCTCGCGCAGGAGCAGCGCCCCGATCGCGCCGAGAGGCATCGCAACGCCGAGTCCGGCGGCTATCCCCGCGCCGGCGGCGAGCAGGATCTCTTCCATAACCCCTTCAGATCGACTCTCCTCAATTGTCCTGAGCACGAGAACGGGCCGCCATCCCGTCTCGAGATGGCGGCCCGTTGACCACGAGGCGTTGGCCCTCACGCTCCGGCAGGTGCCTCGTTCCTCGGCCCCTACCTTCGCGCTCCCTGCTCAGATGTCGTGTTTCCTTGCTACGCCATCTGGCACCTCACGCTCCGGCAGGTGCCTCGTACCTCGGCCCCTACCTTCGCGCTCGCTGCTCAGATGTCGT
>JAAYCP010000145.1 GCA_012729695.1 Actinomycetales bacterium | reverse complement strand
CTCCCGGGCGGGAGCTGCCGGTCCGTCAGGTGCGCGGTTCCCGGCCTCCGGGACCGGGAGTGGCATCCGCACCGGCGAGGCGGTACGGGGGCGGGTGCTGCTTCGTGAGTTATGAAGTTGTCAGTTATGGAGTTGTCGCTATTAAGTTCGGTATTCGGTTGATGAACTTGCCCGAATCAGCGCGAAGCTCTGAGACGTTGGCTGGATCAGCCCTGACGCTGCTTGTGACGCAGGTTCTCGCAGATCACCATGACCCGACCGTGACGGCGGATCACCTTGCACTTGTCACAGATCTTCTTGACGCTCGGCTGAACCTTCATGTGCTTGTCGCCTTGCTCGTCGATCTGTCCCGCACGCGAGGAGTCGACGTGCGGGTTCTACTTTGGGATGTACTACCGGTAGCGGAAGACGATCCGACCACGAGACAGGTCGTACGGGCTCAGCTCGACGACCACCCGGTCCTCAGGGAGGATCCGGATGTAGTGCTGACGCATCTTGCCCGAGATGTGTGCGAGAACCTTGTGACCGTTGGTCAGCTCCACCCGGAACATTGCGTTCGGGAGTGCCTCAACAATCGTGCCCTCGACCTCGATGACACCGTCCTTCTTGGCCATATCCTCTTTCTGCTCACGTATGAGATTTCGGCTGCCCGGCACAACCCGCCACAGTCCTCGGCCGAATCGGTCGAGTTCCCCGGTGGAATGAACCGGTGCTCTGCGCGGCCCAGGAGGGCACACGACACCGACGGATCAGTCTACGCCAGGTATGCGCTGCTCACGAAATCGCGGGGCCGTCAGTCGAGCGGGGCGAAGGGGGCGCCGACCTCGGCCAGCTTGGCCGCTCCCCCGTCGAGCGCCGTGAGGATCCACAAGCCCTCGCGCATGACCGCCACCGAGTGCTCCCAGTGCGCGGCCCGGGAGCCGTCCAACGTCACGACGGTCCAGTCGTCGGCGAGCACCTCGTTGGCCTGGTCGCCGAGGGTGATCATCGGCTCGATCGCGACCGTCGTCCCCTCGGTGACCATCGGGCCCTTCTCCCGGCAGCGGTAGTTCGGCACCTGGGGGTCCATGTGCATGGCGGTGCCGATCCCGTGGCCGACGTAGTCCTCGACGATGCCGTAGACGCGGTCGTGCTCGTTGCCGGAGGCGATGATCGAGTCCTCGACCGCGGCGCCGACCTCGTAGAGGGAGCGGTCCACGGTGAGGGCGGCGATGCCGGCATAGAGCGCCTTCTCCGTCGCGTCGATGAGCTCGAGGTCCTCGGCCCGTCCGGCCTCCCGGCCACCCACGATCGTGGAGATGGCCGCGTCGCCGTGCCAGCCCTCGAGGATGGCGCCACAGTCGATGGAGATGAGGTCACCCTCGGCGAGGACCCGCGGGCCCGGGATACCGTGGACGATCTCCTCGTTGACGCTCGTGCAGATCGTGCCGGTGAAGCCGTGGTAGCCGAGGAAGGACGGCACCGCGCCGAGGCTGCGGATGTGCTCCTCGGCGATGGCGTCGAGCTCCTTCGTCGTCACACCGGGGACAGCGTGCTGCTGGAGCAGCTCCAGGGTCCGGGCGACGACGAGACCGGCTCCGCGCATGAGGCGCAGCTGGTCCGGGGTCTTACCGACGATGCGCTCGCGGCGGAAGAAGTTCATGGTGGTGCAACCAGTGCTGATACAGCGGAGGCGGCGGCTCAGGCCAGCGCGGCGACGACGCGCTCGGTGACCGCGTCGATCTCGCCCAGGCCGTCGACGCGCACGAGGAGGCCGCGCTCGGCGTAGGCCTTCGACAGCGGCTCGGTCTCGCGGTGGTAGATCGCGAGCCGCTCGCGGATGACCTCCTCGGTGTCATCGGCCCGGCCCTCGATCTGCGCGCGGTTGAGGAGCCGCTCGACGACGACGTCCTCGTCGACGACCAGCTCGAGCACCCGCTCGAGGGTCTTGCCGGCCTTGGCGAGCATGGCGTCGAGCGCCTCCACCTGAGCGGTGGTGCGGGGGTAGCCGTCGAGGAGGAACCCGTCCTGGCAGTCCTCCTTCTGGAGCCGGTCCTCGACGATCGCGTTGGTGATGTCGTCGGAGACGTAGCCACCCGAGGCGAGGATGTCCTTCACCTGCTTGCCGAGCTCGGTCTCGTTCTTGATGTTGGCGCGGAAGATGTCGCCGGTCGAGATCGCGGGGATGCCGAAGTGCTCGGCGATACGAGCGGCCTGGGTGCCCTTACCGGCACCGGGAGGACCGAGGATGATCATTCGCATGGCTACTTGAGGAACCCTTCGTAGTGGCGCTGCTGGAGCTGGGACTCGATCTGCTTGAGCGTCTCCAGACCCACACCGACGATGATGAGGATCGAGGTGCCGCCGAACGGGAAGTTCTGGTCGGCATTGATGACCCGCAGTGCGATGAGCGGGATGAGCGCGATGAGGCCCAGGTAGATCGCACCGGGCACCGTGATGCGGTTGATGACGTAGGCCAGGTACTGCGCTGTGGGTCGCCCAGCACGGATCCCCGGGATGAAGCCGCCGTAGCGCTTCATGTTGTCGGCCACCTCGGTGGGGTTGAAGGTGATCGAGACGTAGAAGAAGGTGAAGAAGATCGTGAGCGCGACGAAGGTCAGCATGTAGACGGGGTGCGAGCCCTCCCCGCCGAAGTAGCGGTTGACGAACTGGACCCACTGCGGCGGGTCGACACCCAGAGCGGGCGTGTTGAACTGGGCGATCATGACGGGGAGCATGATCAGCGAGCTCGAGAAGATCACCGGGATGACGCCGGCCATGTTGACCTTGAGCGGGATGTACGTGGAGGTACCGCCGTACATCTGGCGGCCGACCATACGCTTCGCGTACTGGACGGGTATGCGCCGCTGGCTCTGCTCGACGAAGACGACGAGGGCAATGATGAGGAAGCCGACGCCGATGACCGCGAGGAAGATGTCCCAGCCGCTGTCCTCCTTGATCCGCCACAGCGAGGTGGGGAAGTAGGCGGCGATCGAGGTGAAGATGAGCACGGACATCCCGTTGCCCACACCCTTGTCGGTGATGAGCTCGCCGAGCCACATGATCAGGCCGGTCCCGGCCGTCATGGTGAGCACCATGATGAGGATCGTCACCATGGAGTCATCCACGAGGATGTTCGTACAGCCTGGGTTCCCGAAGAGCTGGGAGGGGTTGCGCGCGAACGTGATGAGGGTGGCCGACTGGAGAACAGCCAGCGCGATGGTCAGATACCGCGTGTACTGCGTCATCTTGGCCTGACCCGCCTGCCCCTCCTTCTTCAGCTCCTCGAAGCGCGGGATCACGACCGTGAGCAGCTGCGTGATGATGCTCGCCGTGATGTAGGGCATGATCCCGAGCGCGAAGATCGAGATGTTGAGCATGGCCCCACCACTGAAGAGGTTGGCCAGGCCGAGGAACCCGGAGGACGTGTTCGCGCCGGCGACGCACTGCTCAACGAGGGTGTAGCTCACTCCCGGTGTCGGCACGAAGGTGCCGAGCCGGTAGAGCGCGATGATGCCCAAGGTGAAGAGCAGCTTTCGGCGCAGGTCGGGCGTCTTGAATGCCCGCGCGAATGCTGAGAGCACCTAGTCCTCCAGATGTCGAAGAGAGCGGGACGTCCCGTGGGAGCCCCTCGTCGAGAGCCTACTGGCTCGGGTCGAGCGTACGTGTCGGCCGGTCAGCGACCAAACGATCGCGGGATGACCGGCCATACGCCCGATGCCGCAGCGCGACTGCGTCGGCGCTGCGGCATCGGGCGGGAAACCGGACGGGAAGCGTCACGCAGTGGTGACGGAGCCGCCGGCGGCTTCGATCTTGTCCCTGGCCGAGCCGGAGACGGCGTCGGCGCTCAGGTTGACCTTGACGGTGATCTCGCCGGTGCCGAGGACCTTCACCGGGGCCCCCTTGCGGACGGCACCCTTGGCAACGAGGTCCTCGACCGTGACGTCCCCACCCTCGGGGAACAGCGAGCTGATCTTGTCGAGGTTGACGACCTGGTACGTGGTCTTGAACGGGTTCTTGAAGCCACGCAGCTTCGGCAGACGCATGTGGATCGGGGTCGATCCACCCTCGAAGCTCGGCCTCACCTGGTAGCGCGCCTTGGTGCCCTTGGTACCGCGGCCCGCGGTCTTGCCCTTGGAGCCCTCACCACGACCGACTCGGGTCTTGGGGGTCTTCGCTCCCGGGGCGGGACGCAGGTGGTGGACCTTCAGCGCAGCGGTCTTCCCGCTGTTGCTGGTCTCAGCCATGATTACTCGACCTCCTCGACCGTGACCAGGTGGGTCACGGTCCTGACCATCCCGCGGATCTCGGGACGGTCCTCCTTGACGACGGTGTCGCCAATGCGCTTCAGACCGAGGCTGCGCAGCGTGTCACGCTGGTTCTGCTTGCCACCGATCTCGGAACGGATCTGGGTCACCTTCAGGCGTGCCACGTCAGACACCTGCCTTCTGGTTCTGAGCGGCCTCGGCACGTCCGGCAGCCTGGGCGCGGAGCATGGCGGCGGGAGCCACCTCGTCCAGCGCCTTGCCACGACGGGCGGCAACGGCCTCCGGCCGCTCGAGGCTGCGCAGCGCAGCCACGGTCGCGTGCACGATGTTGATCGCGTTCTGCGAGCCGAGCGACTTCGAGAGCACGTCGTGCACGCCGGCGCACTCGAGCACCGCACGCACCGGGCCACCGGCGATGACACCGGTACCGGGGGATGCGGGCCGGAGCATGACGACACCGGCGGCGGCCTCACCCTGGACGGGGTGCGGGATGGTGCCCTGGATCCGGGGAACCTTGAAGAACTGCTTCTTGGCCTCCTCGACACCCTTGGCGATCGCCGCGGGCACCTCCTTGGCCTTGCCGTAGCCCACGCCCACCGTGCCGTCACCGTCGCCGACGACGACAAGAGCGGTGAAGCTGAACCGGCGGCCACCCTTGACGACCTTCGCGACCCGGTTGATGGTCACGACGCGCTCAAGGTAGGCGTTCTTCTCGGTGGTGTCGCGACGGTTGCTGTCACGACGGTCACGGTCACCGCGACGGTCCGAACGCTCGCCACGCTCGCCACCAGCGGCACCTGTGCCTCGACGCTGGGGTCCTGGCATCAGATGTTCCTCATCTCATTGTTCATGTGGTTCACAGTGGTTCCGTCCTCAGAGGGCGAGCCCGCCCTCGCGGGCGCCCTCGGCGATGGCAGCGACGCGGCCGTGGTACTTGTTGCCGGCGCGGTCGAAGACGACTGCCTCGACGCCGGCGGACTTGGCCCGCTCAGCGAGGAGCTCGCCGACCTTCTTGGCCTTCGCGGTCTTGTCACCGTCGAAGGAACGCAGATCGGCCTCCATCGTCGAGGCGGACACGAGGGTCCGACCGACGGTGTCGTCGACGATCTGGGCGTAGATGTGCCGGCTCGAGCGGGACACGACGAGACGGGGACGCTCGGTCGTTCCGGAGAGACGCTTGCGGACGCGCAGGTGGCGGCGGCCGCGCGCGGCCACCTTGCCCTTGGCGCGCTTGACGATCATCGCCATGGCTTACTTACCAGCCTTTCCAACCTTGCGACGGATGTGCTCGCCCGCGTAGCGGATGCCCTTGGCCTTGTAGGGGTCGGGCTTGCGCAGCTTGCGGATGTTCGCAGCCACCTCGCCGACGAGCTGCTTGTCGATGCCCTGGACAGAGAAGCGGGTCGGGGTCTCCACCACGAAGGTGATCCCTGCCGGGGGCTCGACGGTGATCGGGTGCGAGTAGCCGAGCGCGAACTCGAGGTTGCTGCCCTTGGCGACCACGCGGTAACCCGTGCCGTGGATCTCGAGCTTCTTCTCGTAGCCCTCGGTCACACCGAGCACCATGTTGTTGATCAGGGTGCGGGTCAGACCGTGCAGCGAGCGTGAGTTGCGCTCGTCGTCCGGGCGGGCGACCTCCAGGACGGCGTCGCCCTGGCTCACGGTGATCGGGGTGGCCACGACGTGCGAGAGCTCACCCTTGGGGCCCTTCACCGAGACGGTCTGGCCGTCGATCCTGACGTCGACGCCAGCGGGGATGGCGACAGGGAGTCGTCCAATACGCGACATGTCGAATGCCCCCTTACCAGATGTAGGCGAGGACTTCCCCGCCAACACCCTTTTGGGCCGCCTGCTTGTCCGTGAGGAGACCAGACGACGTGGAAATGATGGCAATGCCGAGACCACCGAGCACCTTGGGCAGGTTGGTGGACTTGGCGTAGACGCGCAGACCGGGCTTGGACACCCGGCGCACGCCGGCGATCGAGCGCTCGCGGTTCGGGCCGTACTTCAGGTTGATCGTGAGGGTCTTGCCGACCTCGGCATCCTCCACGGACCAGCCGCCGATGTAACCCTCGGCCTCGAGGATCTCCGCGATGTGCGACTTCAGCTTCGAGAACGGCATGGAGACGTCGTCCTTCTGCGCCGAGTTGGCGTTCCGGACGCGGGTCAGCATGTCCGCGATCGGGTCAGTCATTGTCATTGGGCTTCTCCGCCCCTTCTCACCGTGGTTTCCCTTCCGCGCTTGTGATCGCGGTCCGGACCTTCGATGTAGATGGAATTCTTTTCGTTGATGGGGTTCTGGGCTGACGGCCTGGTGGGGCTACCAGCTGGACTTCGTAACGCCGGGCAGCTCACCGCGGTGGGCCATCTCGCGCAGGCAGATCCGGCACAGGCCGAACTTGCGGTACACCGAGTGGGGACGCCCGCAGCGCTGGCACCGGGTGTAGCCCCGAACCTTGAACTTCGGCGTCTTGGCGGCCTTGTTCTTCAGAGCAGTCTTTGCCATGAGATCAGTTCTCCTTGAACGGGAAGCCCAGCGCCTTCAGCAGCGCGCGGCCCTCGTCGTCGTTGGTGGCCGTCGTGACGACGGTGATGTCCATGCCCCGGACACGGTCGATCTTGTCCTGGTCGATCTCGTGGAACATCGACTGCTCCGTCAGACCGAAGGTGTAGTTGCCCAAGCCGTCGAACTGCCGCGGCGAGAGGCCACGGAAGTCGCGGATACGCGGGAGCGCAACCGTCACGAGACGGTCGAGGAACTCCCACATCCGGTCGCCGCGCAGCGTGACGTGGGCGCCGATCGGCATCCCCTCGCGCAGCTTGAACTGGGCGATCGACTTGCGTGCCTTGGTCACCAGAGGCTTCTGGCCGGTGATGGCGGTGAGGTCACGGATAGCGCCCTCGATGAGCTTGCTGTCCCGGGCCGCCTCGCCGACGCCCATGTTCACGACGACCTTGACGACGCCGGGGACCTGCATCGGGTTGGTGTAGCCGAACTGGCTGCTCAGCGACTCCCGGATCTGCTCCCGGTAGCGGGTCTTGAGGCGGGGTGCCGTGGTTGCAGTGGTGGTCTCAGTCATCCTCGTCACAGGTCCTTACCCGAGCGCACACCGACGCGGGTGCGGCTGGTCTTGGTGCGACCGCCGCGCTCGACGGTCTCGACCTTGGTCTTGATACGGGTGGGCTTCTTGTCCTCGGGGTCGACGACGGCCACGTTGCTCACGTGGATCGAGGACTCCTGGACGACCAGGCCACCGGTACGCGAGCCTCGATCGGTGCCGGCCTTGAGGTGGCGGGTCACGCGGTTGACGCCCTCGACGAGGACCCGCTGGGTCTCCGGGAAGACCCCGATGACCTTGCCGGTCAGGCCCTTGTCCTTACCGGTGAGCACCTGGACGGTGTCACCCTTCTTGATCTTCATCTTCGCCTTGCTCTTCGCCATGGCCTACAACACCTCCGGCGCGAGGGAGATGATCTTCATGAAGCGCTTCTCGCGCAGCTCGCGGCCGACGGGGCCGAAGATGCGCGTGCCGCGCGGGTCGCCATCGCCCTTGAGGATGACGGCGGCGTTCTCGTCGAACTTGATGTACGAACCGTCGGCGCGGCGGCGCTCCTTGACGGTGCGCACGATGACTGCCTTGACGACATCGCCCTTCTTGACGTTGCCGCCAGGGATGGCGTCCTTGACCGTGGCGACGATGGTGTCGCCGATGCCCGCGTAGCGGCGGCCGGAGCCACCGAGCACGCGGATGCACAGGAGCTCTTTGGCTCCCGTGTTGTCGGCGACGCGCAGTCGCGACTCTTGCTGGATCACTTCTTATCTCCTACTGTCGTGCCGGTTCTCCTCGCGCTGCGAGGAGCCTTGCCGAACGGCCTGGGGGTGTGGGGGCTATTCCCCACGAGGCATTACTTGGCCTTCTCGAGGATCTCCACCACACGCCAGCGCTTGCTCGCGCTGAGGGGGCGGGTCTCCATGATGAGAACGCGGTCGCCGACGCCGGCGGAGTTCTGCTCGTCGTGGGCCTTGACCCGGTGCGACTTGCGCATGACCTTGCCGTAGAGCGCGTGCTTGACGCGGTCCTCGACCTCGACCACGACGGTCTTGTCCATCTTGTCGCTGACCACGTAGCCCTGACGGGTCTTGCGGTAGTTGCGGGGCTCGGTGTCCGTGCTCACGGTGTCCTTCACGTTCTCAGCCATCACTTGGCCTCAGCCTTCTTGTCGGCCTTGTCAGCCTTCTTGTCGGCCTTGTCAGCCTTCTCAGACTTCGCAGCCTCCTTCTCAGACTTCTCGGCCTTCGCCTCAGCCTTGGGGGCGGAGGGAGCGATGCCGATGCCGAGCTCGCGCTCACGCATCTCGGTGTAGATGCGGGCGATGTCCTTGCGGACAGCGCGCAGCCGACCGTGGTTGTCGAGCTGACCCGTGGCGGACTGGAACCGGAGGTTGAACAGCTCCTCCTTCGCCTTGCGCAGCTCGTCGACGAGACGCTCGTCGTCCATGCCACGCAGCTGCTCGGAAACGAGGTCCTTGCTACCAACGGCCATCAGATGTCACCACCTTCACGCTTGACGAAACGGCTCTTCATGGGGAGCTTGTGCATCGCGAGACGCATGGCCTCGCGCGCGGTCTCCTCGCTCACGCCGGAGAGCTCGAACATGACGCGTCCGGGCTTGACGTTGGCGATCCACCACTCCGGGGAACCCTTACCCGAACCCATGCGGGTCTCGGCGGGCTTCTTGGTCAGCGGGCGGTCCGGGTAGATGTTGATCCAGACCTTTCCGCCACGGCGGATGTACCGGGTCATCGCGATACGCGCCGACTCGATCTGACGGTTGGTCACGTACGCCGGCTCGAGGGCCTGGATGCCGTACTCACCGAAGGCGACCTTGGTGCCACCCTTGGCAGCGCCACTCCGACCGGGGTGGTGCTGCTTGCGGTGCTTGACTCGACGAGGAATCAACATCAGTTGTTCTCTCCCTCACTGGGTGCAGCCGCCTCGGCGGCCGGGGCCTGCGCAGCAGCCTCGGCGGGAGCCTGGGTGCGCTCGCCACGGCGGGCACGAGCGGGGCGGTCCGCGCCATCACGACGCGGGCCACGGGACGGGCGGGACGGGGCGGCGGCCTGCTGGGCAGCGAGCTCACGCGCGGTGAGGTCACCCTTGTAGATCCAGACCTTGACGCCGATCCGACCGAAGGTCGTGCGGGCCTCGTAGAAGCCGTAGTCGATGTTCGCGCGGAGGGTGTGCAGCGGCACGCGACCCTCGCGGTAGAACTCGGTGCGGCTCATCTCCGCGCCGCCGAGACGGCCGGAGACCTGGACCCGGATGCCCTTGGCGCCGGCGCGGGTGGCCGACTGCATCCCCTTACGCATCGCGCGACGGAACGAGACACGGGCGGAGAGCTGCTCCGCGATGCCCTGAGCGACGAGCTGGGCATCGATCTCGGGGTTCTTGACCTCGAGGATGTTGAGCTGGACCTGCTTGCCGGTGAGCTTCTCGAGCTCCCCGCGGATGCGGTCCGCCTCCGCGCCGCGCCGGCCGATGACGATACCGGGTCGGGCGGTGTGGATGTCGACGCGGACCCGGTCGCGGGTGCGCTCGATCTCGACGCGGGCGATACCTGCGCGCTCCATGCCCTCGGACATGAGCTTGCGGATCGCGACGTCTTCCTTGACGTAGTCGCGGTAGCGCTGACCCTTCGTGGTCGAGTCAGCGAACCAGCGGCTCCTGTGGTCGGTCGTGATGCCGAGTCGGAAGCCGTGCGGGTTGACCTTCTGTCCCATCAGCGGGTGCCTCCGTTCTTCTTCTCGGCCTGCTTCGGACTGTTCTGGACGACCACGGTGATGTGGCTCGTACGCTTGTTGATGCGCGAGGCGCGACCCTGGGCCCGCGGCCGGAACCGCTTCATGGTCGGGCCCTCGTCGACATACGCCTCGGCGACGACGAGGTCACGCTCGTTGAACGGCGTGGCGTTCTGGTCGGCGAGGAAACGCGCGTTGGCGATGGCGCTCTGCAGCACCTTGCGGACCGGGTCGCTCGCCGCCTGCGGGGCGAACTGCAGCGCGGTGACGGCCTCGACGGCCTGCTTGCCGCGGATCAGGTCGACGACGCGGCGCGCCTTCATCGGCGTGACGCGGACGTGCCGCGCAACGGCGCGAGCTTCCATGGCCTGCTCTTCCTGGGTGACGTTCGGGGTGGCCATCAGCGACGACGTCCCTTCTTGTCGTCCTTGACGTGACCCTTGAAGGTCCGCGTCGGGGCGAACTCGCCGAGCTTGTGGCCGACCATCGCCTCGGTGATGAACACCGGGACGTGCTTGCGGCCGTCGTGGACGGCGATGGTGTGGCCGAGCATGTCCGGGCTGATGACCGAACGGCGCGACCAGGTCTTGATGACGTTCTTCGTGCCCGCTTCGTTCTGAGCGTCCACCTTCTTCTGAAGGTGGTCGTCGATGAAGGGGCCCTTCTTGAGACTACGAGGCATGTGTCCAGGCTCCTATCAGCGCTTCTTGCCAGTACGACGGCGGCGGACGATCATCTTGTCGCTTGCCTTACCGGGCTTACGGGTCCGGCCCTCAGGCTGGCCCCAGGGACTCACCGGGTGACGACCACCCGAGGTCCGACCCTCGCCACCACCGTGCGGGTGGTCGACGGGGTTCATGACGACACCACGGACGGTCGGGCGCTTGCCCTTCCACCGCATACGGCCGGCCTTGCCCCAGTTGATGTTGGCCTGCTCGCTGTTGCCGACCTCGCCGACCGTGGCACGGCAGCGCAGGTCGACGTTGCGGATCTCACCGGAGGGCAGACGCAGCTGGGCGTACGGGCCGTCCTTGGCGACGAGCTGCACACGGACGCCGGCGGAGCGGGCGATCTTCGCGCCACCGCCGGGCCGCAGCTCGACAGCGTGCACGACCGTACCGGTGGGGATGTTGCGCAGCGGCAGGTTGTTGCCGGGCTTGATGTCGGCGGTGGGGCCGTTCTCGATCGGGTCGCCCTGGCGGAGCTTGTTCGGCGCCAGGATGTACCGCTTCTCGCCGTCGGCGTAGTGCAGCAGCGCGATGCGGGCGGTGCGGTTCGGGTCGTACTCGATGTGAGCGACCTTCGCCGGCACCCCGTCCTTGTCAGCGCGACGGAAGTCGATGACGCGGTAGGCGCGCTTGTGGCCACCACCGATGTGACGCGTCGTGATCCGACCGCTGGAGTTGCGGCCGCCGCTCTTGGTGAGCGGGCGCACGAGCGACTTCTCGGGGGTGGAGCGAGTGACCTCGACGAAGTCGGCGACAGAGCTGCCGCGACGACCAGGCGTGGTCGGCTTGTACTTACGGATACCCATGGTTTCTTATCCCTTTGCTGCAGGCGTCAGACGCCCGCACTCCCGAAGATGTCGATCGAACCTTCGCGCAGGGTCACGATGGCGCGCTTGGTGTCCTTGCGCTTGCCCAGCCCGAAACGGGTGCGGCGTGCCTTGCCCGGCCGGTTCATGGTGTGGACGGAGTCGACCTTGACCTTGAAGATCTGCTCGATGGCGATCTTGATCTCGGTCTTGTTGGCCCGCGGGTCGACGATGAAGGTGTACTTCCCCTCGTCGAGCAGACCGTAGGACTTCTCCGAGACGACTGGCGCGATGAGGATGTCGCGAGGGTCCTTGAACGTGGTGAACGAGCTCACTTGGTGTCCTCCGTCTTCGAAGCGGACGTGGCGGAACCGTTGACGAACGCGTCGAAGGCGCCCTTGGTGAACACGATGTCGTCCGCACACAGCACGTCGTAGGTGTTGAGCTGGTCGACCGGCAGGCCGTGGACGTTGTCCAGGTTGCGGATCGACTTCCAGCCGACGAGGTCCGCACGCTCGAGAACCACGAGGAGGTTCTTGCGGTCGGTGATCCCGGCCAGTCCGGCCGCTGCGGCCTTGGTCGAGGGGGTCTCGCCGGAGACGATCCCGTCGACGACGTGGATGCGGCCGTGGCGGGCCCGGTCGGAGAGGGCGCCACGCAGGGCGGCAACCTTCATCTTCTTGGGGGTGCGCTGGCTGTAGTCCCGGGGCTGCGGTCCGTGGACCACGCCACCACCGGTGAACTGCGGCGCACGGATCGAGCCCTGGCGGGCGCGGCCGGTGCCCTTCTGGCGGTAGGGCTTGGTGCCACCACCGCGGACCTCGCCGCGGGACTTGGTCGCGTGGGTGCCCTGACGCGCAGCGGCGAGCTGGGCGGTGACGACCTGGTGGATGAGGGGGACGTTGGTCTGGACGTCGAAGATCTCCGCGGGGAGATCGACGTTCACGACCGTGAGCGTGTCCTTGGTCTTAGCAGTCGTTGCCATGGCTTATCAGGCTCCCTTGGCGGCCGTGCGGAGCAGGACGACGCCGCCGCGGGGACCGGGAACGGCTCCCTTGATCAGCAGCAGGCCCTTCTCGGCGTCCACGGCGTGGATCGTGAGGTTCTGAGTGGTCTGGCGCTCGCCGCCCATGCGACCGGCCATCCGCATCCCCTTGAAGACGCGGCCCGGGGTGGACGCGCCACCGATCGAGCCGGGCTTGCGGTGGTTGCGGTGCGCGCCGTGGCTCGCCGAGACACCCTTGAAGCCGTGCCGCTTCATGACGCCGGCGAAGCCCTTGCCCTTGGTCGTGCCGGTCACGTCGACGGCCTGCCCGGCCTCGAAGATCTCGGCGGTCAGCTCCTGGCCGGGCTCGTAGTCGGCAGCGTCCGCCGTGCGGAGCTCGACGAGGTGGCGGCGCGGGGTCACGCCGGCCTTCTCGAAGTGGCCGGTGAGCGGCTGGTTGACCTTGCGGGGGTCGATGGCGCCGAAGCCGATCTGGACCGCGGAGTACCCGTCGGCCTCCTCGGTGCGGACCTGCGTCACCACGCAGGGACCGGCCTTGACGACGGTGACGGGGACGAGGCGGTTGTCGGCGTCCCAGACCTGGGTCATGCCGAGCTTCTCGCCGAGGAGCCCCTTCAGCGTGCGGGACGTCGTGCTAGTCGTTGCAGTCATCGTGGACCTCAGAGCTTGATCTCGATGTTGACGTCCGCGGGCAGGTCGAGACGCATCAGCGAGTCGACGGCCTTCGGCGTCGGGTCGATGATGTCGATGAGGCGCTTGTGGGTGCGCATCTCGAAGTGCTCGCGGCTGTCCTTGTACTTGTGCGGCGACCGGATGACGCAGAACACGTTCTTCTCCGTCGGCAGCGGCACCGGGCCGACCACGGTCGCGCCGGCACGGGTGACCGTGTCGACGATCTTGCGCGCCGAGCTGTCGATGACCTCGTGGTCATACGACTTCAAGCGGATGCGGATTTTCTGTCCCGCCATCTCTCGTCCGTCTCTCTCTCGCCTTGCTGGTGTGTAGCTGGTCTCTAAACGTCTCTGGTTGCGCTGGCCTAGCGGCCGCTGACCTGCGGTTTCACCGACCCCCGAGGTCGGGTGTGTCGGCATTCTCCGCAGGCGGATGTCCTCGAACCTCGTAGCTCGTACCTAGTCGGAAGGAGTGCCACCCTCGCTGGGGGTCGCGGTGGACATGCCACGGTGAACCCGGCAGCTTCTGCTGTGTCTCGCCGGTGTGTCGCCCCACCTTTGGCTCCGATCCGTGCGGACCGGTGCCCCTAGGGTGGTTCGATTCGTTGGCACCGAGCGAGGCCGACACCGTCGAGGGCGAACCCCAGCGGCGCGCGGCTTGCGCAAGCAACCCCACTAGTCTGCCAGAGCGGCAGCGCAGGTCCAAATCGCGCCGACCCCATCGGCGCCACAGCGAGCGCGGGGAGGCCTCACACGATCGACCACACGATCGACCACCCACTCGACCCCCACTCGACCACGACGTCGAAGCGGTTACCGGATCGTATCGTGAGACGCCCTCTCGGTAAGTTTGCGTTATCTATCCGATAACGCTCAATAATGAAGCCATGGTACTTCCAGGCAGTGCACCCGGATCACATCTGGTCCGCCGACCCGAGGTCGACTTCAGGCGCGTCTGCAGCGCCCTCATGCGTGCCTGTCACTGACCTGCGAGCGCACGAACCGCGAGAAGAGCCCTGCGAGAAGAGCACTGCGGACCGGCACAGAGAAGCCCCAGAGGAGCTGAAAGGGGCACTGCGTAGCGCGCCTCCTGCTGGGGGCCGCTCTGCCCCACCACCGCGGGCGTCGGAACCGCCGCTTCTCGCCTGCCCCCGCGCCAGCCGCGAACGGCATACCGATCACCCTGCAGCCCACTCCCGGCCGGCCGAGCGCGCTGACCGACCACCGCATACCGAGTCCTCATCCCGCATCCTCACAGACAGGCGCCCCCCACCATGACGATCGACGCCTCTCCCCCGCGCACAGTCGCCAAGGTCCGGCCGTCCCGCTCGGCCCGGCCGCAGGGTCAGTGGGCCATCGACGGCCGCGAGCCGCTCAACGCCAACGAGGTGTTCAAGGCGCAGGACAACGGCCTGAACGTCCGCGAGCGCATCGAGCAGGTGTATGCGCGGGCCGGCTTCGACGCCATCCCCACCGAAGACCTCCACGGCCGGTTCCGGTGGTGGGGGCTCTACACCCAGCGCAAGCCGGGGATCGACGGCGGCCGCACCGCCCAGCTCGAGCCGCACGAGCTCGAGGACCGCTACTTCATGCTCCGGGTCCGCATCGACGGTGGCGCCCTGACCACCGACCAGCTGCGCGTGGTCGCCGGGATCTCCACGGAGCTCGCCCGGGACACCGCGGACATCAGCGACCGGCAGAACGTCCAGTACCACTGGGTCCGTATCGAGGACGTCCCGGAGATCTGGCGCCGGCTCGAGTCGGTCGGGCTCGAGACCACAGAGGCGTGCGGGGACACCCCGCGCGTCATCCTCGGCAGTCCCCTCGCGGGTATCGCCGCCGATGAGATCCTCGACCCGACCCCGGTCATCGAGGAGATTCAACGACGTTTCATCGGTGACCCGGAGCTGGCCAACCTCCCTCGGAAGTTCAAGTCGGCGATCACGGGTCACCCGAGCCTCGACGTCGTCCACGAGATCAACGACATCTCCCTCGTCGGCGTCGTCCACCCCGAGCTCGGCCCCGGGTACGACCTCTGGGTGGGTGGCGGACTCTCCACCGCGCCCAGGCTCGCCGAGCGCCTCGGGGTCTTCGTCGCGCCGGAGCAGGCCGCCGATGTCTGGCACGGTGTCATCCGGGTCTTCCGCGACTACGGCTTCCGTCGACTCCGCAACAAGGCCCGCCTGAAGTTCCTCCTCGCCGACTGGGGTCCGGAGAGGTTCCGTCAGGTCCTCGAGGACGAGTACCTCGGCGCGCCGCTGCCCGACGGCCCGCCACCGCCGCCACCCTCTGGTCCCGGGGACCACGTGGGGGTGCACCGCCAGAAGGACGGTCGTCTCTACGCGGGCCTCGCCCCCACCGTGGGACGGGTCAGCGGCACGACCCTCACCGGCCTCGCCGATCTCGCCGAGGCTGCCGGGTCACGGCGGATCCGGTTCACCCCCCACCAGAAGGTCGTCGTCCTCGACCTCGACCCGGAGGGCATCGACGCCTTCCTCGACGGGGCCGCAGCGCTCGGCCTCACCGCAACCCCGAGCATCTTCCGTCGCTCCACCATGGCCTGCACGGGGATCGAGTTCTGCAAGCTCGCGATCGTCGAGACCAAGGCGACGGCGGCCCGGGCGATCGCCGAGCTCGAGGAGCGGCTGAGCGATCTCGAGCCACTCCTCGACCAGCCCATCACCCTGCACGTCAACGGCTGCCCGAACTCCTGTGCCCGCATCCAGGTCGCCGACATCGGGCTCAAGGGCCAGATCGTCACCGATGACGACGGGCGGCAGGTTCCCGGCTTCCAGGTGCATCTCGGCGGGGGTCTGGCCGGAGCCGGCGCCCCGACCGAGACCGGTGCGGGACTGGGGCGCACCGTCCGGGGGTTGAAGGTCACCGCCGACGACCTCTCCGCCTACGTCGAGCGGGTCGTGCGCCGCTATGCCGCCTCCCGGACCGGCGCAGAGAGCTTTGCGACCTGGGTCCACCGAGTCACCGATGAGGAGCTGTCATGACCGACACGACCCTGCACGTCGACCGGGTGGCCGGTCACGAAATGATCTCGACCGACCGGACGACCCGCCTCCGCGAGCTGGTCGCCGACGCGCAGAGCCGGTATGCGCAGGCCACCTCGGACGAGATCCTCACCTGGGTCGCGGAGCACTTCCGCGGCCGGGTCGCCGTGGCCTCGAGCATGGCCGACACGGCGCTGCCGCACCTCGTCGCCCAGCACCTGCCCGGTGTCGACGTGCTCTTCCTCGACACCGGGTACCACTTCCCGGAGACCCTGCAGACCCGGGACGAGTTCGCGCGTCGCGTCGATGTGCGGATCCGCTCCCTCCAGCCGGAGCTCTCCGTCGCGGAGCAGGACCTGCGCTTCGGCCCGGACCTGTTCGCCCGTGACCCCGGGCGGTGCTGCGCGATGCGCAAGGTCGAGCCCCTGTCCAGCGCACTGCAGGGCTACGACGCCTGGATCACCGGGGTGCGCCGCGTCGAGGCGCCGACCCGTGCGAACACGCCGATCGTGGAGTGGGACGGCACCTTCGGCCTGGTCAAGATCAACCCGCTCGTCTCGTGGAGCGACGCGGACGTCGAGACCTACCTGCGTGAGCACGATGTGCCCGTCCACCCGCTGCTGTCCCAGGGCTACCCGTCCATCGGGTGCGCCCCCTGCACCCGCCAGGTCGGCGCCGGTGAGGACCCCCGGTCCGGCCGGTGGAGCGGGTTCGAGAAGACCGAGTGCGGCCTGCACCCTCCGAAGGCCGTCGCAGCCGGGGTCACGCCCGACCCGTCCACCACCGAAGGGGAGGCGATCCGATGACCAGCGCCGTCGCATACCGGCTCGGGGGCCAGGAGAGCCCTGCGGGAGGTGACCTGCTCGACCTCCTCGAGAGCGAGGCGATCCTCATCATCCGTGAGGTGATCGCCGAGCTCGAGCGCCCGGTCGTGCTGTTCAGCGGGGGCAAGGACTCCGTCGTCCTGCTCCACCTTGCGGCCAAGGCGGTCTGGCCGGCGCGGCTGTCCGTGCCGGTGCTCCACGTCGACACGGGACACAACTTCCCGGAGGTGCTCGACTTCCGCGACGCCACGGTGCGCCGGCTGGGCATCGACCTGCACGTCGCGCGGGTCCAGGACTACATCGACGACGGCCGGCTGCGTGAGCGGACCGACGGGACCCGCAACCCGCTGCAGACCGTGCCGCTCCTCGATGCGATCACGCAGCACCGTTTCGACGGGGTGTTCGGCGGCGGGCGGCGCGACGAGGACAAGGCGCGCGCCAAGGAGCGCATCGTCTCGCTCCGGGACTCCTTCGGGCAGTGGGACCCGAAGAACCAGCGGCCGGAGCTGTGGCGCACGGTCAACACCCGCCACCGGCCCGGTGAGCACGTGCGGGTCTTCCCGCTGAGCAACTGGACCGAGCTCGACATCTGGCGCTACATCGAGCGGGAGGGGATCGAGCTCCCCGCTCTCTACTACGCCCACGAGCGTGAGGTGTTCGAGCGCGACGGCATGCTCCTCGCGCCCGGACCGTGGAGTGCTCCGCGACCCGGTGAGGAGGTGCGTACGGAGACGGTTCGCTACCGGACGGTCGGCGACATGTCCTGCACCGGCGCTGTCCGCTCGAGCGCCCGCACCGTCGGTGCGGTCGTGGCCGAGGTCGCCGCGAGCACGCTCACCGAGCGCGGCGCGACGCGGGCCGACGACCGCATCTCCGAGGCCGCCATGGAAGACCGCAAGAAGGAGGGGTACTTCTGATGACCGCCCCCACGCTGCTCCGACTCGCCACGGCGGGATCCGTCGACGACGGCAAGTCCACCCTCGTCGGACGCCTGCTCCACGACACCAAGTCGGTCCTCGCCGACCAGCTCGCTGCCGTCGAGGACGCCAGCCGGCGACGGGGCTGGACCGGTGAGGT
>JAAYCP010000144.1 GCA_012729695.1 Actinomycetales bacterium | reverse complement strand
TTCGTGACCCGACCCAGGCGACGCCGGCGACGTCTCGATGCGCGCACGGCCCGGGTTCGCGAAGCGGCCACGCCTCACACTCCGAGGTCACGGCGCGGGAAGGTGACGAGCCCGGCGACGAACGCGACCACCGTGAGGATCAGGAGCAGGCCGAGCCCGCCCCAGTCGAAGCCCTCCGAGAGCGGACGGTTGCCGTAGGCCCAGTAGAACGGCGAGAAGCGCTCGATCCCCTCGGCGATCATCGGGCCGAGGTTGTGCGCGAAGTACCCGAGCACTGCTGCGACGACGGCGACGCCGAGCGCGATGCTGGATCGACCGGTCGCGGCCCCCACGGCCAGCGCGATGAGGGCATGGACCACGCCGAGGAGAGTCAGCGCGGCGACACCGGCGGCGACACGGTCGAGGGGCAGGTCGAGACCCGAGGGTCCGCTGATGAGCGCGGTCGCCACGCCGGTGACCAGGCCCAGGATGACGACGAAGACCGTGACCCCGAGCGCGCGCCCGATGTAGACGTCGCGACGGTCGACCGCTGCGGTCACCTCGGTCTCGAGCGACCCGGTCTGCTCGTCACCGGCGATGGCGCGCACGCCGCGCGTGATGCCGGCGATGAGGACGAGGACCAGCCCGAGCAGGCCGAAGACGGTCGAGTGCACGTAGCCACCCGGGCTGGTGATGTCGTCGAAGCCGAACGCCGAGACCACCTCCGGCGGGAGCGCCGACATGTACTGGTCCATGAGCTCGGGGTCGAGTGCCACGGTCGTGTAGAACGGCAGGTACATCGAGGTCACGCCGATGAGTCCGGCCGACCAGCCGAGCAGACCGGCGCGATGCGTGCGTAGCCACCGCAGCATGACGCTGACGATCATGCGCGGCTCCCCTCGTCTGCGCCGGTGGCAGAGTCGCCGTCGGCCCGGCGGTACAGCTGCAGGACCGCGTCCTCCAGGTCCGGGGGTTCGGCACGGACATGCGAGACGGTATGCGCGGCAAGGGTCTTCAGGAGAGCGTCCGGTGATCCGGTGTGGTCCAGCTCGACGAGGTCTCCCACCTGCTGCACTCCGTTGACGCCGGACACACGGGCGAGCTCGTCGAGGTCGACGGCGCTGTCGAACCGGACGGTGAACCGGGTCCCGATGCTGCCGCGCAGCTCCTCGAGCGGCGCCTCGGCGATCATCCGTCCCTCCCAGATGACACCGACGCGTTCAGCCACCTGCTCGAGCTCGGACATGACGTGGGACGAGAGGAAGACCGTCTGCCCACGACCGACCGCCTCGCGCACCATGGCGTAGAACTCCTGTTGCATGAGCGGGTCGAGCCCACCGGTCGGCTCGTCGAGGACGAGCAGCTCGGGTTCGTGAGCGAAGGCGCGGGCAAGCCCGACCTTCTGCTTGTTCCCCCGGCTGAGGTCGCGGATCCGCCGGGAGGGGTCGAGACCGAGCCGCTCGGCGTAGGGGCGCCACGCGCCAGGAGAGGCGCGGTGGATGCGCATCTGGTAGTCGAGCCACGGCCCGACGTCACTGCGCTCCTCCATGGCGAGCTCGCCCGGCAGGTAGCCGATTCGAGCCCGCAGGTCGGCGCCGCCCTCGCGGGGGTCGACCCCGAGGACCCGCGCAGTTCCACCGCTCGGGCGCAGGACGTCGAGGAGGATGCGCATGGTGGTCGTCTTGCCGGCACCGTTGGGACCGATGAAGCCGTAGACCTCCCCGGCGC
>JAAYCP010000143.1 GCA_012729695.1 Actinomycetales bacterium | reverse complement strand
GGCTGGGCGCCGATGATCGTGTCGACGACCTCCCCGCGGTCCATGAGGAGGAGCATCGGGATGCTCTGTGCCTTGTACCGCTGAGCCGTCCGCGGGCTCTCGTCGACGTTGACCTTGACGACCTTGATCCGCCCGGCCAGCTCGCGGCTCAGCGTCTCCAGGACCGGGGCGATCATCCGGCACGGTCCGCACCACGGCGCCCAGAGATCAACGACGACAAGAGGTTTGGCATCAACCGCCGAGTCGAAGGTGTCGTCCCAGGCGTCGACCAACCACGGCAGATCAGCCTTGCACTTCGGGCAGCGCGGATGGCCGGACGCGGCCACGGGCAGTCTGTTCCTGGTGCCGCACGACGGGCACCCGATGATGTTGCTCGCCATAACCACAGGGTATGCGGTGGGCACCTCGACAGGGCGGCGTGCGCATACCTCCTGCCGGTCGCCCAGGGTATGCGGCGGGCACCTCGACCAGGCGCCGTGCGCATACCTTGTGCCGGTGGCCGTAGGCTCTTGTGCGACAGACCTTCGAGGACCACCGCAGGAGTGATTCGCGTGAGTACTGACCGGATCGTCGTAGGAGTGGACGGCTCCGAAGCCGCCAGCCGGGCGGTGGACTGGGCGCTCTCCTGGGCGCGCGCGGTGGGCTCACCGGTGACGATCATCGCCAGCGAAGCGGTCCCGGCGGGGAAGACCGCTGAGTCACCGGGCCTGGGCGAGCGGGCCCAGCACGTCATCGACGGTGAGCTCGCACGGCTCGGCGAGCGGTCCGGTGAGGTCGAGGCACGTGCGCTCGTCGCCCATCCGGTGACGGCCCTTCTCGGCGCCAGCGCCGAAGCGGGGGCGGTCGTCGTCGGCACGCGCGGCGCGGGTGCGCTGCAGGGGTCCGTCGTCGGCAGCATCTCCGGTGCGGTCGCCGCGAGCGCCCAGTGCCCGACCGTCGTCCTCTCACCCCACAGCCCGACCGAGTTCGACCCGACGGGCTCGATCGTCATCGGCTTCGACGGCGGCGAGTCCTCCCTCAGCGCTGCGCGGCTCGCGATCGGCGCTGCCCAGGCCGAGGGGCGGGTCGTGCGACTGCTCCAGGGTCAGGCCGACGTGCCCGCCGGCGCCGATCCTCTCGACCCGGTCGTCGAGGCCCTTCGCGCCGAGTACCCGGACGCCAGCATCGAATTCGTCACCGCTGCAGGCACAGCGGTCGAAGCACTGACCGAGGCATCGCACGAGGCTGCGTTCGTCGTTATGGCGAGCGAGGGTCACCGTGGAGTGCCGCGCTTCCTCCTCGGCTCGAACACCCGGGCTGTCGTGCAGAGTGCCCATGCGCCGGTCATCGTGCTCACGGCACGCTCGATGGACCGCCCGTGGCCGGTCCGCGACGACCAGGGCTGAGGCGCTGACCATGGCCGGGGCCGGGATGCGGGCCGGGGCCGCGATGCGAGCCGGGGCCGCGACAGTCCGTGCTCGGGCATGCCTCGCGGTGAGGGCGATCGACCGATGAGACCTCTCCGCTACGCCATCAACGTCACCCTCGACGGCTCCTGCCACCACGAGGCCGGACTGCCTCCCGACGAGGAGTCGATGAGGTTCTGGACGTCGGAGCTGCAGCGGGCCGACGGCATGCTCCTCGGGCGGGTGACCTACGAGATGATGCAGTCCGCGTGGCGGCGGCCGGCGAGGGGTGGATGGCCTGACTGGATGAACGAGTGGGAGGTCCCATTCGCCGAGACCATCGACGGGATCAAGAAGTACGTCGTTTCGAGCACGCTCAACGAGGTGGACTGGAACGCCGAGCTGGTGACCGGCGACCTGGGCCAGGCGGTCCAGAGGCTCAAGGAGGAATCAGGCGAAGGTCTCTCCGTCGGTGGCGTGACCCTGCCGCTGGCGCTGGCGGACCTCGGTCTGATCGACGAGTACGTGTTCGTCGTCCACCCCGTCATCGCCGGGCACGGGCCGACGCTCCTTGCCGGGCTGCGCGAGCGGATGCAGCTCGAGCCCGTGGGTCGGGAGGAGCTCCGGTC
>JAAYCP010000142.1 GCA_012729695.1 Actinomycetales bacterium | reverse complement strand
GTGACCCGCGTCGTCGACGAGGTCCGGCCGGACGGCCTGGTCGTCTTCGGTCTCGGCGGTGGGGTGACCGGCCACCCCGATCATGAGGCGGCCAGCCGCGCGGCGATGGAGGTCGCGGCCGCGGCCTCCCTCCCGGTCCTGGAATGGTGCCTGCCCCGTCAGGTCGCCGAGGTGCTCAACACCGAGTTCGGCGCTGCCTTCACCGGCTTCGACACCGCCGAGCTGCCGATCACCGTCCGCGTCGACCGGGATCGCCAGCGCCGCGCCATCGACGCCCACGTCAGCCAGGCGGTGCCCGGATCGGTCCTCTGGCGCCGCCTCGAGCTGCTCGGCGACCGCGAGCACCTCCGGCTGACCCGCCCACGGACCAGTTCGCCCAGTTCGCGCGGCTCGCGTGGAGGACCGCTGCTGCCATAGCGACAGTGATCCTCCCCACGGGCCCGCACCCCGCCCAGCACAGTCACCTCAACCACCCGCTGCCGGCGTGCGAAGGGGTATCTACGCTAGGGATGTGCGAGTCGCCACGTGGAACGTCAACTCGATCCGGTCACGCATCGACCGGGTCGAGGCCTGGCTGCAGCGTGCCGACGTGGACATCCTGGCGATCCAGGAGACCAAGTGCCGCGAGGACCAGTTCCCGCGAGCGCGCCTCGAGGCCCTCGGCTACGAGACGGCGCACTACGGCCTCAACCAGTGGAACGGCGTCGCGATCCTCTCCCGGGTCGGCCTGACCGACGTCGAGCTGGGCCTGCCCGACATCCCGACGTGGGGCAATCCCGCGGTCGCAGAGGCCCGGGCCATCGGCGCGACGTGCGGGGGGCTGCGGATCTGGTCGGTCTACGTGCCCAACGGGAGGCATATCGACGACCCGCACATGGCATACAAGCTCGCCTGGCTGGACCACCTGCGCGCGCACGTGACCGAGTGGCTGGCCGCGGAGCGGGCCGGCGGGCCGCCCTTCGCCGTCATGGGCGACTGGAACATCGCACCGCAGGACGACGATGTGTGGTCGATGGAGTACTACATCGACAAGAGCCACGTCTCCCCACCGGAACGGGCTGCGTTCAACGCGCTGCTCGAAGCCGGGCTGGTCGATGTCGTCCGCCCGCACGCGCCCGGTCCGGGCGTCTACACGTACTGGGACTACCAGCGCCTCGCCTTCCAGAAGCGGCGCGGCATGCGGATCGACTTCATCCTCGGCTCACCGGGATTCGCGAGCCGCGTCGTCGGCGCCGTGATCGACCGGGAGGAGCGCAAGGGGCAGGGCGCGAGCGACCACGCCCCCGTGGTCGTGCAGCTGGAGCCGGCACCATGACGGTCCGCGAGATCATCGACGGCGGAGCGCATCTCCTCGTCGAGGGACCTGATGGCGAGCAGGTCGCCGTCTGGGAGTACGCGCCGCCCGACGTGACCCGGCAGGTGCTTCCGGTGACCCTCGTCCTCGCGCACGGGTGGACGCTCGACCACACCCTGTGGATCCCGCTCATCGAGCGCATCCAGGCCGAGCACAACGTCCGCGTCATCGCCTACGACCAGCCGGGCCACGGCGCGACCACCCTGGGCAAGAACCCCGCGGCCACGATCCGCTCGCTCGGCGAGGTCCTCAAGGCGGTCATCGACACGACCGTGCCCGCAGGCCAACCGGTCGTCCTCGTCGGGCACTCCATGGGCGGCATGACGATCATGGCGTATGCGGGGGCCCACCCGGACGAGATCGGCACCCGGGTCAAGGGGGTCCTCATGATGGGCACCTCTGCCGGCGACCTCACCCGGCGACGTCAGGCCCTCGAGACTGCACTCATGCGGGTCGTCCAGCGCGGGCCGATGATCCCGACGGGGCACTTCATCACCGCCCGCGGCCAGCGGTCCATGCTCTTCGGCGACCGCTGCAAGCGCGAGGATCTCGCCTACGTCGTGGGCGTCATGCGCTCGACGCCCCTGCCGACGCTCAGCAGGTTCTACCTCGCCCTCATGAGCCACGACGAGATGGAGCACCTCCCCGTGCTCGCCGCGGTCCCCACGGTCGTCATGTGCGGCGGGAAGGACCGGCTCACCTCGACGCGGCACGCCCGCCGGATCCACGAGGCCATCCGCGGCTCGCGCCTCGTGATCGTGCCCGGCGCCGGTCACATGCTCATGTTCGAGGCGCTCGACCTGCTCGCCCTCGAGCTCGGCGCCCTGCTGGAGTCGGTCGCAGTCGGCTGACGCGACCCGAGCAGGTCGGTCGTCCGCGCTCAGACCTCGAACGTCACGCCCTGCGCCAGCGGCAGCTGCCCGGAGTAGTTGATCGTGTTCGTCGCCCGCCGCATGTAGGCACGCCAGGCGTCCGAGCCCGACTCCCGGCCACCGCCGGTCTCCTTCTCGCCCCCGAAGGCGCCACCGATCTCGGCGCCCGAGGTGCCGATGTTGACGTTGACGATGCCGCAGTCCGAGCCGGTAGCGCTCATGAAGATCTCGGCCTCGGCCTGGTCCTGGGTGAAAATGGATGACGAAAGACCCTGCGGCACATCGTTGTTCAGCGCAATTGCCTCACCGAGCGAGGAGTACGTCATCACGTAGAGGATCGGCGCGAAGGTCTCGCGCCGCACCACCTCGGCCTGCTCGGGCATCCGGATGATGGTCGGCTGGACGTAGTACGCATCCTCGGCGCCGTCGATCTCGACCCGCGAGCCACCGCATACCACCTCGCCGCCGGCGGCGACCGCCGCCTCGATCGCGGCAGCGTAGGCGTCGTAGGCCGGTCCGCCCACGAGCGGGCCCACGAGGGTCCCCTCCGCCATCGGGTTGCCGATCGGTAGCCGGCCGTATGCGGCGCTCACCCGGTCGACGACCGCGTCGACGATGCTCTCGTGCGCGATGACGCGACGCAGCGTCGTGCACCGCTGACCCGCCGTGCCGGCCGCGGCGAAGACGATCCCTCGCGTCGTGAGGTCGAGGTCGGCGCTCGGGGTGACGATCGCGGCGTTGTTGCCGCCGAGCTCGAGAAGCGAGCGACCGAAGCGCTGCGCCACCCGCGGCCCGACCTCGCGCCCCATCCGGGTGGAGCCGGTGGCCGACAGCAGTGCCACGCGCGGGTTGTCGACGAGCGCCATGCCGACCTCCCGGTCGCCGAGCACGACCTGCGAGAGCGCCGGGTCCAGACCGCTGTCGGCGATGGCGCGCTGGAGCAGGGCGTTGGCGGCCAGTGCGGAGAGCGGCGTCTGCTCACTGGGCTTCCAGACCACGGGGTCACCGCAGACGAGGGCGATGGCGGTGTTCCAGCTCCACACGGCCACAGGGAAGTTGAACGCGCTGATGACGCCGACGACCCCGAGGGGGTGCCAGGTCTCCAGGAGGCGGTGGCCCGGGCGCTCGCTCGTCATCGTGCGGCCGTAGAGCTGACGCGAGAGCCCCACGGCGAACTCGCAGATGTCGATCATCTCCTGCACCTCGCCGAGGGCCTCGGAGGTGACTTTGCCCGCCTCGACGCTCACGAGGGTCCCGAGGTCGGCCTTGTGCTCGGTGAGCAGCTCGGCGAAGCGCCGGACGACAGCCCCGCGCACCGGCGCCGGCACCTCCCGGAAGGCCAGGTATGCGTCGTGCGCCTTCTCGACCGCACTCGCCACGTCCTCGCTCGAGGACCACGCCAGCGACGACACCACCGTGCCGGTCACCGGCGAGCGACTCTCCCGGTCACCGGTATGGGCCGCCAGGTCGACGCCGCACGCGGTCGCGGCGGACTCGGCAAGAGAGCGGATCTCGTCGGCGGTGGGCAGCGCGGGGGTGGTCGTCATGCGCCAAGGCTAGGCGGTGGGGCTGCCCCACCCAAAGGCATGGCCCACAGCATCGGCACCCTCGCGAAGCACACCTTTCCCGTCCGGGGAGAGAAGGGCGGCCTCTCAGACGATGTTGGCCTCCGGCCGCAGACCGCCCGCCGCGAACCGACGCACGTCGAAGCCCGAGACGTCGACGAACGGCTCCTTCCCGCTGATCAGGTCGGCCATCACCTCGCCGAGCGCAGGGCCGAGGAGGAAGCCGTGGCCGGAGAAGCCGGTGCAGTAGTACAGCCCGGGCACCTCCTCGGCGGCGCCGATGAGGCCGTTGGCGTCCGGGGTCACCTCGTAGAGCCCCGCCCACTGGTGTGCGATGCCGATGTCCGCGAGGTCAGGAGCGCGCCGGCTCAGCGCCTCGATGAGTCCGGGCATCCAGGCGTCGTCGACGCCGAGCCGGAAGCCCGGCGTCTCGTTCGGGTCGGACCTGCCCATGAGCAGGCCGGGGCCCTCGTTGTGGAAGTAGAACGTGGTCCCGAAGTCGATCGTCATCGGGGTGTCCGGCCGCCTCCCCGGCATGGGCTCGGTGACGAGGATCTGGCGCCGCAGCGGCTCGACGGGCAGGTCGAGGCCGAACCACTCACCCACCTCCCGTGACCAGGCCCCGGTGGCGATGACGACCCGGTCGGTCTCGACCACGCCGGCCTCGGTGATGACGCCACGGATCCGGGGCGTGGGACCGGACCGGTCGACATCGGCGCCGGTCACGGCACAACCCGGTACCAGGGTCGCCCCGTGCCGCCTGGCCGCTGCCGCATACCCCTGGCACACCGAGGCCGGGTCGCAGTGCCCGTCCTCCGGCGAGAAGGCGGCCGCCAGCAGCCCGTTGGTGGAGATCAGCGGCGAAAGGCGTTGCGCCTCAGCGGGTGTGAGCATCCGCGAGGGGACGCCGAGGGAGTTCTGCAGTGCCACGCCGGCCTCGAAGGTGGCCACGTCCTCGGCGTTGTCGAGGAGGAAGAGGTACCCCACCTGATGGAAGTCGATCGGCTGACCGAAGAGCTCTTCGAACCGCTCGAACACGCGCAGTCCGTACTGCCCCAGCCGGATGTTGATCTCGTCGGAGAACTGCGCGCGCACGCCACCGGCCGACCGGCAGGTCGACCCCGAGCCGAAGGACGACTTCTCCAGCAGCAGCACCGATCCCGCCCCCTGCGCCGCCAGATGGTATGCGGTGGCCAGGCCGATCACTCCCCCACCGATGACGACGATGTCGGCTTGACTGGGAATCAACGGATCTCGCCCTCCTCGACAACCCCGCCTGTCAGACTCCGCAGCGCTGCCTCGATCGCGGGTTCGCCGAGCAGCACCGTCGACGCCGCAGGTCCGAGCGGAATGATCGAGTCCTCACTCGTCACCCGGACCACCCGCCCGCCGTACCCTGCGTCGACCAGCGCGGTGACGACGCGTTCCGACACCCCACCGCTGCGGCGGGTCTCGTCGACGACGAGGACCGACGCATACCCCCTCGCCACCATCGCTAGGTGCTCCGCGGGCAACGGTGCCAGCCAGCGCAGGTCGTAGATGTCAGCCCGCACCCCGGAGGCGGCGATCGCGCGACGGCTCATACCCACTCCGTTCCCGAAGGTGACGACGAGGGTGTCGGCCGCGGTGTCCGCGAGCACGTGCAGCCGCCCCTCGTCCCGCGCGGGCAGGTCTGTCATCGACCCGCGTGCATACGGCGCCAGCGCCAACCCGTCGCCGGGAGTGAGCAGGTCCCGCGCGTGATAGAGCGCGATCGGCTCGACGAACACGCTGGGCCGGCGCTCTGCCAGCGCCATCGCCGCGAGGGCCCGGAGCAGTCCGGGCGCCTCCTGCGCGCTGGACGGGACCGCCACGACGAGCCCGGGGATGTCGAGCAGCGCCGCGAGGGAGTTGTCGTTGTGGAAGTGCCCGCCGAAGCCCCGCTGGTACGCCAGGCCGGGCACGCGCACGACCATCCCGTTACCGAACCGGCCGTTGCTGAAGAACGCCAGGGTCGCCGCCTCACCGCGCAGCTGGTCGATGGCGTTGTGGACGTAGGCGAGGTACTGGATCTCCGGGATCGGCAGGAGCCCCGCGAGCGCGGACCCGAGCGCGGTCCCGAGGATGGTCTGCTCGTCGAGCAGGGTGTCGAACACCCGCACCGCCCCGAACGCCCGACGCAGCCCTCGGGTCACGCCGTACACCCCGCCCTTGACGCCGACGTCCTCGCCGAACACGAGTACCTGGGGGTGGGTGAGCATGAGGTCGGTGAGGGTGGCGTTGATCGACTGGGCGAGCGTCAGCCCACCGGTCGCCTCGGGCAGGCGCTCCCGGAACGCGCTCCTGCGCTCATCGGCGGCGACCTCCCCGCCGAGAGCACCATGCAGCTCCTCCCGCCGCGCGGTCCGGGTGAGCGGAGCCATGACGTCGGCGGCCGTCTCGAGGCGTCGCACCGGGAGCAGCTCCTCCGCAGTCCGCTGTATGCGCGAGCCCGCCAGCGCATACCTCTCCTCGAGCTCGGGTGCAGTGAGCAGGCCGCGCTGCAGCGCGAGCGACGCCGTCGCGAGGATCGGGTCACGGGCGTGGTCGGCCTCGATCTCACGCCGGGATCGGTAGGCGACCTCGGCGTCCGAGCCGGCGTGCCCGAGGAAGCGCACGGTGCGCAGGTGCAGCACCGCCGGTCGGCGCTGCTCGCGGACATGGGACGCGGCATCTCGAGCAGCGACGAGGGCGCCGACAGGGTCGTCTCCGTCAGCCCCGAACTGGGCGAACCCGCTCAGGGAGGCGAGGCGTCGGGCGACCCAGCCCTGGGGACTGCGCACCGAGATGCCGAAGCCGTTGTCCTCCACGACGAAGAGCAGCGGAACCGGGATCCCTTGATGCACAGCGTGTTCCGCAGCGTTGAGGGCTCCCACGGCAGTGGAGTGGTTGAGGCTCGCGTCCCCCAGGCTGGTGACGACGACCGCATCGTCCGGCCACTCGTCTCCGAGACCCATGCGGATCGCGCGCTCGTGCGCAAAGGCCAGCCCGACCGCGCGCGGGAGGTGGGACGCAATCGTCGACGTCTGCGGGATGATCGCGAGGTGGGGATGGCCGAACACCTTGTGCCGGCCCCCGCTGATCGGGTCGTCAGCGCTGCACATCAGCGACAGCAGGAGGTCGCGGACTGGGTCGAGCCCGGGCACCTGCCCGGCCCGGGCGCAGTAGAAGCCTGCCGACCGGTAGTGGAGCAGGGCCGGATCCGAGGGGCGGAGCGCCAGTGCCACAGCGGCGTTGGACTCGTGGCCGAGCGAGCCGATCGTGTAGAAGCCTTCGCCCTGCTCCTGGAGCGCGCGGGCGTGGAGGTCGACGTGTCGGGCGAGGAGCTGGCTCTCGAGGAGCTGGAGGACGAGCTCGTCCCCGATCTCGCCCGAGTCCGGCACGGCGCCGCGCAACCCACCGGCATCGCGCAGTGCCCCACCTTCAGCGGCCGCGACCCGAAGCCGGTCCCGGACGTACCCGTCGATGCTCACCAGAGCATCCAACCAAAGGCCTAGAGCAGCGCGCTGGGGCGGCTCACCGCGTGCCCCCGCCGCCGCACGTCGAGTGCCAGGCAGGCCACCGCCGCGGCGAAGGCCGCCACCGACGCACCGAGCAGCATCGTCTGCACCTGGGTCACAGCGGCATCGACGAGGGCGGCGACGTCGGTGCGGTCCGGAAGGGCGGCGACTGCCGCGTAGTACCTGTTGAGCCCGATGGCTGTGAGGACCGCAAGGCCCACGACCATCCCGACCATGCGCGCCACGACGACGAGCGCCGACGCGGTGCCGTGCGCCTCCACCGGCGCATCGGCGAGGGCGGCGTTGTTGACCGGCGCGAGCGCCAGCCCCACCCCGAGTCCGATGAGGACGAGCCCGACCGTGCCGCCGACGCTCTCGAGCGAGCCGCGCCCCCACGTGCTGGCCCAGGCGAGAGTGGCGCCGGAGAGGAGCAGTCCCACTCCGGCCACCGCGCCGTCCCCGAGCCACCGCAGCGACCAGCCACCGACGACCGCGCCCACCGGGACGGCGATGAGGAACTTGATGAGCTCGAAGGCCGCGACGGTCTCACTCGTCGACACGGTCAGTCGGCTCAGCAGCGGGACGCCGACGATGACGGCCACGAGCGCCGCCCCGACGAGGAACGAGACGAGGAGCGCCCACGGCACCCGCGCCCGCACGACTCCGCGCGGGATGAGTGGCTCGGCCGCGCGGCGGTGCCGCACCGCATACAGGATCGCGAGGACTCCGGCGACCGGCAGGAGCGAGTAGCCCAGCGGACCGATGATCTCCCGCTCGGGGTCCGCGGTCGA
Source organism: Actinomycetales bacterium (assembly GCA_012729695.1). GTDB lineage: Bacteria > Actinomycetota > Actinomycetes > Actinomycetales > Dermatophilaceae > F2B08. The sequence goes on along the minus strand of JAAYCP010000142.1, from coordinate 8,140 downwards.
GAAGGTGAGGATGATCGCGCCGAGTGCACCGCCGAGCAGCAGCGCGCCGGGCAGGTCGGCATGACGCAGGACGGGCCAGGCCGCGCGCACCGACAGGGCCACCCCGGCGGCGGTCAACGCGAGGGCGAGCAGCCCGGTCGGGGTGAGCACCACCGCGTTCGACGAACCGAGGGGGACGAACGGGCCGCCGAGGGCGACACTCGTCACCAGCGCATCGGGCGCCCACAGCGTGAGGAAGAGGACGGCCAGACCGATTCCGAGCACAGCGGCGGAGACCCGGGCCGAGCGGGTATGCGGCGGCGGGCTCCCCCGCATCCGTCGCCCGACGACGAGGAGAGCGAGCGCGAGGACCAGCCCGGCGGCGGCGTTGAGCCAGAAGATCGCCCGCCACTGCGCGACCACGAGGATCGCCGCACCGAGGACCGGGCCGAGGACGGACCCGAGCTCCTGGACTGCCCCCACGACCCCCAGCGGTGTGCCGCGCCGTTCCACCGGCCACAGGTCGGCCACGAGCGCGAGGGTCGCCGGCACCAGGCCGCCACCCCCGATTCCCTGGACCACCCGGCCACCGACGAGGACGGGCAGGTCGGTCGCGAGCGCGGTGACGACCGACCCCACGACGAAGATCGCGAGACACAGCTGCAGGACGTGCTGTCGTGCAACCAGATCGGCGACCCGGCCGATGAGGGGAAGGATCGCGATGTAGCCCAGCAGGAAGCCGGAGATGATCGGGGTGGCCTTCTGCAGCGCGTCGATGGTGACGCCGACGCCGGCCATCATGTCGGTGAGGGCGAGGACGACGACATACGTGTCGGCGGCCGCGAGGGCGACGCCGACCGAGGCGATCGCGAGGATCGAGTGGGCCCGCCCACCGACGGGTCGCTGCGCGCTCATGGAGGCTGGACGCGAGGTGCGGTCAGGAGGTGGGAGCCTGCGTCGGCGCCTCGATGGGCACGACCTTGCCGTAGTCCGTCAGCAGCAGGGTGTAGACCGACTCCGTCCCCTCGTAGAACTCGCCCGTCATGGTCGCCTTGCGCAGCTCGTTGTCTGAGGTGAGCCCGTAGGTGACGTCGAAGGTCGTGTCGGGGCTCCCGAGGTGGAGCAGGGCCTGGACCTTGTCGCCAGGAAGAGTGCCATGGATCTCGGTGAGCACCTCGCGACCCTGGCGCACCGGTCCACCCCCCTCTGTGAGGTCGGTCGTCGCCGCGAGAAGACTGGCGATCCCGGTGTCGGGAGCGAAGAAGCCCGTCGGGTTCGGGGCCCCGAGATCGGCGAGGTCCACGGGCTCGTAGTCCGGGGTGAAGAGCTTCATGTACGTGTCGTCGCCGATCGCGAGGATTCCGGCGTTGGCGGTGATCCCGCTGACCCGACCCTGGAACTCACCCTCGAACTTGATGGTATCGCCCTCGATCACACCGACCCCGGTCGCTGACTGGACGCCGTTGACGTTGCCCGGCACCCCGGTGCTCGTGAGCTCGATCGTGATCGCCTCGGCCTGCTCGATCGCTGCCTGCGCCTCGGCCAGCCGCTCCTGAGGGGTCGGCGCCTCCGGCTCCTCCGCCGCGTCGCCGGTGCACGCGGTGAGCGCGAGCAGCGCAGCGGTCAGGCCGGAGAGAAGGACGCGGGTCCCGGGGCGGCGGCGAGTGAGCATGGGCGTCATCGTACGCGCGCCGACCCCGGGGACACCGCTGGACGCACGGTGCCGGAGAGCCTGCTTCTCAGACGTTCACGTGCTCCGCCGCGACGAGCATCAGGCCCTCGTAGTCCGGGCTCTTGTCGATGGTCACGGTGTCGCCGTCGCGCACCTCGCCCGCGAGGACGGCCTTGGCGAGCCGGTCCCCGATCTCCTTCTGGACGAGTCGACGCAGCGGGCGGGCACCATAGGCCGGGTCGTAGCCGGCGATCGAGAGCCACTCCCGCGCGGCATCCGTCACCTCGAGGGTGATACGCCGGTCGTGGAGGCGTCCGGCGAACTCGCGCACCTGCAGGTCGACGATCTTGGCGAGCTCCTCGGAGGTGAGGGCGTCGAAGATGACGATCTCGTCGAGCCGGTTGAGGAACTCCGGCTTGAAGGCCGCGCGCACCGCACCCATGACCGCCTCCCGCTTGGCCTCCTCACTCATCAACGGGTCGATGAGGAACTGGCTGCCGAGGTTGGAGGTCATGACGAGGATGACGTTGCGGAAGTCCACCGTGCGGCCCTGGCCGTCGGTGAGCCGTCCGTCATCGAGCACCTGGAGCAGGATGTCGAAGGTCTCCGGGTGCGCCTTCTCGACCTCGTCGAGCAGGACGACGGAGTACGGACGCCGGCGCACGGCCTCGGTGAGCTGACCGCCCTCCTCGTACCCCACATACCCGGGCGGGGCACCGATGAGGCGAGCCACGGAGTGCCGCTCGGAGTACTCCGACATGTCGATCCGCACCATGGCGCGCTCGTCGTCGAAGAGGAAGTCCGCCAGCGACTTGGCGAGCTCGGTCTTGCCGACACCCGTCGGGCCGAGGAAGAGGAAGGACCCGGTCGGCCGGTTGGGGTCGGAGAGCCCGGCCCGCGACCGCCGCACGGCGTCCGAGACAGCCTGGACGGCAGCGGTCTGACCGATGAGGCGCGAGCCGATGATCGACTCCATCGCCATGAGCTTCTCCGTCTCGCCCTGCAGGAGGCGCCCGGCGGGGATGCCGGTCCATGCCGAGATGACCTCGGCGATGTCGTCCGCGGTCACGCGCTCCTTGACCATGGAGTGCTCGGAGCGGGCCCGCTCCTCCTCGTCGGCACGTGCGAGCTCCTGCTCCAGTGCGGGGATCTCGCCGTAGAGGAGCCGGCTGGCGGCCTCGTACTCACCCTCGCGCTGCAGGCGGTCGGCCTGGGTGCGCAGGTCGTCGAGCTGGGCACGCAGGTCACCGACCTTGTTCAGGCTCGCCTTCTCGGCCTCCCACCGGGCGGTGAGCTCGGCGAGCTCCTCGCGACGCTCGGCCAGGTCGGCGCGCAGCTTCTCGAGGCGCTCCCGGGAGGCCTCGTCGGTCTCCTGCGAGAGGTGCATCTCCTCCATGGTCAGCCGGTCGACGGTGCGCTGGAGCTCGTCGATCTCGACCGGGCTGGAGTCGATCTCCATCCGCAGCCGCGAGGCGGCCTCGTCGACGAGGTCGATGGCCTTGTCGGGGAGCTGGCGGCCGCTGATGTAGCGGTGCGAGAGCGATGCGGCAGCAACGAGGGCGGAGTCCTCGATCTCGACCTTGTGGTGCGCCTCGTAGCGCTCCTTGAGGCCGCGCAGGATGGCGATCGTGTCCTCGACCGAGGGCTCACCGACGAAGACCTGCTGGAAGCGGCGCTCGAGGGCCGCGTCCTTCTCGATGTGCTCGCGGTACTCGTCGAGCGTGGTGGCACCGACGAGGCGCAGCTCGCCTCGGGCGAGCATCGGCTTGAGCATGTTGCCGGCGTCCATGGCACCCTCGCCGGAGGCGCCGGCGCCGACCATGGTGTGCAGCTCGTCGATGAAGGTGATGATCTGGCCGTCGCTGGCCTTGATCTCCTCGAGGACGGCCTTGAGCCGCTCCTCGAACTCCCCGCGGTACTTCGCCCCGGCCACCATCGCGGGAAGGTCGAGGGCGATGAGCCTCTTGTCGCGCAGGCTCTCGGGCACGTCGCCGTCGACGATGCGCTGGGCGAGGCCCTCGACGACGGCGGTCTTGCCGACGCCGGGCTCACCGATGAGGACGGGGTTGTTCTTCGTGCGTCGCGAGAGGACCTGGACGACGCGACGGATCTCCGAGTCACGACCGATGACCGGGTCGAGCTTGCCGTCGCGGGCCATCTGGGTCAGGTCGGTGCCGTACTTCTCGAGCGCCTCGCCGACCTCCGCCGGGGTCTCCGAGGTGACCTTGCGCCCGCCCCGCATCTGGTCGATGGCCTTCTCCATGTCGGCGGCGCCGCGCTTCTCGACCGCGGCCAGGTGGCCCGTCTCAGCGAGGGCGAGCCAGAGCAGGTCGACGGCGAGGAAGCTGTCGCCCTTCGCACGCATGAGGGTGTTCGCTCGGTCCAGCACGGTCATCGCCTCGCGGCCGAACGTGGGACCCTGGGCGGCTCCGGAGGTCTTCGGCAGCGACCGGAGACGCGCGTCGGCCTGGGAGAGCACGTGCCCCACGCCGGTCCCGGCTGCGGCCAGGAGGGCGTCGGCCTGCGTGGTGTCGAGCTGCGCGAGAGCGCTGGTGATGTGGTCCGGGGTGATCTCCGGGTGACCGGCGCTCTGGGCGGCTCGCTGAGCGAGCGCGAGGGCCTCGGCCACCTTGTTCGTGGGCTTGAGCTCCATGGTGGTTCAGTTCTCCTAGTCGGTGACAGTGCGCGTAGTTGACAGCGCGTAGGTGACAGTGCGCGTTGCTGTCGCGGGTATGCGCGGTCGTGTCGCTGCGCGGGGTCCACAGAGGACAACTCGTCCAAAGTTGAGTCTATTCCACTCAAGTTGAGCAGTCACGCCACCTGGAGGGCGCCAGCTCGTCGGGCACGGATGACCCCGTTGTGAAGGAGCGACCGGGTTGTGAAGCAGCGACCGGGTTGCTCCACTGATGACCGCGAAATTGCCCGGTCACGCGGGCACAAGCCGGTCACGCGGGCACAAGCCGCACGACCGGCAGCAGCACCGCTCCCACACTCAGCAGGTGCTGGACAGGTCGCTCAGCAGGTCCGACGGCGTCGGGGTCTCGGTCGGGGAGTCGGTCGCGCCCGGTGTCGGGGTGTCGCGCTCGTCGGGCGTGCGCGACGGGGTCGGGCTCGCGGTGGGCGCGGGCGGCTTCGGGCGCAGCGCGTCCCGGACCATCGAGCGGATGAGCTCGAAGTCGGGGTTCGCGACGTTGATGACCTGGTTCGTCAACGGCAGCGACTGGAGGCGGCCGTCCTTCATCCGCAGGACGAGCTCGGCCCAGGCGCCGAGGTCGTCCGCGGGGATGTCGACCCGCACGTTGTCGGCGATGGTCTCGGCGAGCTGGGGGTAGCGCGCGAGCATCCGGAGGGGGTCGACCTGCTCGATGACGGCACCGATGACGCAGCGCTGCCGACGCATCCGTGAGAAGTCGTCGGTCGTCGCACGCGAGCGGGCGTACCAGAGGGCGTGGTAGCCGTCCATGTGCTGCCTGCCGGGCTCGATCCACCCGTTGATCCCGACGATCTGCCCATTGACCACCTTGCCGCCGATCGGCACCCTCTCGGTCGCGTTGATGGTCACCCCACCCATGGCGTCGACGAGCTGCTGGAAGCCCTGGAGGTCCACGAGAACGGTGTCGTCGATAGTCAGTCCGGTGATCTCGGAGACCACGTCCCGGGTCGTGGTCAGGCCCGGGCTCGGGTCACCGGGGAAGAGGTCCGGCCGGTCCTCGGCGAGGGTCCACACCGCGTTGAGCAGGCACTCGCTGCCGCAGTCGTAGCCGAAGGGGAAGATCTCGCTGAACGGGTTGGTCGCCGGGAAGGGAACCCGCTGAAGGTTACGTGGGAGGCCGAAGAAGACCGTGTCACCGGAGGCGGTGTCGATGCTCGCCACCATGATCGAGTCCGGCCGCACCCCTTCTCGGTCCGGCCCGTGGTCGGAGCCGAGGAGGAGGAGGTTGACCCGCGGGTGATCCCGCCACGGGTCGGGACCCTCGACCGTCACCGGCTCCCGTTCGGTGTCGGTGACGACCGCCTTGATCGTCTCGCGCTGGATGTCGATCCCGGTCATGGCGAATCCCGCCGGGACCAGCACGACGAGGCACATCAGCGCGGTGAACAGGGTGAGCAGACCACGGTCCAGCCAGCCGGCCTGCCGAGGCCGGGTGGCCCACGCTGTGGCGATGATGCCCAGGACCCAGACGAGCGCGAGACCCGCGATCGTCCCCAGCACGATGGCCAGCTTGCGCCGGTCGACGCCGATCTGGAGGACCGAGCCGAGCGCGCCGTCCTGCACGACGCGGTAGCCGAGGTAGCCCAGGGGGACGAGGAACACCAGCACGATGAGCGAGGCGAGCCACGGGTTGACGCGGAAGAGTCCGACTCCGGGGAGCACCGTGGACAGCGCCGTCGCGCGGTAGGAGCTGCGAAGCTCCCGCTTCCTCCTCGCCCGCTCTGCCGAACGGGTCGCGCCACCGACGGGTCGGCGGTGGGACGGCGCGGACTCGGCCACAGACACCTCCTCGCTCGGGGCAGGACGGGACGTCCCGTCGAACCTGGCGTCGATCAGGACACGGCGTCGATCAGGACGGACTCGGTCATGAACGGCGCAGGGGCGGCACGGACCGCCGGCAGAGCCGGGGCGGTGCCGTTTTCCCAGAGCACTATGACACGACCCTGCGCACAACGAGGGCGGAAGCGAAAAGGTGCCGCACAGGTCACGAGCCTCCGGGGTTGATGGTGTTGGATCGGGTCATGTCCACCGCCATCCCTGCTGACCTCGCGATCGCGCGCGCAGCCTCCCTGCACCCGATCGCCGACGTCGCCGCCGCCGCAGGTATCCACGAGGACCACGTCGAGCCCTACGGCCGGCACGTCGCGAAGATCGACCTGGCGGCGATCGACGCCCTCGCGGACCGCCCAGCCGCCAAGTATGTGGTGGTCACCGCGATCACGCCCACTCCCCTGGGAGAGGGCAAGACCGCCACCGCCGTCGGCCTCGCGCAGGGTCTCGGCCGGCTCGGTCACCGCACGATGCTCACCCTGCGACAGCCGTCGATGGGACCCACCTTCGGGATCAAGGGCGGCGCGGCCGGCGGCGGCTACAGCCAGATCGTGCCGATGGAGAACCTCAACCTCCACCTCACCGGCGACTTCCATGCCGTGACCGCGGCGCACAACCTCCTCGCCGCCATCCTCGACAACCACCTCCACCACGGGAACGACCTCGACATCGAGCCGCACTCGATCACCTGGCGGCGGGTGCTGGACGTCAACGACCGCGCACTGCGCAACCTCGTCATCGGCCTCGGCGCCAAGATCGACGGAGTCCCCCGGCAGAGCGGCTTCGACATCACCGCGGCGAGCGAGGTCATGGTCATCCTGACCCTCTCGACCTCGCTGCGCGACCTGCGCTCGCGACTGGGTCGGATCGTCGTCGGCTACACCCGGGCCGGTGAGCCGGTGACCGCGGAGGACCTGCAGGCGGCCGGGGCCATGGCGGTCATCCTCAAGGACGCCCTCAAGCCCAACCTCATGCAGACGCTCGAGAACACCCCGGCCCTCATCCATGCCGGCCCGTTCGGCAACATCGCCACCGGCAGCTCGTCGGTCGTCGCCGACTACCTCGGGATCCGCACCGCCGACTACGTCATCACCGAGGCCGGCTTCGGCGCCGACATGGGCTGCGAGCGCTTCGTCAACGTCAAGTGCCGGGTGTCGGGGGTCGTCCCCGCCGCGGCCGTCGTCGTCGTGACCGTGCGCGCCCTCAAGACACACTCCGGACGGTATGGGGTGGCCGCCGGCCGCCCGCTGCCTCCCGAGATGCTCGCCGAGTGTCCCGAGGACGTGCGCGCCGGCGCGGCGAACCTGCGCAAGCACCTGCAGATCGTGCGCTCCTTCGGGATGCAGCCGGTGGTCGCCATCAACGCGTTCCCGACCGACCACGACAGCGAGCACGCTGTCATCCGCGAGATCGCCGAGGAGGACGGTGCCCTCGTTGCCGTGGCGACCCATGTCGCCGAGGGTGGGCCGGGAGCGACCGATCTGGCGCAGGCCGTCATCGAGGCCTGTAGCCGGCCGACGTCGTTCACCCCGACCTACGAGCTGAGCGAGCCGCTCCTGTCGAAGCTGACGAGCGTCGCCACGAAGGTCTACGGAGCCGACGGCGTCGACGTCAGCCCGCCCGCGGCGAAGGAGCTGGCTCGGCTGGAGTCGCTCGGCTTCGGCGAGCTGCCGGTCGTCATCGCCAAGACCCACCTGTCGATCTCATCGGACCCGTCCCTCAAGGGCGCGCCCACCGGCTGGCGGCTGCCGGTCCGGGAGATCCGACTCGCGGCCGGCGCCGGCTATGTCTATGCGATCGCCGGCGACATGCGGACCATGCCGGGTCTCTCGAAGCGCCCTGCCGCCCACCGGATCGACCTCGACGAGGACGGCAACGTCGTCGGTCTGTTCTGACTGATCCAGCAGCTCAGTCGTCCGGCTTGTCGTACCAGCCGTCGTGCTCCT
>JAAYCP010000141.1 GCA_012729695.1 Actinomycetales bacterium | reverse complement strand
GTGCGTCCGCGCCTAAGCTACTGGACGGCGGCAGCCAACAGTTCACGTTCAACGACTCCAGCCTGCCGCTCGTGCAGGGCACGACGTATCTCGTCAGCGTTGTCGCCACGGGGATCGTCAGCGATGGCGCTCTGTACACGGCCACGCTAGAGAGCTCGCAGTACACCGCCTGGTAGGCCTCGCGTCAGTCCTGGCTGCCTGACACCGGTAGGCGTGCAGGTGGGGATAGCTCCACCCACTCTGGTCCTCGATGTGCGCGCGCTTGCGGGCCTTTCTACCCCTAAGGGTCGAACCCCTGAATGGTGACGATGAACTTGAGGACCTCTATGACGAGCGTGGGCTGCCCCGATGATGCTCGACACGTCGGTGATCGTCTCGATCCTCAATCAAGAGGCTGACGCCGGCGGGTTCGCCGAGGCGATCGAGCGCGCGTCGAGGGTGTCGGTCTCTGCCGGAACCGTGCTCGAGGCATCGATCGTCCTGGGGAGGGCCCGCGGCGAGGGCTTGGATGGGTTACTCCGTGTGGCCAGCGTCACTGTCGTGCCCGTGGATGCCAGACACGCTCAGGCTGCACGAGTCGCCTGGGATCGCTACGGCCGGGCAGTGGATCCGAGGCGCGGCCGAACTATGGCGACTGCTTCTCCTACGCCGCCGCCCACGGCTTCAAAGCCGGTCATCAGTGCTCAGCGGAGAGCGGGTGCATGATCTCGGCCGAGGCGGCGAGCTGGCCAGCGGCTATGGCGGTGGCGACCGAGGCCATCGGCATCGGCATCGGCAGCGGCAGATGCGCCATGTCGCCGGCCGCCGGCCGCCGGCGCCGCCGATGATGAGGATGTCTGTGGTGTTCGTGTCGAGCATGGTGGACCTTCAGCTTCACCTGAAGGCAAGTGCTTCGCCTCGGCTCGCGGTCACTCCCCCAAGAGGTGGCTGATCGCGGACGAAGCAGCGACCTCTCCGGAAGCGATCGCGCTCGCGACCGAGTCCGTGGACATGGCGAGAGCGGACAGGTGCGCCATATCCCCAGCGGCGAAGACGCCAGGCAGGCTGGTGTGCTGGAACTCATCGACGCGCACGCAGCCCGAGTCGTTGAGAGCGAGGCCCAGCCGCTCCGGCAGCGCGGACCGTTGCCGCTGCGGGGGTGCGATGAAGGCCACCGCGACCGACTCGTGCGAGCCGTCGGCCAGGGTGAGCTCGAGAGCTGACCCGGTGTCGCGCATACCGACGACGTGCGATGCGGCCACGTCGCTGCCGTTGGGTGCGTCGGCGCTGTCGCCCTCGAGCGGGAACACGGTGAGCGAGCCTGCAACCGGGCCGAGGAGATCACTGAGGTGGCTCGCCGGCTCCGTGCCGAGGATCGCCATCCGCCCGCCAGCGAACTCGTGCGCGTGACAGAACGGACAGTGCGCGACCCGACCGCCCCAGACCTCGTCGAGTCCCGGGATCGGCGGAAGCTCGTCGCGCACGCCGGTGGCGAGGATGACGGTGCGAGCCTCCAGCGACGAGCCGTCGGAGAGGTCGGCGACGAAGCCTGTCTCGGACGGCCGGATCTCGCTCGCCGCGAGCGGCCGGCACGCCACGGTGTCGTATGCGGCCAGCTCACCCAACGCCCGGGCCCGGAACTCCTCGGGTGCGGCGCCGTCGGCACCGATGAGGTTGTGCATGTGCCGGACCGGCGCGTTGCGGTAGTCGCCGTCGTCGAGCAGGACGGCCCGCCGGTGGACCCTCGACGCGGTGAGCGCTGCCTGCAGGCCGGCCGGACCGCCGCCGACGATGAGGATATCTGTGTCCATGGGTGAAGTATTCCGGGCTGACAGGCTGTGAGGGTGTTGCCCGCGGCGCGGGGTGTAACCTTCAAGTTGACATGAAGGCTGACTCTGAGACCCTGTCCATCGGTGCGGCCGCTGACCGCTTCGGGATCGCGACCCACGTCCTGCGCTACTGGGAGGACGAGGGGCTGGTCACCCCGGTGCGGGACGCCTCCGGCTACCGGCGCTACGGCCCCGGCGACCTCGTGCGCATCGCGGTGATCCTGCGCAACCAGCTCGCCGGGATGACACTCGACCAGATCGGCGCTCTCCTCGACGGTGACCGACCAGGGCGACGCTCGGTGCTCGAGGAGCATCTGCGCAGCATCGATGATCGGGAGCGCGAGCTGGCGCGGTCGCGGGCTATGACGGAGCACGCGCTGCGCTGCGAGGCGCACGACATCGTCGCCTGTCCGCGGTTCGCTCGGATGGTCGACGACGTGGTCCATGGCGCGGCGTGGTCGACGGATGGGGCTGAGTGAGCCAGTGGACTGCGCCCTACCTGTGAAGAAAGTGTTGTGATGGCGGCACTTTCGTCACGCGTAGTCGGCACGAGCGACGTGGGGGCGGCACTTTCTTCACGCGTAGTCGGCACGAGCGACGCGGGGGCGGCACTTTCGTCACGCGTAGTCGGCACGAGCGACGTGGGGTGAGTGGCCGGCAGCCGGCGGTGTCAGATCGCAGCGCGCAGGGTCCGGGTGACGCATCGAGGCGAGCACGCGGTGAGGTCGCCACGGTAGCCGCGTGAGCGCAGCGCCAGGAAGATGTCGATGGCGAGCTCACAGGAGCCGAACCGTATCTCGACGTGCCCGGCGCGGAGGGTGAGGCGACCGGTGCGGGCGGCATGCCGGTCCCGGCGCCGGTCGCTCTGCAGTGAGGCTCCCGAGTGGAAGAGTCGTCCGTCCGACTCCAGCACCACGCCGTAGGCCTCCCACTCGGCATCCCTACGGACCGTGCCGTGCGGACCTTGTCCATGAGCCTGGAGCGTCGGTCGAGGCAGGCCATGCCGGAGGATCACTCCCTCGAGAGAGTCCAGCTCGAGGATGCTCTCGACCCCCGCGGAGATCGGCTCGAGCGCAGTCGTGACGAGCGAGCGAAGTGGGTACCGCTCGCGCTGAGCGAGGGCTGCGAGCACGTCCTCGGCGTTGACCTTGCTGCAGTGGACCCAGCGCGCCATGAGGTGCACGACATCGCGCCAGTGGCTCGTGTGGTGATCAGCGACGAGGTCGAGCACTGTCGATGCGGCTGAGGTCACAGGAAGTCCCTGGCGGGTCACGATGTGGAGGGCGCGTCGCCTCATGACCCGGGTGCCGGCCAGGCGCTGCACCTGCCGCGAGACGACCGCACCGCTGAGGACCTGGGGGGCGTGCGACTCGACGCCGTGCAGGTGCGCGGCGGTCTCCTTCGTCAGTGCGCCGCCCGGGCCGAGGCGGAGCGTGAGAGCGTGCGCCCGGGCCATCCAGGTGACCGGTCCGGTGTGGGCGTGGTAGATGCCGTGCGCGAGCCGGGTCCAGCTGCCGTCCTCGAGACGCCACCGGATCGCGCTGACCGTCAGTCCGCACTGCACCGCCTGCGCACGTGTGAGGACACCATGTTGGCGCCGGATGAGTGCGTCGAGGTCCACCCGTCAACTATGTGGCCTGCGGGCATCGGGGCTTCAGAACTATCCACACTGCACGGGCGTCGTTGCTGCACGGGCGTCGTTGCTGCACCGCCGCGTTCGGACCCAGGGAGTGCCTCTGCGTGTGGGAAATGTGTCGTGATAGCAGCACTTTCGTCACACGTTGCGGCGATGGCGGGCGGTCTACTCCGAGTCGAGGGTCCGCAGCGTCTCGTGGATGCTCCGAGCGACCGGCACCGCAGCCTCTGAGCCGAGTCCGGCCTGGGTGATCGCCACCGCGACGACGTAGCGGGGAGAGGTGGCCGGCGCATACGAGATGAACCAGGAGACGTCGTTGCCGTGCCCGCGCTCGGCGGAGCCGGTCTTGCCCGCGACCGGCCACTGCTCCAGGGGGAACCCGGCGAAGCCCTCGGCCGCGGTGCCTCTCGTGACGACCGAGACCAGCGAGTCGCGCAGGTATGCGCCGAGCGGGGCCTCGAGCGGCACCTGCACGCCGGGGGTCGGCTCGAGCTCCTCCACGGCACCGGTGCGCACGTCGATGAAGGCGTCTGCGAGGCGCGGGGTCAGTGTGGGTCCGCCGGTGGCGACCGCCGCATACACCTGGGCCATCTGGAGCGGGGTGGTGAGGACATCGCCCTGGCCGATGCTGAAGTTGGCCGCGTCGCCGCCGCGGTAGAGGTATCCGTGCTCGCAGTTCTCGCGGGCGATCGCGGTGAGGAGGTCGCGACGCTCGAGGTCGGCGATCTCGGGGTAGCCGGTCTGCGCACGCTCGCACAGTGTGTCCTTCGTGGCCTCCCAGTACGAGCGGCGCCACTCACGCCCCGGCACCCGACCGCTGGCCTCCCCCGGCAGGTCGATCCCGGTCGGCTGCCCCAACCCGAACTCGCGGGCGGTGCGGATGAACGGGTCGGCGCTGTCGTCCTTCGCGCCGGTGCGACCGAGGCTGACCCACTTCTGGTAGGCGAAGTCGTAGAAGACGGTGTCGCAGGAGATCTCCATCGCGCGGTGGAGGGTGATCCTGCCGTGGTCCTCGCGGCCGAAGTTCGTGAACTCCCGGCCGCCGATGGCGTAGCTCGCCGGGCAGGAGTAGGTGCCCGTGAGCGGGTTGCCCGCGGCGACGGCGGCCGGCAGCGTCACGGCCTTGAACGTCGACGCCGGAGCCAGCCCCGCCTCGGTCACGCGGTTGATGAGCGGGTGGTGGGAGTCGTCGGCGGTGAGCGCCGCATAGTCCTGCTCCGAGATACCGCCCACCCAGACGCTCGGGTCGTAGGTCGGGTAGCTCGCCAGCGCCAGCACTCCCCCGTCGCGCAGGTCGAGGACGACCGCGGCGCCACTGTCGGCGACGTTCCCCGCTCGCCGGCGCTCGAGGATCTGGTCCTCGAGGGACTGCTCGGCCACCTTCTGGAGGCGCACGTCGAGGGTGGTCCGCAGGTCTGATCCCGAGATCGGGGGGACGTCCTCGACGACCTCGAGGGGCACGCCGCGCGGATCGGTGCGGAGGAGTGTGTGGCCGGGGATGCCGCGCAGGATCTCGTCGTACTGCCGCTCCAGACCCGCCCGCCCGACGAGCTCGTTGCCGTGGACGTGGCCCTGGCTCGCGGTGACGTCCTCCTCGGTCGCCCGGGCGAGGTAGCCGAGCACGTGCGCTGCGAGGACGCCGTCCGGCTGGGGGTATGCGCGGGTCGCCACCGGCTCGATCCGCACCCCGGGGAAGAGGTCGGGTCGCTCGGCGACGGCGAGGGCCTGGACCGCGTCGAGCTTCGGGGCGAGGATCGCGGGCGCTGCCGGGGAGCCGGGAGTGCACGTGGGTGGGGGCGCGGCGTCGGGCGCGCCGCAGGAGGTGGTGCGGGCGCGGAGCTCGTCGGGGTCGATGCCGAGCTTCTCTCCGAGGGAGAGAAAGAGGTTGTCTGCTGAGGTTTCGTCGAGGGAGGCCAGGACGGCGCGATCCATGACGAGTGACGGGTAGGAGTCGTTCTGGACGAGGGGAATGCCGTTGCGGTCGAGGATGCGTCCGCGGATCGCGGGGGTGACAAGAGTCGTGAGGTTCGGGTCGTGGGTGTGCTCTTCTCGTGCGTCCTGGGTGGAGGCTTGTCTGGTGCCGTACCGGCTGGCCCGGTCGTCCTTGGCCTGCGTGGCTGCTGACTGTGGCTGGGCTGTTGCTGCCGTCGGATTGAGGACCTGGACCTGGGTGAGCCGTCCGACGAGGGCGCCCAGCATGAGAAGGAGGAGGATCACGAGGACGAGCACCCGGCGGCGCAGATGGCGCAGTGGTGCACCACGGTCCTGGGCCGTCATGGCGGGCGGTCTCACAGCGGCTCCTCCCCCGTGTCGAGCCGGATGAGCGGGGGCACGAGGACGATGGCGGCGAGGAGCGTGACAGCGACCTGCGTGGCCGCACCGGCCACGTCCAGCTGCTGGCCGAGCCAGGCGCCCTGAAGGAGCCGGCCCAGCGCCGGGATGGCCGATGCGCCGAGGCAGACGAGCGCCACCCACCGCAGCGGGAGGGGACCCACGCGTCGGCCGAGCCCGGCGAGGAGGCCGGCCAGCGCATACAGGAGCGCGGTCATGCCGAGTGGCTCACCGCCGGGCGGGACGAGGTCGACGACCCAGCCGGCGGCGAGTCCGAGGAGAGCGCCGGGGACGGGGCCGCGGCTGAGTGCGAGGGCGAGGACTGGAAGGAGCGCCAGGTCGGGAAGGATCCGCCAGCCGCGGGCCTGGAGGACGACCACAACCACGGTGCCGACGACGCAGAGGACAAGGGCGACGACGGTGCGAACTCCACGACCGGCTCGTGAGATTCGGCTGTCGGGAAGGGTAGAGACGTCGCTGGTGATGCGGCTCGTCCTGCGGCGGTGCATGTCATCGACCCCCTGGGACGATGACCGCGACGACATCGAGGGTGCCGATGTCTACGGCCGGGAGGAGCGTCGCAGTCACATCGACGCGTCCGCGGGGTGGGTCGACGCTGGTGATCTTCCCGACAGGGATCCCCGCGACGAGGGGCGTGTCGTCCGGAGAGCCGACGGTGACGACCTGCTCCCCCGTGCGCAGATCTCCGAAGGAGATGGTGGTGAGGGTGAGCTCGCCGTGCTCGCGAGCAGCGGGGTCGCCCGAGGCCGGCGGAGTGACGGTGCCGAGGAGCTGGGAGTCGAGAGCCCGGGCGCCGACGACGAGATCCGCGGCGCCGACGATGAGGACGTCACTCGTCGTCCTGCCCACTCGAACGGTGCGTCCGACGAGGCCATCCGCGGCGACGACACTCTGGTCGAGGGCGATGCCGTCCTCGGTGCCGAGGTCGATGGTGAGGCGCTCCGGACCGGCCGCTCCGGGTGCACCGACGGCGACGACCCGGCCGAGGACGATGTCGTGGCCCTGGTCCGAGAGGGCTGCGATGTGGGGGGTGGTCGCGAGGTCGGCCTGCTGCGTGGACCGGCGGAGCTCGTCCTCGGTGAGCGCCAGGCGGGCGGTGGTCTCGGTGAGGGCCTCCGCGCTCTCGGGCGGCGGTGGGAAGGACTCGGCAATCCGGGTGAGCAGGGGACTCATCGCGGCTGCCCCGCCGCCGCGGAGCGTCTCGGGCAGCGCAGCGCGGGGAGTGGCGGCATCCCAGCCCAGAACGACGGCGGTGAAGAGGACGCCGGCGACCAGCGCATACAGGGAGAGCGGGCGGGCGGTCATCCGCGGCGGACGTCGGCGAGGACCCGACTGAGGGAGGCGAAGTCCTCCACGCAGCGACCGGAGCCGCGAGCGAC
>JAAYCP010000017.1 GCA_012729695.1 Actinomycetales bacterium | reverse complement strand
TCGCCTCCTGACGTGTGCTGAGCTGTGCTCCGCCGCGGCTGTCCTGCCTGATGGAACGTGCCTTTATCTCATATGTGATCTAGACTGGCGACGTGACTCCTACCGACACCTACCTCATCAGGATCGGCGGTCTCATCCGGGACGCTCGTCGCCACAAGGGAATGACCCAGGCAGAGCTGGCGGATCTGTTGAACACCAGCCAGAGCGCTGTGGCGCGGATCGAGCAGGGCAAGCAGAACCTCTCCCTCGAGATGCTCGCGCGCATCGGCGAGAGCCTCGACAGTGAGTTCGTCTCCCTCGGATCGGCCGGCCCGCAGCACCTGCGGATCGTCGGCGGGAAGAAGCTCTCGGGCTCCATCCCCGTCAAGACGAGCAAGAACGCCGCTGTCGCCCTCCTGTGCGCCGCCCTCCTCAACAAGGGCCGCACCACCTTGCGCTCGATCGCCCGCATCGAGGAGGTCAACCGCATCATCGAGGTGCTCACCTCGATCGGCGTCCGCACCCGCTGGCTCCCGGGCAGCAACGACCTCGAGATCATCCCCCCGGCCCGGCTCGAGCTGGACCGCATCGACGTGGAGGCCGCCCGCCGCACCCGCACGGTCATCATGTTCCTCGGGCCGCTACTGCACCTGCACGACACGTTCCGCCTCCCGTATGCCGGCGGCTGCGACCTCGGGACCCGCACCGTCGAGCCGCACCTGACGGCCCTGAAGTCCTTCGGCCTCGACGTCATCGCCACCCATGGCTTCTACGACGCCAAGGTCGACCGCTCGATCGAGCCGAAGCGCCCGATCGTCCTCACGGAGCGTGGGGACACCGTCACCGAGAACGTCCTCATGGCTGCGGCTTGCCACCCGGGCACGACGGTCATCCGCAATGCCTCGCCGAACTACATGGTCCAGGACCTCTGCTTCTTCCTCGAGAAGGTCGGCGTGCGCATCGAGGGGATCGGGACGACGACGCTCACCGTCCACGGCGTCTCGGAGATCGATGTCGACGTCGAGTACTTCCCCTCCGAGGACCCGATCGAGGCAATGAGCCTGCTTGCCGCCGCCGTGGTCACCGGCTCCTCCATCACCATCGAGCGCGTGCCGATCGAGTTCCTCGAGATCGAGCTCGCCACCCTCGAGGGCATGGGCATGAAGTACGAGCTCACCGAGGAGTACGTCGCGCTCAACGGGCGCACGCGCCTCGTGGACCTCACGACCATCCCCGGACCGCTGCGCGCCCCCATCGACAAGATCCACCCGATGCCGTTCCCGGGTCTGAACATCGACAACCTCCCGTTCTTCGCGATCATCGCCGCGTGCGCCGAGGGCACGACGATGATCCATGACTGGGTCTACGAGAACCGGGCGATCTACCTCACCGAGCTGAACAAGGTGGGCGCCAACGTCCACCTGCTCGACCCGCACCGCGTCATGATCGAGGGTCCGACGCGCCGCTGGCGCGCAGCCGAGGTGGTCTGCCCACCCGCCCTGCGGCCCGGAGTGGTCATCCTGATCGCCATGCTCGCAGCTCCCGGGACCTCGGTGCTGCGCAACATCTACGTCATCAACCGTGGCTACGAGGACCTCGCCGAGCGGCTCAACACCTTGGGCGCCACGATCGAGACCTTCCGCGACATCTGATCCGCCGAGTCGCCCTTTCTCTCCCCGGAGGGAAAGGGCGACTTCGCATGGTCAAGGTAGCCCTGCGGAGACCGAGTTTCCCTTCCGAAGTGCCGGGCAGACCCCGTATGCGCGCCCCTCGCCTCGGACTGTCCCCTCGCCTCAGGTCGTCGGCCTCAGCCCTCGAGGAGGGCTGAGGCGATGGCCTCCGCGGTGAGCCCGATCTCCTCGAGCACCTGACCGCGCGAGGCGTGGTCGAGGAAGCGCTTCGGGATACCGAACAGCCGCACCGGGGCGGACACGCCCGCATCGGCCAGGGCCAGCGAGATCTGTGTCCCCACCCCGGAGCTGACGAGGTTGTCCTCGATGACCGTCACCCGACCGGCGGAGCGGGCCAGGTCGACCACCGCGGGAGTGACCGGCAGCGCCCACACCGGATCGACGGCACGTACCGAACGACCTTCTGCCGCAAGCTTCTCCGTCACGGTGAGCGCTGTAGGCACCATCGACCCGATGCCGATGATGAGCTCGTCCACGGGCTCCTCGGAAGTCT
Source organism: Actinomycetales bacterium (assembly GCA_012729695.1). GTDB lineage: Bacteria > Actinomycetota > Actinomycetes > Actinomycetales > Dermatophilaceae > F2B08. The sequence continues at coordinate 17,346 of JAAYCP010000017.1, read as the reverse complement.
CGACGAGCACGTCGACGCCGCCCACCGAACGCACGGCGGGGATGGTCGCCGGTGAGCTGCCCTTGGGGAACCGGATGATCGACGGCGCGTCGGAGATGTCGATCGACTCCCGCAGCGCCGTCGCCACGTGCTCGCCGTCCCGGGGGGCAGCGAGGTGCAGCCCGGGCACGATGGACGCCAGCGACATGTCCCACATCCCGTGGTGACTCGCCCCGTCCGGCCCGGTGACCCCGGACCGGTCGAGGACGAAGGTTACGCCCGCCTTGTGGAGCGCGCAGTCCATGAGCATCTGGTCGAAGGCCCGGTTGAGGAACGTCGCATAGATGGCGACGACGGGGTGCAGGCCGCCGAACGCGAGACCGGCGGCCATCGTCACCGCGTGCTGCTCGGCGATGCCGACATCGAAGGTGCGGTCGGGGTATGCGTCGGCGAAGTCCTTCAGTCCGACCGGGATCATCATGGCGGCCGTGATGGCCACGACGTCCTTGCGCTCTGCACCCAGCTCGACCATGGCGTCGCTGAAGTCGTCGGTCCACGACCGGCCGGCGATCTCGATGGGCAGCCCGGTCTCCGGGTTGATCACACCGATGCCGTGGAACTGGTCCGCCTCGTCATTGACGGCCGGGTCGTAGCCCCGCCCCTTCTGCGTGATGACGTGGACGAGGACCGGTCCGTTGAACGCACGCGCCCGACCGAGGGCGACCTCCATGGCGTGGATGTCGTGGCCGTCGACCGGGCCGATGTACTTCATGCCGACGTCCTCGAAGAGGCCTTGAGGCGAGATGACGTCCTTGAGCCCCTTCTTCACGCCGTGCAGCGCACGCTCCATCGGCTTCCCGATGACCGGCGTCTGACGCAGCCTGCCCTTGCCCCAGCCGAGGAAGTTCTCGTACTGCTGGGTGGTGCGCAGGGACGCGAGGTGGTCGGCGAGCCCACCGATCGTAGGCGCATAAGAGCGCTCGTTGTCGTTGACCACGACCACGAGCGGAAGGGTCTTGTCGGCCGCGATGTTGTTGATCGCCTCCCAGGCCATTCCGCCGGTGAGCGCACCGTCGCCGATGACCGCGACCGTGTGCCGGCCGCGCTCTCCCTTGAGCTTCCGCGCCTTGGCGATGCCGTAGGCCCAGGACAGTGACGTCGACGCATGGGAGTTCTCCACGACGTCGTGCTCGGACTCACTCCGGCTGGGGTACCCGCTCACCCCGCCCTTGGACCGCAGACCGGAGAAGTCCTGGCGTCCGGTGAGGAGCTTGTGCACGTAGGACTGGTGGCCGGTGTCGAAGACGATGGTGTCCCACGGGCTCTCGAAGACCCGGTGCAGCGCGATGCTCAGCTCGACGACCCCGAGGTTGGGACCGAGGTGGCCGCCGGTGCGAGACACCGACTCGACGAGATAGGAACGGATCTCCTGCGCCAGGTCGGGCAGCTGCTCCTCTGGCAGGGCCTTGAGCTCGGCAGGTGAGGAGACCCGGATGGGCTTTGCCACAGCGGCGCACGTCCTTTCGGCGACATGGAACGTCCCGATTCTACGTCCGCGGCACCCTTGGGAGTTCCCTGCTCGTCATCCCGCCAGCCGCCGATCGGCGAGCGCCTCCCCGATGAGCTGGACCCCACGTCTGGCGGCCCGCAGCCGGATGCCCTCGAGCTCGATATCGGTCATCGCCTGCTCGACCACGCCCTCCGGAAGTCGGTTCGTCAGCTCGGCCCGGATCGTGCGGTACGCCTGGCGCAACGCCACGAGCTGAGCCTCCACGTGGTGCTCGGCCAGCCACGCGAGCAGCACCAGGTGCCGACGCAGGCTCGGGTAGCCGCGAAACTCGGAGGGGCAGAGGTCGAGCAGCCAGGACGCCGCAGCCACCTGCCAGCCCGGGGTCCCTGCAGGCGGAACCTCCTTGGGCCAGCCGGGTGGACCGGCGCGCACCGCTCCACTCGGCCGATCCTCGAACATACGTTCGATGGTAGGTCATCGCCCGGACACCGCTGGCGGGTGTACCAGAACGTTCCTATTGGCACGTTCTGGTACGCGCATCCCACCGATCGGGTGGAGGCGCTGGCGGGATCGTCAGCCGATGAGGATGCCCGCGATCGCCGCGCTCATCAGGTTGGCCAGGGCGCCGGCGAGGATCGCCCGGATGCCCAGCTGGGCGATCTCCCCGCGACGCTCGGGCGCAAGACTCCCGAGTCCGCCGAGAAGGATGCCGAGCGAGCCCAGGTTGGCGAAGCCGGTGAGGGCGAAGGTCACGACCGCCTGCGTCTTGGCGCTGTAGTCCTCGATGACCGGCGCGAAGTTCGTGAACGCGACGAACTCGTTGACGACGATCTTCTGACCGACGAAGCTGCCCGCCTCGAGCGCCTCACCCCACGGCACTCCGATGACGAGCATAATCGGCGCGAAGACGTAGCCGAGGATCCGCTCGAAGGTCAGATCCTCGAGTCCGACCAGCCCGCCGACCTGACCGAGGATGAGGTTGATGAGCGCGATGAGCGAGATGAAGGCCAACAGCATCGCGCCGATGGTCGCAGCGAGCCGCAGACCCTCCGCCGCTCCCCCGGCCGCCGCGTCGATGACGTTGCGGTGCCCGAGCCGGGCACCCAGCAGGGCATAGCCGACCAGGACACTGCCGGCCACCGTCGCCAGACCTCCGACCATGACGGCGAACAGTCCCGAGTGGGTCAGGCTCGAGATGTACGGCCGGATGACCAAGGGCGCCTCGATCTGCCCGACGAAGACGTTCGGGGCCGCGTTGACCGACTCAGCCTTGCGCGTGCCGAGGAGCTTGGCCATGCCTCCGCCGAGGATCTCGACGACCTTCTGAAGGATGCCCCAGTGGTAGAGCACCGAGGTCAGGGCGGCAAAGAACACGATGACCGGCAGCACCTGGAAGGCGAAGACGTATCCGTCCCCCCGACGAGGGGGCCGAAGAGGAAGCCGATCCCCGCCCGCGATGAGTCGATGCTCGCCTGGACGGCCTTCGAGGCCCACTCAAGGGCCGCCTTCCCCCACGGGAAGAACAGAACGAGGATGCCGAAGCCGACCTGGAGAGCCAGAGCACCCAGCACCGTGCGGAGCCGGATGGCCTTGCGGTTCGTCGACAGCAGGACGGCGATACCCAGGACGGCCACCATTCCCCCGATGCCCCACAGCACGTCGATCATCGCGTTCTCCTCTCGGCGGACCCCGTTGTCCGTACGACGAGACTCAACCTAGCCCCAGACAAGCCGGATCCGGCGGATAAGCCTGAGGGCGCGATGGCAACCGCGACTTGCTAGTGATGCCACAGTGATGTCATAGTGGTGTCATGGATCTGTCACCCTACCTCCAGCGTCTGGCCGATGACCTCGAGAAGGTCACCGCGCTCGCCGACGACTCGACCCGGGCAACCGCGAACCGGCTGCTCTCCGCCCTCGAGCCGGGCCTGCGGGCCGTGCTCGTCGAGGCGATCTCCGACACGGCGGCACAGGTGACCGCCGACCTCGACGGGGTCGTCGCCGTCGTCAGACTCGAGGGACGGGACCCGGTCATCGCGGTCGAGCGCACGGATGTCGGCGCCCCGACCATGGCGATCCCCACCCAGGACGAGGGCGAGGAGGACAGCGCCCGGATCACGGTGCGCCTGCCGCAGAGCCTCAAGCAGCGCGCCGAGGCCAAGGCAGCCGAGGCAGACCAGTCACTCAACACCTGGATCGTGCACGCCATCCGCCGCGCCACCCAGGAGGATCCCGGCTTCAACTTCCCCTTCCCCGGCCCCCCGAAGACCGGCCCCCGTCGGGTCACCGGCTGGGCCTGACAGGAGCTCAGTCATGACCGACACCAGCCGCACCGAGACCTTCAGCGGGGTCAGCTCTCTAGCCCTCGAGAACGAGCTCGGCAACGTCCGCATCATCTCCTCCACGACCGATGGAACCGCCCGGGTGACCCTGCACGCGAGGGGCGACGTCGACCTCGAGCCGGTGGCCCTTCGCGTCGACGGCGACACCCTCGTCGTCGATGTGCCGCCGCTGCTCGACAAGGACTCCTCCGGTGGCACGCGCTTCGCCATCAAGATCGGCCCCATCTCCTTCTCCACCCAGAGCACCCGCGTCGATGTCGAGGTCGAGCTCCCGCACGGCGCAGGCATCAAGGCCAAGACCAAGTCCGGGGACATCACGGTGACCGGCGAGGCCGGCGATGTGACCGCACGAACCGGCTCCGGGGACGTCAGCCTCGAGCACGCTCAGCAGGTCCACATCGCCACCGGCTCCGGGAATGTCGACGTGCGCTCGTGCCGCAGCGGCAACGTGACCACCGGGTCGGGTGACATCTCGATCCGGGAGGCGACCGGCGAGGAGCTGAACTGCCGAGCAGGCAGCGGCGACATCACGGTCCGGCACACGTCATCGAAGAGGACCAGCGCCGCCACCGGCTCCGGCGACATCTCATTCCAGCTCAGTGAGGGCACCTTCGAGGCCAAGTCAGGCACGGGCGACATCGACCTCACGGTGCCGAGAGGGTTGCCGGTGTGGCTGGACCTCGTGAGCGGCACGGGTCAGGTCGTCAAGGACATCGAGTCGGTCGGCGCGCCCCAGGAGGACCAGCCGTTCCTGAGCGTCAAGGCCAAGAGCGGGGTCGGCAGCATCCGGCTGCACCACTGAGCCTCAACTCGGTAGGCTCCCCTCTCGTGGGAGCAGGGACGCAGGGATCTCCGAGCCGACTTCGCGACCTGCGACTCCTACGGCAGGTGCGCGACCGGATCGACCGGGACTACGCCCAGCCACTCGACGTGCCATCGCTGGCGCGCCAGGTCCACATGTCCGCCGGACACCTCTCGCGCCAGTTCAAGGAGGCCTACGGCGAGTCGCCGTACTCCTACCTCATGACGCGGCGCATCGAGCGGGCGATGACCCTGCTCCGGCGCGGCGACCTCTCGGTCACGGACATCTGTTTCGAGGTCGGCTTCTCCTCTCTCGGAACGTTCTCCACACGATTCTCGGAGCTGGTCGGCATGTCACCGAGCCGTTACCGGCAGGACGCGGTGCGCCTCTCGATCCCGCCCTGCGTGACCAAGCGGGTCTCCAGACCGATCAGGAATCGAGAAGCGCCGCTCCCGCCGCAGCTCTAGCGTGAGACGCATGGACATCACCATCTCCTCCAGCTTCCTTCCCACCGACGACCCCGAGGCCTCGCTCGTCTTCTACCGCGACGTCCTCGGCTTCGAGGTCCGCGGCGACGTCGGATCCGGCACGATGCGCTGGATCACCCTCGGCGCGCCCGGTCAGGACGTCTCGATCGTCCTGCACCCTCCGGCCGCCGACCCCGGCATCACGGAGGCCGAGAGCGCCGTGATCTCCGAGATGATGGCCAAGGGCACCTATGCCGGGATCAACCTGCAGGCGAAGGACCTCGACGCGGCATTCGAACGCGTCCAGGGCAGTGGCGCCGACATCATGCAGGAACCGATGGATCAGGACTGGGGCGCCCGTGACTTCGCCGTCCGCGACCCCGCCGGGAACTCGGTGCGCATCTCGCAGGCCTGACGCTCAGGCCTCCCCACGACAACCCACCCCACCACAACGTATGCGGGCCGCACCTGATCAGGTGCGGCCCGCATACGTTGGGCTCAGTTCTCGGGCGTGGGCGCTCGCGCGTCAGCCCTTGAACAACGACGTTCGGATGAGCCGAGGCGAGTCGATCAGACGAGCGACCGCAGGACGTACTGGAGGATGCCGCCGTTGCGGTAGTAGTCCGCCTCGCCGGGGGTGTCGATGCGCAGTGCGGCGTCGAACTCCACGACCGAGCCGTCCTCCTTGGTGGCCACGACCTTGACGGTGCGGGGGCTGGGGCCCTCGTTGAGGGCGGTCACTCCCACGATGTCGAAGGTCTCGGTGCCGTCCAGCCCGAGTGACTCGGCGTTCTGGCCGGCGGGGTACTGCAGCGGCAGCACACCCATCCCGATGAGGTTGGAGCGGTGGATGCGCTCGTAGGACTCGGCGATGACCGCCTTGACCCCGAGCAGCGCCGTGCCCTTGGCCGCCCAGTCGCGCGAGGACCCGGAGCCGTACTCCTTGCCGGCGAGGACGACGAGCGGGATGCCCGCTGCCTGGTAGTTCTGCGAGGCATCGTAGATCGTCGTCTGCTCGCCGCCCTGGGTGAAGTCGCGGGTGAAGCCTCCCTCGACCCCGTCGAGCAGGAGGTTCTTGAGGCGGATGTTGGCGAAGGTGCCCCGGATCATGACCTCGTGGTTGCCGCGGCGCGAGCCGTAGGAGTTGAAGTCCTTGCGCTCGACGCCGTGCTCGCTCAGGTACTTGCCCGCAGGCGAGTCGGTCTTGATCGAACCGGCCGGGCTGATGTGGTCGGTCGTGACCGAGTCACCGAGCAGGGCCAGCACCCGCGCCCCGGTGACGTCCGTGACGGGCTCCGGGTCCTTGGCCATGCCGTCGAAGTATGGGGGCTTGCGGACGTAGGTCGAGGCGTCGTCCCAGGCGAAGGTGTCACCCTCAGGAGTCGGCAGCGAGCGCCAGCGCTCGTCACCGGCGAAGACGTCGGCGTAGTCCTTGGTGAACATCTCCTTGTTGATGCTCTCGGAGATGGTCGCCTCGACATCGGCCGGTGAGGGCCAGATGTCGCGCAGGAACACGTCCTGGCCGTTCTGGTCCTGACCGAGCGGCTGGGTCTCGAAGTCGAAGTCCATCGTGCCGGCGAGCGCGTAGGCAATGACGAGCGGTGGGCTCGCGAGGTAGTTCATCTTCACGTCGGGGTTGATCCGGCCCTCGAAGTTGCGGTTGCCGGAGAGGACGGAGACGACGGCGAGGTCGTGCTCGTTGACCGCCTGCGAGACCTCCTCGATGATCGGCCCGGAGTTGCCGATGCACGTCGTGCAGCCGTAGCCGACGAGGTGGAAGCCGAGCTTCTCGAGGTAGGGCCACATCCCGGCCTTGTGGTAGTAGCCGGTCACCACCTTCGAGCCGGGGGCCATCGAGGTCTTCACCCACGGTGCGACACTCAGGCCCTTCTCGACCGCGTTCTTGGCGAGCATGGCGGCGGCCATCATCACCGACGGGTTGGAGGTGTTGGTGCAGCTCGTGATGGAGGCGATGACGACGTGCCCGTGGTCGATCGTCACGTCCTGGCCGTCGATCGTGGCCGGTACGGCCACGCGCGGACGCTGGAAGTCCTCCGGCACCGGCGGGGAGTGGACCGGACGCCCTGCGGTCTCCGACTCCTCGTGCGCGTCGTGGGAGGGTGCGTCGGACGCCGGGAAGGTGTTCATCAGCTCGACGTCGACGCTGCTCTTCTCGATGCCCTTGCCGTTGACGACGTAGTTCTTCAGGTCGCTGCAGAACTGCTTCTTGGCGTTGCTGAGCTCGATGCGGTCCTGCGGGCGCTTCGGGCCGGCGATCGACGGCACGACCGTGGAGAGGTCGAGCTCGAGGTACTCGGAGTAGCGGGCCGGCTCGGCGTCCTGGTAGAGCCACATGCCCTGCTCCTTGGCATACGCCTCGACGAGCGCAACCTGCTCGTCGCTGCGGCCTGTGAGGCGCAGGTAGTCCAGCGTGACGTCGTCGATCGGGAAGATCGCACAGGTCGAGCCGAACTCGGGGCTCATGTTGCCGATGGTGGCGCGGTTGGCCAGCGGCACCTGAGCAACACCGTCGCCGTAGAACTCGACGAACTTGCCGACGACGCCGTGGTCACGGAGCATCTCGGTGATGGTGAGCACGACGTCCGTCGCGGTCGCCCCGGAGGGGATCGAGCCCTTGAGCTTGAAGCCGACGACGCGCGGGATGAGCATCGACACCGGCTGTCCGAGCATCGCCGCCTCGGCCTCGATGCCGCCGACGCCCCAGCCGAGGACGCCGAGACCGTTGACCATCGTCGTGTGCGAGTCGGTGCCGACGCACGTGTCGGGGTAGGCGACCCCGTCGCGGACCATCGTCACCCGGGCGAGGTGCTCGATGTTGACCTGGTGGACGATGCCGGTGCCGGGCGGAACGACCTTGAAGTCGTCGAAGGCCGTCTGACCCCACCGGAGGAACTGGTAGCGCTCGCCGTTGCGCTGGTACTCGACCTCGACGTTCTTCTCGAAGGCGTCGGGGCGGCCGAAGAAGTCGATGATGACCGAGTGGTCGATGACGAGCTCAGCCGGCGCGAGCGGGTTGATCTTCGTAGGGTCACCGCCGAGGTCGGCGACGGCCTCACGCATCGTCGCGAGGTCGACGATGCAGGGCACACCGGTGAAGTCCTGCATGACGACGCGGGCGGGCGTGAACTGGATCTCGGTATCCGGCTCGGCGTTCTCGTCCCATGAGCCCAGCGCGCGGATGTGGTCTGCGGTGATGTTCGCGCCGTCCTCCGTGCGAAGGAGGTTCTCGAGAAGGATCTTCAGGCTGTACGGGAGGGTCTCGCTGCCCTCGACCGTGTCGAGCCGGTAGATCTCGTAGCTGTTCCCGCCCACCTCGAGGGTGCCATGGGCGTCGAAGCTGTTCGTGCTGACCACTGCTGCTCCTTTGCTAGGTCGTTGCCACGCGGCGATTTATCTTGACATCAAGATACATTCTGCCACATGGCCGCGGTTCCCACGAGCCTATCCGCGGTGCGAGGCAGGGCAACAGGGACCGGGTGACGCGGTCGACGTCAGTCGCGGACGAACAGGGCGATGCACTCCAGGTGGTGCGTCATCGGGAAGGCGTCGAAACAGCGCAGGCCGGCCAGCGCATACCCGGACTCGAGGAAGGTCGCGGTGTCCCGCGCCAGGGCGGCAGGGTCACAGGCGACGTATGCGACGGCTCGCGGCCGCAGGTCGCTCACCGCTCGCACGACCCCGGCTCCCGCGCCGGTGCGCGGCGGGTCCAGCACGACGAGGTCCGCGCGCTCCGGGAGCAGTGGTGAGCGCGCCGGTCCCCTCGTCCGCGGGCCGCGCCGGCTCTGCCGGCCCTTGACCCGGCGGGGAACCCCGAACAGGTCGTCGACACGGCCGTCGAGGACGAGGGCCTGGCGGTGCTCCACCAGGTTCTCCCGCGCGTATGCGGTGGCCTCCCGGTCGCTCTCCACGGCGATGACCTGGCCGAGCGGGCCGACCCGGTCGGCGAGGGCGACGGCGAAGAGGCCGACCCCGGCATACAGGTCCAGCGCCCGCTCCCCCGGCTGCGGGTCGAGCAGCTCCAGGACGACGGCGACGAAGGTCGCGGCCGCTCCCGGGTGCACCTGCCAGAAGCCTCTGGCGTCGAGGGCGAAATCCCCCACCCCGCGGACCTCCTCGACGATCCGCCGACGGCGCCCGGCCTGCGCGGGGAGCACGGTCACAACGACCTCGCCGTGGCTGGTCTCGGTGACGTCGACGCTCTCCGCCGTCGGCCACGAGCGTGAGGTGACCGCCGCATCGGTGACGCCGGGCGAGGCGATGAGACACCGTGCGATAGGGACGACCTCGTGGGACCGGTGCCGCCGCAGCCCGGCCGCTCCCGTGTCCGGGTCGACCGCGAACTCGACCCGCGTGCGCCACCCGAGGCCGTCCCGGTCCCCCGGCACCGGCTCGACCACCGGACCGAGACCCAGGTCGGCGAGGTCGACACGGGCCAGGCGGGAGAACTGCTCACGCACCACCTCGGCCTTGAGGAGCCGCTGCTCCACGAGGGCGACGTGCTGGAAGTCGCAGCCACCACAGAGACCGGCGTAACGGCACGGTGGCGTCACCCGGCCGGGCGCCGCGGTGAGGATCTCGACGGCGTCGGCACGCAGGAAGGAGCGGCCGGGCTCCCCCTCGGTGATCCGGGCCAGCACGCGCTCCCCCGGGAGGGTGTGCCGGACGAAGACCACCTGACCGTCCAGGCGGGCGACGCAGTGCCCTCCGTGGGCGATGGCGCCCACGTCGAGCTCGACCACGCGGCCGACGAGGTCGTTCCGGTCGTTCAGGTCGCTCATGGTCTCTTTCACGTCATTCATCGCCGCGCCTGACGTCTCCCGGCGCGGGCGCCCCGAGGAGCGGCTCCTGACCGGAGGAGGACCGCAGCTGCCACGGCACCGAGGCGACCATGACACCAGGCATGAAACGTAGCCGGGTCTTGAGCCGCAGGGCGCTCTGGTTGTGCAGCAGCTGCTCCCACCAGCGGCCGAGGACGTACTCGGGAACGTAGACGACGATGAGATCACGGGGGTTGCTCGAGCGCACCGACCGGATGTACTCGAGGACCGGCCGGGTGACCTCGCGGAAGGGGCTGTCGAGGGCCTTGAGCTGAACCGGGATCTCCAGTTTCTCCCACTCCTCCCGCAGGGCAGCGGTCTGCTCCGGGTCGACCGACACCGTGATCGCCTCGAGCCGCGAGGGTCGGGTGGCCCGTGCATACGACAGGGCGCGAAGCGCCGGCTTGTGGAGAGTGGAGATGAGGACGATCGCATGCACGCGGGAGGGCAGCCGTGAGACCTCGGTGACGGAGTCTGCTGCCGCCAACTCCTTCGCGACCCGCTGGTAGTGACCGGAGATGCGGGTCATGAGGACGAAGAGGACGACCATGGCCGCAACCGCGTAGCCGGCGCCGTGGGTGAACTTGGTGACGAGGACGACCGCGAGGACGACCGCGCAGATGAGCGCCCCGACTGTGTTGATGGCGCGACTGCGCTGCATCTGCCACCGGGTCCGGCGCTCCGTCTCCAGGTGCAGAAGCCGGTTCCAGTGCCGGATCATGCCGAGCTGGCTGAGCGTGAAGGAGACGAAGACGCCGACGATGTAGAGCTCGATGAGGGTGGTCACGGAGGCATCCACGATGATGACGAGCGCGATCGCTGCGCCGGCCAGGACGAGGATGCCGTTCGAGAAGGCGAGCCGGTCCCCACGGGTGTGCAGCTGGCGCGGCATCCAGCCGTCCCGCGCCAGCACGGAGCTCAGCACCGGGAAGCCGTTGAAGGACGAGTTCGCCGCCAGCACGAGCACCAGAGCGGTGACGACCGAGACGAGCACCAGCCCGGGAGCGAACCCGTCGAAGACGGCACGGGCGATCTGGCTGATGACGGTGTCCTGGACGTAGTCCTCGCCCACTGGCACGCCGTCGCGCAGGAGTCGGGCCTGCGGGTCCTCGGCGATCTGCACCCCGGTCCAGCGAGCGAGCGTCACCACCGAGAGCAGGAGGACGATCGCGATCGTCCCCATGAGCAGCAGCGTCGTCGCGGCGTTGCGGCTCTTCGGCCGTTCGAAGGCCGGGACGCCGCTCGAGATCCCCTCCACCCCGGTGAGCGCGGCGCTCCCGGTGGAGAAGGCGCGCAGGAGCAGGAACGCCAGGGCGAAGGTCGTGAGCGACTCCGCGCCCGGCGCGGGCACCAGCTCCAGCGACGCGCTCGGCGCCTCCGGGAGTGAGCCGGTGAAGTGGCGGTAGCCGCCCACGGCCGCCATGAGGAGGATGCTGCCCATGAAGAGGTAGGTCAGGGTGGCGAACAACCCGCCGGACTCGCGCACACCCCGCAGGTTGAGTGCCGTGAGCACGGCGATGATGACGACGGCGACCCCGACCTCGTGCCCGCGGATCGCCCCGAACGTGGCGGCCAGGTTGTGCACGCTGGCACTGATGGAGACCGCGACCGTGAGGACGTGGTCGACGAGGAGCGCCGAGGCCACCGCCACCCCGGCCCGGGGACCGAGGTTGACCGTGGCCACCTCGTAGTCGCCACCACCACTCGGGTAGGCCCGGAGGTTCTGCCGATAGCTCGCGACGACGACGACCATGACGAAGGCGACAGCGGCCGCCACCTGCCAGCTGTGGGCCAGCGCGTAGGCGCCCCCCGCCAGGCCGAGGGTCAGGAGGATCTCGTCCGGCGCATACGCGACCGAGGACAACGGGTTGCTCGCGAAGACGGGCAGGGCGATCCGCTTGGGCAGCAGTCTCTGGTCCAGTCGCTCGCTCGCCAGGGCGCGACCGACCAGAATCCGCTTGAGAACCCGTCCCCGTGAAGGCACGCCGCAAGGCTACGCCCTCCGACCGACGCAGCGACGCCGCCCGAGCAGCGCCGAAGTCGCGTCCAGGTCTGGGTGCGCCCCCGACGTGTAGCGTTCAATCGTGCACTTCGTCATCATGGGCTGCGGCCGGGTGGGTGCCTCACTCGCCCGGGCCCTGGAACGCTCCGGCCATGACGTCGCGATCATCGACCAGGACGAGTCCGCGTTCCGGCGGCTGGGCAGCGAGTTCGGCGGCCGCAGGGTCACCGGGATCGGCTTCGACCGGGAGACTCTCGAGGCGGCCGACATCAAGCAGGCGTATGCGTTCGCCGCCGTCTCCAGCGGTGACAACTCGAACGTCATCGCCGCGCGCGTGGCCCGCGAGACCTACGGCGTGGAGCACGTCGTAGCCCGGATCTACGACCCGGGTCGCGCGGAGATCTACCAACGGCTCGGCATCCCGACCGTCGCCACGGTCAAGTGGGCCTCGGACCAGATCCTGCGCCGCATGCTCCCCCAGGGCCACGTGCCCGAGTTCACCGAGCCCTCCGGTCGGATCGTCATCGCCGAGGTGCCGGTCGCGACGTCCTGGGTCGGCCAGCGGCTCACCCGCATCGAGGCCGTCACCGGCTCGCGAGTCGCCTACCTCACACGACTCGGCGAAGGGCTCCTGCCCGACCGGGACACCGTGTACCAGGCCGGCGACCTGCTCCACCTCACCGTGCTCCGTGACCGGCTCGGCGCAGTCGAGCGCATCCTCGACACACCGCCCGCGGAGGATGAGTCCTGATGAGGGTCGTCATCGCCGGAGCGGGAAGCGTCGGGATCTCGATCGCCAAGGAGCTGCTCCGCAACGACCACGAGGTCCTCATCATCGACAAGCAGCTCAATCCGACCCACGTGGCCCGCACTCCCGGTGCGCGGTGGCTCGAGGCCGACGCGTGCGAGACCAGCGCGCTCGAGGAAGCCGGCCTGGCGACCTGCGACGTCGTCGTCGGCGCCACCGGCGACGACAAGGTCAACCTCGTGCTCTCGCTCATCGCCAAGACCGAGTTCGCGGTGCCCCGCACCGTCGCCCGGGTCAACAACCCGCGCAACGAGTGGATGTTCGACGAGACCTGGGGGGTCGACGTCGCCGTCTCCACCCCCCGACTCATGACGGCCCTCATCGAGGAGGCGGTCTCGGTCGGCGACCTGGTGCGGATCTTCACCTTCCAGCAGAGCAGCGCCACGATGGTGGAGCTCACCCTCCCCGACGACAGCCCGTATGCGGGGGCACGGGTCGGCGACGTACCGTTCCCGCCCGACACCGCTCTCGTGGGGATCATCCGCGAGCATCACCCGATCGCCCCGAGCCCCGACGACACGCTCGAGCCCGACGACGAGCTGCTCTTCATCACCGCGCCGGACGTCGAGCTAGACCTCGAGAACATGCTCTCCCCCGGCCACCACGTCAAGCGAGGCGTGGATGAGGGAGGCGTGGACGACCATGAGCCGGCGCCGACGGTGAGTGAGCCGGAGGACGCGGACGACTCCGAGGATCAGGCGCCCGAGTCGAAGCCCCCAGCACCGGCCTCCGGGGACCCGCACGACGACTCCGGGGCCTAGTCGCTACAGCCGCGGGCCCCTGGGATCAGGGTCGTCGGGGTGCTCGTCATGAACCGCCTCGTACGCGGCCACGACGTCCTCGGCCGGGTGCTCGGCGGCCAGGCTCAGCTCGATAGGCGTCTGTCCGCGGGCGAGCAGCCACCCCATGGTGGCCAGCGCTGCGATCCAGGCAGGCCAGCCGAGCACGACGCGCGCGACACCGAGCGCGGGCACGTTGCCCGCGAGATAGAGGGGCACCATGATCCCGAGCCGGACGATGTAGAGCGCGACGATGACGTAGGTGAGCCGCGTCGCCACCCGGACGATGCCGGGGTCCTGACGCCACGCGAACGGTTCCTCCCGCGCCCGCGGGTCCCCTGCTCCCACGATGAACCCCACGAGTGGCCACCGCGTGAGGATCGAGACGATCGACCCGATGCCGTAGGCGGTGGAGAGCAGGATGCCCGGGAGGAAGGCGTCCTCCGCCCGCCCGGAGCGGACGGCGAAGAAGGCCGCGATCGCGGTGGCGAAGAAGCCGGTCAGGACGTGCTGCATGGTGCCACCGTCGGCGGCCCGCAGCGCCGCGGCGAGCGCGGCGGTGATGAGGGCGGCCCCGGCCGAGAGGCGCACGTCTGAGGTGATCGTCCACGCGACGACGAAGACGATCATCGGCAGGGCGGTCTCGAAGGAACCGCGCCAGCCGCCGACCGCAGTGGCCATCCGGTGCCGGATCACGGCCTCGACGGTGGTGGCGGCGTCCGGGTGCTCGGAGGAGGAGTGCATGTGCACGTGCTGACCGTGCGGATCGCGGTCGCTCTGGCTCTCAGGCTGCTCGGAGCCCGGGGATCCGGAGCCGTCGGGTCTCATCAAGGGTTCACTCATCCGTCAGTGGTGGGTCGGGGGACGATCTCGTACGACGGGTTGTAGATGACGCGCATACCGTCCTTGACGCTGACCCGACCTTGGGCACGCATGACCACGCCGCACTCGATGCCAGGGATGGCCTTGCGGCCGAGGAAGACGAGTCGCATCGATCCGGTCCGGTCGGCGATCTCGACGATCAGGGCGGTCACGGAGCCCGCCGTGGGGAGGGTCAGCAGCCGGACCCGACCCTGGACAGTAGCCCGTTCCCGGTCCCTGGTGTCGGCGATCGGGGTGGTCCCGGGCGCCGGCTCGGGCAGCAGGTCCTCGCCGCTCGGGTCGTCGTTCGCGGCGACCCCACGGATGCTCTCGAGGACGCGACTGAACAGGCCCATGCGACTCGCTCAGCGGATCTCGGTGATCTCTGGACCACGCTTGAAGGGGTCGAGGTCGGTCTGCGTGCCTTCCTCGCCAGCTTCCTCACCAGCCGCCTCCGCCGCAGCTGCCGCCTCCGCCTGGAGCTGCTCGCGCGACTTCGGCAGAGCGAGGGGCAGGACCTCGCGCGGGGGCATGGGCACGTCACCGCGCACGACGACGATGTCGTCGATGATCTCGTAGAACCGCTCCGCGGCAGCGGCGTCGATGGCGGCCCGGCCCGACATCACCGCGCGGAAGAACCACCGGGGTCCGTCCACGCCCACGAAGCGGATGGGCGAGAAGACGGTCTGGCCGCTCTGGTTCTGGCTGGCCATCCGCACGTGCAGCTCGGTCCCGAGGGGCCCGTCGACCTCTTCCGCCGTGCCTCCGTTCGTCGCGAGGCTCTGGGCGATCTCGTCCCGGATCTCGTCCCAGATGCCGAGGGTCTTGGGCGCGGCGAAGACCTGGATCTGCATCTGGGAGTCACCGAGCACGACGTGGGCACCGACGACCTGCTGCCGCTCCCGGTCGGCCTCGAGACGCAGCTCCATGCCGGCGACACCACGCAGCCAGATCGAGCCGAGGTCGAGACGGCCCTCGGCGTCCTTCACCTGGGAGCGGTCCTTCGGGCCCCGAGTGGGCTCGCTCTCCTGCTCGGGTGCCTGGTCCTGGGCGGGAAGGGAGTCGGCGCCAGTGCTCTGCTGCTTGTTGCGTCGGAAGAGTGCCACGGGTCTCGATCAGTCCTTGCTCATGGTCAGGGTGCTCATGTCGGAGTGCGTATGTCTGGGTGCTCAGCGGTGCGGTACCCAGTTGGTGCGGTGGGCGGATAGAGATCTAGTGGCCGGGGTCCTCGGCCACCTCGGCGGCGGCGAAACCACCACTCGATCCGTGTCCAGTGTCACCCCGATCACTGTCGGGAAGCGAATCCACCCTCACGAAGCTCGCCGTGACGACGGGCACGATGAGCAGCTGGGCGATCCGGTCGCCGGCGCTCAGCTGCACGGGCTCCCTGCCGAGATTGACGAGATTGACGAGGATCTCGCCCCGGTACCCGCTGTCGATGGTCCCCGGAGCATTGACGATGCTCAGCCCGTGCCGGTGAGCAAGTCCGGAGCGCGGGTGCACCAGCCCCACATAGCCCGACGGGATCGCGACGGCCACGCCGGTCGGGACCAGGGCCCGCTCTCCTGGCTCTAGTCGCACCGCCTCGGTGGCCGACAGGTCAGCGCCCGCATCGCCGGGCTTGGCGTATGCGGGCGCGTGACCGCCGTCGAGGAGACGGAGTGGGATCTCGAGAGTCACGAGTCCATCGGCGCTAGGCCGCGCACTCGCGGCAGACCATGACGCCGTTCTTTTCCGAAGCCAGCTGGCTGCGGTGGTGGACCAGGAAGCACTTGCTGCAGGTGAACTCGTCCGCCTGGCGCGGCAGCACCCGGACAGACAGCTCCTCCCCCGAGAGGTCGGCGCCGGGGAGCTCGAAGCCCTCCGCCTGCTCGGCCTCGTCGACATCGACGCTGGACGACCGGGTGTCGACGCGTCGTGCCTTCAGCTCCTCGATCGAGTCCTCGGAGATCTCGTCGTCGGTCTTGCGTGGTGCGTCGTAGTCAGTAGCCACGATGGCCCTCCTTCACCCGAAGTTCGATGCCCGCCCCGTCCTCGCGGCTCATCATGCAGCGAGGCGGATTGTGCCGCATATTCAGGCCGATGTCACGTCGATGGCGCGCACGGCCTGTTCGAGGCGGTCAACGAACGAGTCGTGCAGTGCATTCCCGCCGGCGACGATCATCTGCGAGCCCGGTGTCGGCCTGGCCCCACCGCTCACCGTCCCGCCGGCCTCGGTGACCATGATCCAGCCTGCGGCGAGGTCCCACGGATTGAGTCCCCGCTCGTAGTACAGGTCGACAGTGCCCTCGGCGACTCGGCACAGATCCAGGGCGGCACTGCCCATCCTCCGGATGTCCCGGATGTCGGGGAGCAGGTCCGCCAGGACCGCAGCCTGCCAGGCCCGTCGGTCCGCCGCATACCCGAAACCCGTCGCCACGAGAGCCTGGGCCAGCTCGCCCTGCTCGCTCACGTGGAGGGGAACCTCTGGGCCGCCGCCCACGCTGCGGAAGGCACCCAGGCCGCGCCCGGCGCTGTACGCCTCGCCGGAGACCGGGTTGACGACCGCCCCGGCGACGGGCGACCACTCCCCTTCCACGAGCGGGTCACCGGTCACGGCAGCGATGCTCACGCAGTAGGCCGGGATGCGGTACAGGTAGTTGACCGTGCCGTCGATCGGGTCGACGACCCAGGTGATGCCGCTCCGTCCCAGTTGCGTCTCCCCCTCCTCCTCCCCGACGAAGCCGTCGTCGGGACGCAGGGAGCGCAGGGCCGTGAGGATGTGGTCCTGGGCAAGGTGGTCCATCTCGGTGACGACGTCCGTGGCCGTGGACTTGGTCTCCAGCGCGATCTCGTCGGGGCGACGGTCGACGATGAGCCGGCCGGCCTCCAGGGCCACCCGAAGTGCGATCTCGCGCAGCTCGGCGTAGTCGTGGTCGGACATGGCGTGGTCGGACATGGCGTGGTCGGACATGGCGTG
>JAAYCP010000140.1 GCA_012729695.1 Actinomycetales bacterium | reverse complement strand
CACCGGCATCATGGGCGACGTCGGCGAGCGCCGAGATGTCGGCGATGCCGAGCAGGGGGTTGGTCGGGGTCTCGACCCACACGACCTTGGTCTGGCCGGGGCGGATCGCCGCGCGCACGGCGTCGACGTCGGCGATCGCGGCGATGTCGTGCTCGACACCCCACGGCAGGAAGACCTTGTTGAACTGGCGATAGGTGCCGCCGTAGGCGTCCGACGGCACGACGACGTGGTCACCGGGTCGCAGCACGGAGCGCAGGAGAGTGTCCTGACCAGCCAGCCCGGACGCGAAGGCGAAGCCGCGGTGCCCACCCTCGAGAGCGGCGACGCACTCCTCGAGCGCGGTCCGGGTGGGGTTGGCGGAGCGGCTGTACTCGTAGCCGCCGCGCAGCCCGCCGATCCCGTCCTGCTTGTACGTCGAGACCTGGTAGATCGGCGGCACCACCGCACCGGTCGTGGGGTCTGGCTCCTGGCCGGCGTGGATGGCGCGCGAGGAGAAGCCGAGGTGGTCCAGCGAGGGTGAGTCAGGCATACCGAGGAGCCTAGGCTCCCGCCACCGCGGATGGGTAACCGGCGCAGCCGCGAGCCCCCTGGCGCCCACCGCAGCGCAACCCGGGGTCAGAGGCGCTTCTGCCACTCCCGCGTGTAGGCGACCGGCGCATACCCCATCGCCTCGTTGATGGCGAGCATGTGCTCGTTCTCGACGGCGTTCCACGTCCGCACCGTCTCCACGTCGGGGTATGCGCGGCGCAGCAGAGCTGCCGCCGCCACCTTCAGCGCGAGGCCGAGACGGTGGCCGCGGTGCTCGCGGAGGACCAAGGTGTCCTGCTGGTAGGCGAGGTGGGGCGCCTCCGCAGGCACCTGGACCTCGGTGAACCCGACGAGACACCCGCTGGCCAGGTCCCGGGCGAAGGCGTGGACCCGTCCCCGGCCGATCGCGGTGAGCTTGGCGTCGAGCTCGTGCACGCGCTCCTCGTCCCAGTCCTCCTCGCGCCAGTCCGTCTCGCCGAAGGGCGCGTCGGTCGACATGCGGCGGGCCAGGTAGGCGCGGTCGGTGGTGTCCGCGTCCGGCGGCACTCCGAGATGGGTCTCGATCGCATACCCGGTCGGGGTGAACGGCTCGAGCACCGGTGCCGTGCGCACGTCGTAGACCGACATGAACATGATCTGGGCGGGTGCGAACCCCCGCCGGCCTGCCCACTCGCCATGGACGTCGCCGGCCGGATCATCGACGTTCCAGTCCGTCTCGACGAGGACGGTCGTGCGCCCGTGGGTCCGGGTGATCTCTTCGGCCTCGGCCAGCAGTGCCGACCCGATCCCCCGACGACGCCACCCTGGGAGGACTGCCAGCTCGAGGACGCTCAGGTGCAGGTTCTCGCGCAGCGGCAGGGTGATCTTGGCGGCCCCGACCACCTTGTCGTCCTCCGTCACTGCGGCGAGAGAGACGGTCCGGTGCGTCGTCGCGTGGCCGAGCTCCCGGAGATTGTCCGGCGACCAGGCATCGCTGCGTCCGAGGTCGTGGAGCTGCGCCTTGTCGAACACCCCGGCCCAGGCGTCGTACCGCGCGTGCGCAACCGGCTCGGTGGCGGATCCGTCCACCTCGACGAGCCGGACTCCAGCGGCAGCGATCGGGTCGTGCACGGCCATGGGAACAGCCTGCCTGCACGTGGGGTTGAATGACACATGCTTTTCGGAGGATTCGGCAACAGCGCCAAGACGACCATGGTCTCGCGGGAGGATGCCCTCCCCGGACGGGACTACCGGCCGTTCCATGTCCCGAGCACCCACGCGGTCCTCGGCACCCCCCTCGAGGGTCCGTGGCCCGAAGGCACCGAGGTGCTCTATGTGGCGATGGGCTGCTTCTGGGGGGTCGAGCGGATCTTCTGGCAGCTGCCCGGCGTCATCATGACGGCCGCAGGCTACATGGGCGGCTTCACGCCGAACCCGACCTACGAGGAGTCCTGCACCGGCCGGACGGGACACGCCGAGACGGTGCTCGTCGCCTACGACCCCAAGGTCATCGGTCCGGAGGAGCTGCTCGCGGCGTTCTGGGAGAACCACGACCCCACCCAGGGCAACCGGCAGGGCAACGACATCGGCACCGCCTACCGCTCGGCCCTCTACTTCACGACTCCCGAGCAGGAGACGGCCATCCGCGACACGGCCGAGCGCTTCCAGAAGGAGCTGACCCGCAAGGGCTTCGGCACGATCACCACCGAGATCGCGTCGGCGGAGGACGCCGGGCCGTTCTGGTATGCGGAGGACTACCACCAGCAGTACCTCCACAAGAACCCGGGCGGCTACTGCAACCACGGGCCCTACGGGTGCTCGCTGCCGCCTCGCCAGTGATGCCGCGCTGAGCGGCGCCGCGAGCGCCGCATTTCCCGCCGCGGCCGTACAAGAACGTGACAATAGGAACGTTCTGGTACGCCCCCCACCGCGGGCCGTACAAGAACGTGACAATAGGAACGTTCTGGTACGCCCCCCAGCGCGGCTGAAAGGCTCAGACCAGCACGTTGTAGACGAGCAGGCCGAGCGCGACGAGGACGAGCACCAGGCCGGCCAGCCGCGCGGTCCGGCCGACCGCGAAGTGCGCGTGCGGGTCGGGCGCCTCGTACCCCTCCGGCAGGCCGACGTCGGAGCTGCCGGCGGGACCACCGAAGCCTCCGACGATGTCGTTCGAGGGCGCCGAGGCGCGCTGCTGCTGGATCCCGACGACGATGAGCGCCCCGCCGACGAGAGCGAGCACGAGAGCGACCCAGTGCAGCGTCTGCATGGGTCGAGCGTGCCAGATGTCGAGGTCGCCTGGGGTCAGGCGCGGTAGACACCCTCGAGGGTCGCGAACACCACGGCGTTCTCCGTCTGCGACGCGAGCACCTGGTCGACCTCGCCGCCGCAGGTGATCAGCGCGAGGGTGGCGCCACCGGGAGCGGAGTCGAGGACGCTGCGAAGAGCCTGGTCGTCGGACTTCGGGATGTCCGTCACCACTTCGGTCACGAGGTAGCGCGCCACTACCTTCTCTCCCTGCGCCGTCCGGCCCGTGATGCCGATGACCTCCCCGCCGCGCAGGTCGGCAAGCTGGCCGAAGACGCTCGCGGCCTTGGCCCGGGTATGCCCGAGGACCACCGCGAGTCCGTTCTCTCCGGGCGCGGGGCCCTCCTCCCACCAGACGGTCGTGAACGGCCCGCCGGGCACCGGGAACGTGAGGACCACCTCGCCCGTGAACCGGTTGAGCTGTTCAGTCGCCTTCGCGGGCTCGACGATCGTGTTGACGTCGGCCTCGGGGATGTCGATGCGCTCCGGCAGGACCGCCTGCGCGGCCAGACGCTCGCCCTCGTCCGGGTGCGTCACGACGCGTGGGGTGACCCCCGCATACTGTGCCGCCCGGAGGGTGTCGCCGAGCAGGAGGTATGCGCCACTCCCCGCCGCGATCAGCGCCAGGAAGGCGAGGACCGCCGCGAGCGCGAGCCGCAGGCGGCGGCGTCGATCCTTGCCTTCCTCAGGAGTGGTCTTGGAGGCAAAGGTCAGCGCCGGCCCGCGAACGGGCCGGCGCTGGACAGTGGTCGGGCTCAGTGCTGCCTCGTCCCCCGCACCGCGTAGGCGGCTGCGCCGAGCAGGAACAGGGCCACTCCGAAGAGGCCGGCGATGCCGGTCACCTGGGTGGACGGCAGGTCGGTCGGCGCCGCGACCGGGCCCCCGGGCTGGGTGCCCGTCGGCGTGCTGGTCGGCTGCTCACTGGGCTCCTCGGT
>JAAYCP010000139.1 GCA_012729695.1 Actinomycetales bacterium | reverse complement strand
TGCTCACCGAGTCCTTGCTCACCGAGTCCTTGCTCACCGAGTCCCTGCTCACCGAGTCCCTGCCCGCCGAGTCCCTGCTCACTGGCGCGGCGCTGCAGGGAGGCCAGGGCGTCAGGGCTGGGGTCGAGGACGTGGACGTGGTGCCCGGCGAGGGCGAGGGGCACGGCGAGACCCCCGGTGCCGCCGCCGAGGTCGAGCACGACGAGGGGCCGGCCGAGCTCGCGTTGCCGCGCTGCTGCGAGCGCGTGCACGGCCTCCCAGATCGCTGCGGTGCGCACGTTGTGACTCGGCGCCGAGGCGCCAGGACGGCTCTGCTGCGACTCGGGGACCGGCATAGCAGCCACTCTAGTCAGGGTCGTTCCTGGAGTCCGGATCATCATCGGAGGCATCATCGACCTGAGCTTCCCGGGGAGGCGTGCCACACCTTGCGGGACGTTCCCGCCGGGACGATGTCCGCATACGGCGACTGGCGGAACCCGGAGGCGTGCAGGAGCACCCGCCGGCGTCGGCTGGAGTCCTCCGCCGGGAGGATGTCCGTCTGCGCGATGCGCTCCTCGACCGCCGCCAACCCTCCGGCGCGCCAGGCCTCCTCGAGAGCCGAGAGCTCCCACGCACCCGTGGCCCGTATCGAGAGACCACGATCGCCGGTGCGGCGGACCACTCCACGGACAAGGAGCATCCAGGAGTGGAAGACGACCGAGGCGTACTGCTCCTGGACGTCCTCGAAGAAGGCCGTGTCGGCCGGGCCGGTCCCGTCGTCGATGGTGAGGAAGACGACCCGCCGACCGGAGCGGACCGGTGGGGTCTGGGTGGCGACCTTGGTGCCCGCGATCCAGACCGTGGAGCCGCTGCGGCAGGAGAGCAGGTCGGCCGAGCGGGTGACCCCCAGGGCCCGGGTGAGCGGACGGTAGAAGTCCATCACGTGGGAGGTGGCGTCCAGGCCGAGGATGTCGAGCTCGGCGCGGACCCGCTCGACACCGGTGAGCTCCGGCAGGCCGTGACTGATCAGCCGGGGTGCGTCACCGAGGTCGAGGCTGAGCTGGACCCGGCCGGAGCCCGGCCCGCGGGAGGACGCCCGCGAGCGGCTGTGCCGGTCCAGCTCGCCGACATGGAGCAGCAGGTCCCGTCGGGTCACCTGTCCCCGCCGGGGCACCGCTCCTGTGCCGATGCCGTGCAGCCGGTCGAAGGCGCCGACGAGGACGAGCCGCTCGACCACCGGGCGACTCACCCCTGCCCGGTGCCAGAAGTCGTCGAGGTCGAGGAACGGCGCGGCCGCGACGATCCGCTCGACCTCGGCCTCGCTGATCCCCTTGACATCCGCGAGGCTGAGGCGGATCGCGTGGGGTGAGTCCGGCATACCGCTGGGTTCGACGGTGTAGTGCGCCTTGGACGCGTTGACGTCGACGGGGAGGATCTCGATCCCGTGGGTCCGGGCGTCGTCGAGGATGAGCCGCTTGGGGTACATGCCCGGGTCGTGGGTGAGCACCCCGGCCAAGAAGGCCGCGCAGTGGTGGGTCTTCAGCCAGGCGGAGTGATAGGTGGGCAGGGCGAAGGCGGCGGCGTGTGCTTTGCAGAAGCCGAAGGAGGCGAAGGACTTCAGCACCTCCCAGATCTCGTCGACCTCCTCGCGGGTGTAGCCGCGCGCGAGCGCCGCGGGACGCCACCAGGCCTCGATCTCCGTCTGCCCCTGCGGGGTCCCCATGGCCCGTCGCACCTCGTCGGCCTGGGCCAGGCTCACCCCGGTCGTCACGGCGACGATGTGCAGCACCTGCTCGTGGAAGACGACGACGCCCTCGGTCTCCTCCAGCGCCGGGACGAGGGAGGGATGGAGGTAGCGGGCGCGCTTCCAGCCGTGACGGCTCTCGAGGTAGGGCGTGATCATGTCCGACTTCACCGGCCCGGGCCGGAAGAGGGAGATGTCGACGATGAGGTCCTCGAAGCGGGTCGGGCCCAGCTTGCCGATGAGCTCACGCTGACCGGGGCTCTCGATCTGGAAGCACCCGAGGGTGCGGGTGGTGCGGATCATCGCGTAGGTCGCCTCGTCGTCGAACGGCACCTGCTCCTGGTCGTCGAGGTCGATCCGCTCCCCCGTGGTGCGCTCGATCTCGGCGACGGCGTGCGCCATGGCCGACTGCATCCGGATGCCGAGGACGTCGAGCTTGAGCAGGCCGAGGGTCTCGACGTCGTCCTTGTCGAACTGGCTCATCGGGAACCCGAGCAGGCTCGGCTCGACCGGGGTGCGGTCGAGCAGGCCGGCGCCGGAGAGCACGATCCCGCACGGATGGAGCGCGATGTGCCTCGGCAGCCCGTCGAGGCTCTCGACGAGGTCGAAGAAGGTCTGCAGGTGGGCCGCGCCGAAGCCCCTGGTGCGCAGCTCGGGCAGGTCCTCGATGGCCGCTCGGGCGTCCCGGGCACGGATGTGCGGGAAGGCCGTCGCGATCTCGTCGATGTCCTTCGGGGCCATCCCGAGCGCGGCCCCGACGTCGCGGATCGCGTGCCGGACCCGGTAGGTGTCCATCATCGAGACGCAGGTGACCCGCTCGGCCCCGAACCTGGCGATGATCGCCTCGTAGATCTCGATCCGACGGGCCGACTCCACGTCGATGTCGATGTCGGGCAGCTCGGCCCGCAACGGGGAGCAGAACCGCTCCATGAGCAGGTTGTAGCGGATCGGATCGACCCCGCTGATCCCGAGCAGGTAGTTCACCAGCGACCCGGCGCCGGAACCCCGTGCAGCGACCCGGATGCCGCGCTCCCGGATCAGGTCGGTCACCTCGGCGACGGTGAGGAAGTAGGTCGCATAGCCCAGCTGCGCGATGACGTCGAGCTCCTCGGCGAGCCGGCCCTGTACGCGCTGCCAGAGCGACTCGTCGGCCCCCGGGTAGCGTCCGGCGACCGCTCCCCGGCACCGGGCGGTGAGGACGGCCTGGGGGTCGGTGCCGGCCGGGATGCCGAGGACACCGGCCTCGGGCAGGTGGACCGAGCCGATCCCCAGGTCACGGCGCGGGTCCTGGGTGCACTCGGCCGCCAGCACCATCGTGTCGTGGAGCAGCTGGGCGGCCCGGACCGGGTTGTCGGCGACGATCTGCGCCACCCTTGCCATCGTCCCGGTCGTGGCCAGGTGTCCGGCATCGCTGGTCCGGTCCAGGTGCCTGGGGTCGAGGACGACGAGGCGGCGGCTGGCATCGAGGACATCGACCACCCTGGCCTGCTCCCGGTCCCGGTGCCGGACCGCGGCGCTGAGGATGGCCGGGGTCCCGGTCGCGTCGGCGAGCGCCAGCATCCGGCGGGCCTGGTCCCGACAGCCCGGTGTCCCCGGCGGGCCGTCGTGGCACACCACCTCGATGACGACCGCACCGGGCAGGCTGCGCCGCCAGGCGATCAACCGCTCCCGGGCCTGCCTGTCCCGGCGGGCCAGGACGGCCCGTCCGACATCGCTGTCCGGGCCGAGGAGCACCACGAGCGCGTCGCCCTCCCGGCTCCAGGACTCGATCCGCTCCCGGGAGGTGACCGGCCTGCCCCGGTCGTCCCGGGCGAGGGCATCGGCGTGCGCATCGCTGACGAGTCGGCACAGCGCGCGCCACCCCTGGGTATGCGCCGCCCCCGAGGCGATTCCCCGCGCCAGGACCGTGACCCGGGGCAGGCGAGGGTCGACATAGGCCCCACCACGCACCGGCGTGCGCTGGGTGGGCCGACCACCTTTCCCTCCCCCGGAGAGGAAGTCCGACTTCGCAGGAGAAAGGTTGTCTTGCGAAGTGCGACCTTCTCTTGTGAAGTCCTGCTGCACCACGTCGATACGTGTCAGATCGGCGCAGGCCAGATCCACACCGAGCACCGGCGCGATCCCTGCCTTGGCCGCGGCGGCTGTGAAGCGGACCGCGCCGTAGAGCCCGTCCCGGTCGGTGAGCGCGAGGGCTGACTGACCATGCTGGGCCGCCCGCTCGACGAGGTCCTGGGGCATCGATGCGCCGTAGCGCATCGAGAACCCCGAAGCGACATGGAGGTGGGCGAAGTCGAGGGTCATGGGGCGAAGCCAAGTGTCCTGAGGGCGAAGTGGGTGTCGTGGGATCGAAGTGGTGTCGTGGGATCGAAGTGGTGTTGGACGGATGAGTCGGCAGGGGCGCTCAGTGGGAGAGCGAGTGCGCGACGAGCTCGAGAAAGCGCTCGGCATCACGCAGCAGGTCATCGGCCTCCCGGGCACTGATCCGGTCCTCACGCCGGGCGCTGCACCGGGCGAAGACCCCGGACCACTCCGAGAGCTCGGGAGCCAGCGCGGGGATGAGGTCCCAGACGGTCACCATGCCCCGGATCGAGCTGCGACCACCCGCTGCTGGTCGGGAGCGTGCCGCGAGGACCGCTGCTGCAGCCCGCAGGGCGGCAAGGTGGGCGATCTGGTAGCGACGCTCGGTATGTGCCTCGTGCTGGGCATCGAGGAGGCTCTCCCTCGAGCGGTCGAGCAGGTCCAGGACGGCGGTGGCGGACATGCGGCGAGCTCCTTTCGTGAAAGTCGTGGGGGTGAAAGTTGTGGGGTGGAAGTCGTGGCGTTGACAGTGATGGCGGACCAGGGATGACGTGAGTCGATGACGCGAAGCCGATGGTGCGCAGCCGGTGTCGATCAGTCGTGGACCGCGACGATCTGCCAGGCACCGTCAGCGGCGCAGGCGAGATCGAGGACGCTGACCCCGCTGGCCATGCCGGCGGTGGCCTCGACCCGCCAATAGCGGCGCACCGGGCGGCCTGCCGTACGCCACCACGGCGCCTGGTCCAGCCAGGTGGCGATGACCGCCCGCACGCTGTAGTGCCGGTCCCGCCAGAGGAAGGCCTTCGGCGGGCCGGCGCCGAGCTCGTCGTCGGCCAGGAGCACGTCGTGGGTATGCGGCGCAGGGTCGGGATGGGCGATGATGGGTTCGGCGTAAGAACGCATGATGAGCTGGTGCCCCTGTCACTTTGGCGTGGCGGTGTGTGGCCACATGGCGGTTCGGTGTGGTTGCCGGTGCTGATGTCCGGGCGTACTTGTTCGAGCGTGACTGTTCGATATCGCGTGTTCGGATGTGCCTTTTCGAACACACGTTCGAACTACTCGAGAACGATACGCCACCCCCAAGCGTGGCCGTCAAGGGGTCTGGACGGACTGCCCACAGCCCGTCAGGCCAGAGCGAGCACCCGCAGCGTGCCCAGCGAGGGGTCGGCCGCATACGCGATCCGGACCCCGGCCTCCCGCGCCCGGGTGAGTGCCTCCACGGCCTCCGCCGTGACCTGCTCCCCCGGCGCCAGCACCGGGATCCCGGGCGGGTAGGGAGCGACGAGCTCACCACAGACCCGGCCCACCGCGGCCGACATCGGGACCGACTCGTGCTCGGCGAAGAAGGCCTCCCGTGGTGCGACCACTGGCACGGGGTCCACGCCGAAGGCCGCCGCCGGGACGACCGCGCGAGCAGGACCGCGGTGCCGCTCGATCGAGGTGATCACCGCTTTGGTCAGGGCGCCCAGGGAGGCCTCGGTGTCGGCGAGGGTGACGACGGCCACGATGAGGTCCCGCTCCGCCGCCTCGACCGGGATCCCCGCGCGCAGGAGATCGGCCTCGACGGCGATACCGTCGGCGCCGGTTCCGGGCAGCACGAGGGTGAGCTTGAGCGGATCGGTGCCCGGGCCGGCCACGATGACGAGACCGTCGACACCAGCCAGCGCGGAGCGGGCGGCCGCGGTCGCGGCGATCGCCGGACCGAGCAGCTCCGCCCCGTCCCGCTCGAGGAGGGCCCGCGAGGCATCGATGCTCGCCAGGATCGCCCCGGCCGGGCTCGTCGTCGCACTTGCCTCGACACCCGCGTCGAGGCGGGCCGGGTCGATCCGCTCGGTGCGGGCGAGGATGAGCGCTCCCTGGCTCCAGGCCGGCAGCGTCTTGTGGGCGCTGATGACGATGGCGTCCGCACCGAGCTCCAGCGCATGCTGCGGCAGGTCTGGATGGAACCCGAAGTGCGCCGCCCAGGCCGCGTCGACGATGAGCGGCAGGTCGCGTGAGTGTGCGACCTCGGCCAGCGCGGCAATGTCGCCGACCGTCCCGACATAGGACGGATCCCCGACGAATACCGCTCGCACGTCAGGGTTCTCGCGCAGCACCGAGGCGACGTCCTCGGCTGCCACGCCCAGGGGAAGGCCGGTCGCCGGGTCGATCCGCGGCCGCACCCAGACCGGCTCCAGACCGGCCAGGACGAGACCGCTGAGCAGGGAGCGGTGCAGCGTCCGGCTCACGACGACCCGGCCACCGTCACCACCGACGGCGAGCGCCAGCGCCTGGTTGGTATGCGTCGCTCCCCCGGTCGAGAACCGCGCCACGTCGGCACCCCAGAGTCGGGCTGCCCGGGCCTCAGCCTCAGCGAGCACGCCGGTGGACAGCTTCATCGTGTCGAGCCCGGCGTAGAGCGGGACGTCTCCGGCCAACACGTCCCCGACGAGGTCGTGGCGCTGCTTGTGCCCGGGAATGGTGAACGGAGTCGGCAGGTTCTCGCAGAAGCGCAGCCAGGCGTCGAGGAGCGGGGCCGAGCCGCGCAGGTCTCTGGGGTCAGTCGGCATCACAGCTCCAGTCGTGGGGGAAAGCCGAGCCGTGCAGGTCTCTGGGGTCAGTCGGCATCGTCGATCCAGCCCTCCGGGTCGGCGAGGACCTCGACAAGTGCCTCAGTGAACGCGGCCAGCTGAGCGATCTCCACCCACTCCACGTCGGCGTGCAGGCCTCCCCCGGACGGCCCGCAGACCAGAGTGGGACACACTGCCTCCCACAACGGTGCCTCCATCCAGTAGGGCGCGTCGAAGTCGGCCTGCGTACCGAGGGCGGCACCGAGCCGACGGGCGAGCGCTGCAGCAGGACCGGACGACGCGAGCCGCCAAGCCTCGCGTCGGCCGAGCAGGCTGAGCTGGGCGTTCCACTGTGGGTCGAGCAGCGCCTGAATCTCCTCCAGCACCCCGTCCGACGGTTCGCCGGGGACGGTCCGCCGCTCGATGAGGCACGTGGCCCGGTCCGGGATGACGAACGGTGAGCCTCCGCCTCTGACCGACGTCACCATGAGGTCGCCGCCGCCCGCGCGCACCACCGGCGCATAGGCGTCGATGGCGGTGAGGAGCCGACCGAGGTGGGTGACCGCGTTGACGCCCAGCTCGGGCTGAGAGCTGTGTGCGGCGACCCCGGGGAAGACCGCCTCGACGACCGCGAAGCCACGCAGCGAGCGGGCCTGGGCCAGGTCGGTCGGCTCGGCGATGAGGCAGACGTCGGGAGTGATCCCCAGCCCCTGGAGCGCAGCGATGACGGCCTCGCTCCCGACACTGGCGTCCTCCTCGTCGGCGACGAGGGCGAGGACCGGTCGCACGGGTGCACCGGAAGCACTCAGGTGCTCGGCGGCGACCACGAGGGCGGCCACTCCGCCCTTCATGTCCGCCGCCCCGCGACCGTAGAGCCGACCGTCGTCGATCCGTGCGGTGAACGGGTCCGTCAGCCCCGCAACGGGGACGGTGTCGAGGTGTCCGTTGAGAACGACGACCGGGGCCCCGGCCGGTCCCGGTCCGATGGCCACGAGACTGGGCCTCGGAACTCGCCCTCCAGATTCGTGTCCGGGTGGGTGAATGACGTGCGTGGAGAACCCTGCTCGCGACAATCGAGCCTCGAGGTGGGTGACGACGGCGGCCTCCCCGGCCCCATCGGCGGCCAGACCCGGGTTGACGCTGTCGGTGCCGACGAGCTCGGCGGTCAGCGTGATGACCTCATCCACCCGTACCTCGTCCACCCGGACACCCATGACCCAGAAGGCTAGTGCGAGGATGTGCGCGTGAACGCCGACCCCTCGCCCTTGCTGTCCCATCCCAGCGTGCGCGCCGTGATCGAGGCGCTCGACGCATACTCCCAGCGCTCGGGTGACCCGACGCCCGAGATCACCGTCCTCCCCGACGCGGTGCGCACGGCCGCCGCTGCCGCGGAGGCCCTGGGCACGACGTCCTCGCACATCGCCAACTCACTCATCTTCGTCGCGGTGAGCATGGACGGTCACCGCTCCCCCATCCTCGTGCTCGCATCCGGCGGGGCCAGGGTCGATACCGACATCCTCGCCGACTCCGCCGGCCTCGCTGGGGTCGAGCGGGCGGACGCCGAGTTCGTGCGCACCGAGACGGGCTTCGTCATCGGCGGGGTCGCTCCGGTGGGCCACCGCACCTCGACCGGGGAGCCGCTGCGGACGGTCGTCGACGTCGACCTGGCGCAGTACGAGCAGCTCTGGGCCGCGGCCGGCCACAGCCACACCGTCTTCCCGACCACCTACGAGCAGCTGCTCGCCATGACCGGGGGCGAGCCTCTCCGGGTGAGGTGACCTCGCCTCTATAGACGTCTACAGACGCAGGTTGCGGAACACCTCGAGCGTCGCCGTCGAGCGGTTCATGGTGATGAAGTGGATGCCCGGAGCACCCTCGTCGAGCATCCGCTGCCCCAGCTCGGTGGCGATCTCCACCCCGACCGCGCGCACAGCGGCGGGGTCGTCCTCGACGGCCGCCAGTCTCGAGACGACCGCGTCCGGCAGCGGGGTGCCCATGAGCTCACTCATACGCGCGATCTGCTTGAGGTTGGTGACTGGCATCAGGCCGGGCGTGATGGGCAGGTCGCGGTGGCGCTGGACCCGGTCGCGCAGCCGCAGGTAGGAGTCGGCGTCGAACACCATCTGGGTGACGGCGAAGCTGGCCCCTGCGTCCGCCTTGCGGATGAGCACCTCGACGTCGTGGTCGAGGCCGGGGCTCTCCGGGTGCACGTCGGGGAACGCAGCGACCCCGACGGTGAACTCACCGAGGGAGCGGACCAGGCGCACGAGCTCGTCCGCGTGGTCGAGGCCTTCCGGATGACGGACCCACGGGCCGCGCACGTTACCCGGCGGGTCGCCGCGGAGGGCGAGGATGTTGCGCACACCAGCCGCCGCATACGAGCCCACGACGTGACGCAGCTGGCTCACCGAGGCGCTGACGCAGGTGAGATGGGCCAACGGCGTGAGCGTGGTCTCCCGGGCGATGCGCTCGGTGACGCGGATCGTGCGGTCCTGGGTGGAGCCGCCGGCGCCGTAGGTCACCGAGACGAACGCCGGCCGGACCGCCTCGAGGCGACGGATCGCCTGCCAGAGGGCGGCCTCCGAGGCGTCGTCCTTGGGCGGGAAGAACTCGAACGAGATCGAGACCGCGGTGTCCTCGAGCATGGCAGGGATCGACGCGGTGACGTGCGACGGGCGCTGCAGGCGGGAGGGCAGACCGATGGCCATGCTGTCAAGGTAACCCAGGCCCAGTCACGTAGGCTTCGGGGATCCACGATGAGGAAGGATCCA
Source organism: Actinomycetales bacterium (assembly GCA_012729695.1). GTDB lineage: Bacteria > Actinomycetota > Actinomycetes > Actinomycetales > Dermatophilaceae > F2B08. The sequence continues at coordinate 12,183 of JAAYCP010000139.1, read as the reverse complement.
TGAGCAGCATCATCGACCGGGTGCAGGTCGTCGTCGACGCCGAGCTCGAGCGGCAGCACGGCGTGCTCGCCGAGCTGGGACCGGATGTCGAGGACCTCCTCGATGTCACGTCGGCCCTCCTGCGCGGAGGCAAGCGGCTGCGGGCGTCCTTCCTCGTCTGGGGATACTGCGCCGTTGCCGGCCTCGACGAGGAGCAGGCCCCGGACGACGTCATCGGGATGGCCGCCGCCATGGAGTTCTTCCAGGCGGCCGCGCTCATCCACGACGACGTCATGGACGGCTCGGCGACCCGCCGCGGTGCGCCTGCAGCGCACGTGGAGCTCGCGAGCCGGCACCGTCGCCGGGACTGGGACGGCTCTCCGGACACCTTCGGCCTGGCCGGTGCCGTGCTGGCCGGCAACCTGTGCCTCACGGCCTCGGACGAGCTCGTGGCCCGGGCCGAGCTGCCCGATCTGCGCGCCGCCCGTGAGGTCTTCGCGGTCATGCGCACCCAGCTCATGGCGGGGCAGTTCCTCGACGTCGTCGAGTCGGTGCGCCCGTGGCGCACCATGCCAGCCGCCGAGCGGCTCGAGCGCGCCGACCGGGTGATCCGCTACAAGAGCGCGAAGTACTCCGTCGAGCATCCGCTGCTCATCGGGGCGCACGCGGCGCACGCCGACCCGGACCAGATCCGGGCGCTGGGCTCATTCGGCCTCGACGTCGGTCGCGCATTCCAGCTCCGAGACGACCTCCTCGGCGTCTTCGGCGACCCGTCGGTGACCGGCAAGCCCTCCGGCGACGACCTGCGCGAGGGCAAGCGCACCGTCCTCATCGCCGCCACGCTCGACCGGGTGGGTGAGCCCGAGAGCGAGCGGCTCATGTCAGGGCTGGGTCAGGACGACCTCGAGACGATCGCGGAGCTGCAGGGCATTATCGCGCGCTCCGGCGCCGTCGACTGGGTGGAGCAGCGGATCAGCGAGCTCACCGACGGAGCCCTGTTCGCTCTGACACAGGCGCGGCTCTCCCCCAGGGGGCACGTCACCCTCGTCGAGCTCGCTCAGCAGGCGACCCAGCGCACGAGCTGAGCTGCGAGGACGTCCTACAGAGCGAGCTCCATAGCCCGCCGTCGGATCTCGGTCTTGAAGCCAGCGCGGAGGTTGTCGATCGGCGCACCGGGCGCCGGCAGCGAGGCATCCGGGGTGAAGAGCCACTCGAGGATCTCCTGATCGTCCATGCCGCCGTCAGAGAGCACAGTGAAGGTGCCCTTGAGGGCAGGGAGCGGTCCGTCGTCGTCGAAGAAGGCCTCGGGCGCCGCGATCGCGCGGTTGTCCCCCACCCGCGCGGCGAGCACCTCGCGGTCCTCGATCATCTGGCGGACGCGCGCCAGGGTGACGCCGAGCCGCTCGGCGATCTCGGGCACCGTGAGCCAGGCGGGCACGTGCTCGAGGAGCTGTGGGCTGGCCGGTTCGATCGAACTACTCACGGCTCGAGCGTAGTCGGACATCCGCGATGGAGGATGCGCCGTCAGGCGAGGTCCATGCGGTATCTTCGGCCCCAGGAGTCTCATTAGTCACATCAGCATCAGGAGTGCCCATGGCCCCTATCGTCGCTGCCGTCCCACCGCCCACGCTGACTCCCCCGGCCGCCGTCCAGCCGGTGGTCTCGGCGAGCGCTGACTGGGGTAGCTACACCGTCAAGAGCGGTGACAGCCTGCATCTCATCGCCCAACGGCACAACACGACCGTGGCGGCCCTGCTGCAGCGCAACAACCTTCCGAACGGTGGCCGACTCATCCACCCGGGTCAGCGTCTTCTCGTCCCCTCCACCGCCTCGACCCCCGCCGCCCCAGCCAAGCCGGCGGCACCGACCACGACGACCTACCGCGTCGCTGCCGGCGACACCCTCATCGGCATCGCGAAGCGGCACCGGACGACGGCGCGCGCCATCGCCGCTCTCAACAAGATCAGCGTCAGCTCCACCATCCGCGTCGGCCAGACGCTCAAGGTGCCGACGAACGGCGCGGCTGCGGCCAAGGCGACGGCCCGCAGCGCCCCCGCCCCCGCGACCACGACGACCTACACCGTCGTCGCCGGCGACACCCTCATCGGCATCGCCAACCGGCACAGGACCACCGCCCGCGCCATCGCCGCTCTCAACAAGATCAGCGTCAGCTCCACCATCCGCGTCGGCCAGCGCCTCACGCTCCCCGGGGCAGGGACCGCCCCCGCGGCGACGAAGGCTGCCGCGCCCTCCCCCGCGCCTGCAACCACGACGACCTACCGCGTCGCTGCCGGCGACACCCTCATCGGCATCGCCAATAGGCACAGGACCACCGCCCGCGCCATCGCCGCTCTCAACAAGGTCAGCGTCAGCTCCACCATCCGCGTCGGCCAGACCCTCAAGGTGCCGACCAACGGCGCTGCCGCTGCCAAGGCCGCCAGCTCGAGCGCCTCTGCGAGCAAGCAGCCGGAGCTGAGCACCCCGTTCAACGCGGGTGGCTACTCCGAGCGCCACTTCCCCACGACCACCGTGGCTGCTGCTAAGAAGAACCACGAGGTCCTCGCGAGCCGGCCGGTGCCGACGCGCGAGCAGGCCAAGGCGATGATCATCGAGACGGCCAAGCGTCACGGGGTGGACCCGGCGCTGGCCCTGGCCATCGGCTACCAGGAGTCCGGCTGGAACCACCGCAACGTGTCCGTGGCCAACGCCATCGGGATCATGCAGGTCATCCCCGCCTCCGGCGACTGGGCCGGTCAGATGCTCGGCCGCGAGCTCAACCTCCTGGACCCGAGGGACAACGTGACGGCCGGCGTCGCGATCCTGCGGGCCCACCTGCGAACTGCAGCCGATGAGGAGACGGCCATCGCCGCCTACTACCAGGGCATGGCCTCGGTGCGGAAGAACGGCATGTACGACGACACGCGCGCCTACGTGCGCACCGTCCAGGCGCTGCGCGCCACGTTCAGGTGAGCCCGTTCCGGTGAGTGCCACCGGCTTCTCTAGGATCACCAGGGTGTCCGTCTACGAGCCCGGTGACCTGGTCGACGGTCGCTACCGCATCGTCGAGCAGATCGCTCGCGGCGGCATGGCGACCGTCTTCGAGGCGCTCGACACCAGGCTGGACCGGCACGTGGCCCTCAAGGTCATGCATCCTGCGCTGGCCACGGACGAGACCTATGTGGCCCGCTTCAGCCGCGAGGCGCGCGCCTCTGCCCGCCTGTCCCACCCCAACATCGTCGCCGTCTACGACCAGGGCGAGGACGCCCACCACATCTTCCTCGTCATGGAGCTGGTGCGCGGGCGCACCCTGCGCAAAGTCCTCACCGAGGACGGCCCGTTGTCGCCACGGGCGACCCTGGACATCGCCGAGCGACTTGCGGACGCCCTCGCGGCGGCCCACTCGGCCGGGCTGATCCACCGCGACATCAAGCCGGAGAACGTCATCATCCGCGAGGACGGCGTCGTCAAGGTGACGGACTTCGGCCTGGCCCGCGCGGTGACGTCGGAGACCGCCACCTCGGCGACCGGAGCCCTCCTGGGGACGGTGTCATACCTCGCGCCCGAACAGGTGGAGAGCGGCATGGCCGACGCCCGCAGCGACGTCTACGCCGCGGGTCTGGTCATCTTCGAGATGCTCACGGGCACAAAGGCCTTCACAGGCGATAACCCGATGTACGTCGCCTATCAGCACGTCCACGGAGGGGTGCCGGCCCCGTCGTCCAGGATTGCGAGCATCCCAGAGGCCCTTGACACCCTCGTCGAGCGCACCACCTCGCGCGACCCTATGGAGCGTCCCGTCGACGGCGGCGCCCTCAGCCATCTCATCCGCTCGACACGGGTCCGGCTCTCCCGGGATGAGCTCGACGACCGACCCTCGACACCGACCGAGACGCACGCGGCGACGCACACCGCGACGAGGGTGATCGCCCGCGGACTGGGCGGCGATGCCGGCGACACCCCCATCGCCCCGCTCGTCGTGCGACAGAGCGGAGCCGTCGTGCCGCCGGAGGAGCTGCCGGCCCAGCTCGGCGGTCGGCCCCGGCGGCGCGGCCGTGTGATCGCAACGGTTCTCGCCACCCTTCTTCTCGTGGCCGGCGCCGCCTTCGCCGGCTGGTACTACCTGGTCGGCCCCGGGTCGCCCACGACCGTGCCGACCGTGGGGACCGTCGCATACGAGGAGGCGGTGGCCACCCTCGAGGCCGCCGACCTGGCCGCCTCCCGTGAGGAGGTCTTCGACGAGACCATCCCTGTGGGGCACGTGGTCTCGACGGACCCCATCGCGGGCACGGAGCTGCCACGCGGCAGCGAGGTGGTCCTGCGGGTCTCCAAGGGCCCGGAGAGGTATGCGGTACCCGCCCTCGTCGGTACCCCCGCCGCGGACGCCGAGGCCGCCCTCAAGGCCGTCATGCTCACCCTGGGTGAGCGGACCGACGTCTTCTCCGAGACGGTCGCCGAGGGAGTCATCATCGAGATCTCCCCCGCAGCAGGCGAGAACCTGCGGCGCGGTGAGGCCGTGTCCATCGTCGTGAGCAAGGGACGCGAACCCATCCCGGTGCCCTCCGTCGCGGGTCAGTCCGTGGATGCCGCCACCGCCGCGATCGAGGAAGCGGGTCTGAAGGCAGCTGTCGTCGAGGCGCAGTACAGCGACACCGTGGCAGCCGGCCGGGTCATCTCGCAGAGCCCCTCGGAGGGCACGCTCTACCGCGGCGACACCGTCACGCTCACCCCGTCCAAGGGCCCGCAGACGGTGACCATGCCGAACCTCGTGGGCAAGCAGCTCGACGTCGCCCGCAAGGAGCTGGAGGCGCTCGGCCTCAAGGTCAACGTCGAGCGTGTCCTCGGCGGCTACTTCGGCAGCGTGCGGGCGCAGAGCGAGGCGGCGGGCACCCAGGTCCGGATCGGGAGCACGATCACTCTCACCATCGTCTAGCGCGTAGGGTTCGGGCGTGCCCACGCTCGCCCCCGCCTCGCGCGCCCGGATCGCCATGCTCCTGCTCGTGGTCGTCACGGCGGTGTGGGGCTCGACCTTCTTCCTCATCAAGGACCTCGTCACCACGATCCCGGCGACCGACTTCCTCGCCGTACGCTTCACCATCGCCGCCGCTGTGATGACGGTCGTGTTCTGGCGGCAGCTGCGCGCTCTCACGCGTCACGACGTCCGCGTCGGCATCGGGCTCGGTGCGCTCTACGGCTCGGCCCAGATCCTGCAGACGATCGGCCTGGCGCACACCGATGCCTCGGTCTCGGGCTTCATCACGGGGACGTATGTGGTGCTCACCCCGGTCTTCGCCGCCGTCATCCTGCGGGACCGGATCCCGGGCCGGGTGTGGACCGCGGCGCTCATGGCCATGGCGGGCATCGGGGTGCTCTCCCTGCGTGGTCTGGCGCTCGGCTTCGGCGAGACCCTCACGCTCGTCGCGGCCGCGATCTACGCCCTGCACATCATCGGCCTCGGCCGCTACGCCAGCGCGCAGGCCGCCGTGGGGCTGGCCACCGTCCAGGCGATCGCCATCGCGCTCATCTGCACCGTGGCCGCCCTACCCGGCGGCATCACGACCCCGACAGATGGTGGCGGCTGGCTCGTCGTGCTGTACATGGCCGTCGTGGCCGGAGCCTTCTGCCTGTGGGCGCAGACCTGGGCCCAGTCGCACCTCGCCGCGTCACGTGCGGCGATCGTCATGGCGCTCGAGCCGGTGTTCGCGGCGTCCTTCGCCGTGCTCCTGGGCGGGGAGTCGCTCACCGTCCGGATGCTCGTGGGAGGCGGCCTCGTCGTGGCCGCGATGTATCTCATCGAGCTCGCCCCTGACCGCAGCGCGACTGCCCGAGCGGTCGACGAGCCGCCCGCGGAGATGCTCCACCACGAGGCGCCCTAGCGTCCGCAGGCCTGGCTCAGCGCGCCCGAGGTGCTCTGGCGTGGAAGGTGGCTGTCGTGATGGCGACACTCACCTTCCCCACGAGGCCCGTCCCCTCAGCCGGAGGCGAGAACGTCCCGTACCGCGTCGATGGCGTGGTCGGTGGCCGAGTCGTCGACGTCGAGGTGCCAGACGAAGCGGAGTCGACGGGCGTCGACGGCGTAGGCACGCACCGACCGCTCCAGCAGCGCAGCCGCTGCCTGGGCGGAGCCGAGACCGCACGCCGCGACGTCGACCATGACGATGTTCGACTCCACTGTCGACGGGTCCAGGGCCTCGGGGGCGGCCTCCGCGACCGCTGCCGCGAACCGTGCAGCCCGGGCATGGTCGTCGGCGAGCCGTTCGATGTTGTGGTCCAGCGCATACAGTCCGGCGGCGGCGAGGATGCCGACCTGCCGCATCCCGGCGCCGTAGCGCTTGCGCCAGACCCGGGCCTCGTCGATGGCGGCCCGGCTCCCGACGAGCACCGAGCCGATCGGCGCACCGAGGCCCTTGGACAGGCAGACACTCACGGTGTCGAACTCGCGACCATAGCTCTCCAGCGGCACCCCGGTCGCCACGTGGGCGTTCCAGAGCCGCGCTCCGTCGAGGTGCATCGCCACACCGAGCCCGGTTGTCGCCGAACGCAGCTCACGAATGGTCTCGAGCGGCACGATGGTCCCGCCGCCGAAGTTGTGGGTGTTCTCGACGACGATGAGTGCCGTCTCGACCTGGTAGGGGCCGACCCCGACTGTGACGAGCTCCAGCGCAGCCGCGACGTCGAGTCGACCCCGCTCGCTGCGCCAGGTCCGGGAGGTGATCCCGGAGAAGGTCGCGGCGGCTCCCAGCTCGGCGCGCACGACGTGCGCGCCGCTGTCGGCGAGCAGCTCCTGCCCCGGCGACACGTGCAGACGCAGGCCGAGCTGGTTGGCGAGACTGCCCGTCGGCGTGAAGAGGCCGGCCTCGTGCCCGAGCAGTCCCGCGACGCGCTCCTGGAGCTCGAGCACGGTGGGATCCTCGCCGAAGACATCGTCACCCACCCGGGCGGCCGCCATGGCCGCTCGCATGCCCTCACTCGGGGTGGTGAGGGTGTCCGAGAGCAGGTCGGCCCGGAACTCGCTCACGTAGTCGGGGGGTTGCTCAGCATCTCGGCGACGAGGAACGCCAGCTCCAGGCTCTGCTGGTGGTTCAGCCGTGGGTCGCACACCGACTCGTAGCGCTTGTTGAGGTCGGCGTCGAGGATCTTCTCGGACCCCCCGATGCACTCGGTCACGTCGTTGCCGGTGAGCTCGACGTGCAGCCCGCCCGGGACGGTGCCCAGGGCGGAGTGCACCTCGAAGAAGCCGCGCACCTCATCGACGACGTCCTCGAAGTCGCGGGTCTTGAAGCCCGAGGCCGAGGAGAAGGTGTTGCCGTGCATGGGGTCGCAGATCCAGGTCACCTGGGCGCCGGACGCCGTCACCTGCTCCACGAGCGGCGGGAGGGCGTCGCGGACCTTGCCCGCGCCCATGCGGGTGATGAAGGTGAGCCGGCCCGGCTCGCGCTGCGGGTCGAGCATCTCGATGATCCGCAGCACCTCGTCGATCTCGGCCTTCTCGGAGAGCTTGACGCCGATCGGGTTGCGCACCCGGGAGACGAAGTCCAGGTGGGCCCCGTCGAGCTGGCGGGTGCGCTCACCGACCCAGATGAAGTGGCCGGAGGTGTCGTACAGCTCGCCGGTACGGCTGTCGATGCGGCTCAGGGGACGCTCGTAATCGAGGACGAGCGCCTCGTGCGCGGCGAAGAACTCGGTCGTCTTCATCGCCTCGAACTCGGCGCCACAGGCGGCCATGAAGCGCATCGCCTTGTCGATGTCCCTCGCGAGCCGCTCGTAGCGCGCGTTCGCCGCGTTGGCGACGAAGCCACGGTTCCAGTCGTGGACGTGCCGCAGGTCGGCGAAACCGCCCTGGGTGAAGGCACGCACGAGGTTCAGGGTGGCGCTGCTCGCGTGGTACGCCCGGACGAGCCGCTGCGGGTCGGGCTCACGGGCCTCCGGGGTGAACTCGTAGTCGTTGACCATGTCGCCGCGGTAGGCGGGCAGGGTCACGCCCTCACGGGTCTCGGACGAGCTCGAGCGCGGCTTGGCGTACTGACCGGCGAGCCGGCCGACCTTGACCACCGGAACGGAGGCGCCGTAGGTGAGGACGGCGGCCATCTGCAGGATCGTCTTGATCCGGTCGCGGATGTTGTCGGCCGTCGCCGAGGCGAAGGTCTCGGCGCAGTCACCGCCCTGGAGCACGAACGCCTCGCCGCGCGCTGCGGCGGCCATCCGGGTCTTCAGGACGTCGCACTCACCGGCGAAGACGAGGGGCGGATAGGTCGCGAGCGTCGCCACCGCCTGCTCGAGCGCAGCGGGGTCGGGCCACTCCGGCTGCTGGGCAGCCGGGAGGTCGGAAGTGACGGCCGAGGCCGTCAACGAGGACACGGTCGGGGTGGTGCTCACCCAGCCAGGATAGTTCGCCCGGCAAAATCCGGCCCCGAGGCCCGCATGGCGGTATGCAGGGGCCGCCGCATCGGTCAGCAGCGCGTCGGCCGTGCCCCGCATGACGGTATGCGCAGGGCGCCTGATCGTGCCGGGTCCCCCACCCGTCGGGTCCTCCCGGCATGACGGTATGCGCGAGGCGCCGGATCGGGACGGGCTCAGCCGCGCATCGGGTCCTGGCTCGCGGAATCCGAGGGGGCCTCCCCCGGTGTCTCGAGGCCGCGGGCGATGGCGAAGCGGACCAGCTCGACGCGGTTGTGCATGTGCAGCTTGCCCAGGGTGTTCTGGACGTGGTTCTGCACGGTGCGGTGGGAGATGAACAGCTCGGCGGCGATCTCCTTGTAGGACATCCCGGTGGCGACGAGCCGGAGCACCTCGATCTCGCGCTCGGTGAGCTCGGGGATCTTCGCGCGGTCGTCGTCCTCCTCACCGGGGTCACTCCCGTGATCGGCCTCCTCGTCGGCGAGCCGGGTGAACTCGCCGAGAACCAGCCCGGCCAGACCCGGGGTGAAGACGGCCTCGCCCCTCGCCGTCGCGCGGACCGCGTCGACGATCTCCTCCGGCCTGGCGGACTTCACGAGATAGCCGCTCGCTCCCGCCTTGATGGCAGCGAGGACGTCGGCCTGCTCCCCGCTGGCGCTCAGCACGAGGATGTGGGTCGGCAGGTCGGTGAGGGCCTGGCACACCTCGTCGCCTCGCAACCCCGGCAGGTTGAGGTCGAGGACGAGGACGTCCGGTGTCGTCGCCCGCGTCCTCCGTACGGTCGCCGGACCGTCAGCGGCAGTGGCGACGACGCGGAACCCGGCGGCGACGAGGTCGCGCTCCAGGGCACTCAGCCACAGGGGGTGGTCGTCGGCGACGAGGACGGTGATGGGGTCGGTCTGCTCGGTCACTGGCCTGCCTTCGTCACGGGCTCCACCCTGCCATGGCGCACCTGCGTGGGCACATCGAGCACGACGGTGCACCCCGAGCCGGGCCGTTCGGTCCACGTCGCCCGCCCGCCGAGCTCCTCGATGCGACCCCGGATCGAGGCCGAGGCCCCCAGCCGCCCCTCGGCGGCCGCGGCCTCGAGTCGACCCGGCTCCAGACCCCTGCCGTTGTCGCGCACGGTGACGCGCACGCCCTCGCGCGAGCCCTCCAGCAGCACCCACGCCTTGGCGTCCACGCCGGCGTGTGCCACGACGTTGTCCAGAGCGGCCCGGACCGCGGCGACGATCTCCTCCCCGACGTGGCGCGGGACGACGACCGGTGCGGCGGGGGTGACGACTGTGACGGCCGGTCCGCCTCCCGCTCCGTCCCCGGATCGCTCCAGCCGGGCCAGGCCCGCGGCCAGGTCCTGGTCGCCCCCTCCAAAGCCGTTCTGGTGCGAACGGGAGACGAGGTCGCGTAGGGATCGCTCCTGCTCCGCGGCCATCGCCGCGAGCTCGGCGCTCTCCCCGCCGATGTCGCTGCCGCGCCGATGGATGTAGGCCAGGGTCTGCAGGACGCCGTCGTGCACAGCCCGCGACAGCCGCTCGCGCTCCCGGAGCCGCTCCTGCTCGGCCAGCACCGCCTCGAGACGCTCCTGGCCCTCCCTCGCCAGGTCGACCGAGAGCCCGAAGAGCCCGCCGAGGAGGAGCAGCAGGACGATGTTGTGCAGGGTGTCCGAGGTGGGCGCGAAGCCGACGTGGAGCAGATCGGCCACGCCGATGACGACGGCCCCGATGAGTCCGCCGCGGACGCCGAGGAGGATGGCAGCGCCGACAACGCTCCCGGCGGGCCACATGCTCGGCAGGGTGGACACCCCCTCGGCGATCGCGGCCGGCGTGTCGACGAACCGTGACGCGACGATGGCCCCGGCCGCCAGCCCGAGCTCCGCGAGCGTCGTGGCCACGGTGCGCTTGCGGTACACGAGCATCGCCAGGCTCCACAGCAGCAGAGCGCCGAGGACGACAGCGGCCAACCACGGCCGCAGCATCTCGTCCTGGCGCCGCCAGGCGAGCTGGGCCGCATACAGAGCGGCAATCGGCCGGAACACATCCAGGCCGGCCCACGAGGCAACCGCGACGATCGGGTCGCGCCGGCCGCTTCCCCCCGTGCGGTCAGCTCGCAGCGCGGTCCACATCGGGGTTCCCGCCCGTCCCCGCGTCGGTCCTCGTCGGCCCGCTCCGATCGCTGACGGGGCGGCTCTCCAGCCCCCGGACTCTGGACCGGTCCCCCTGTGCCTGGTCGCCCGGGGTGTGCTCGCCCGTCCCTGTGGCCGGCGCCGCCTTCTTGGCCTCTTCCTTCGTGGTCCGGTCCTTCTTCGTGTGGCCGGCCCTCCGTCGGGCCTTCTCGCTCTTGAGCTTGTCCTTCATCGTCGAGGCGTACTCGTCGACGTACTCCTGGCTCGAGAGACGCATGAGCTCATAGAGGATCTCGTCGGTGACCGACCGCAGGACGAAGCGGTCCTCCTCCATCCCCTCATAGCGGGAGAAGTCCAGCGGCGCACCGATGCGCACTCCCACCCGGGTGATCTTGGGGATGATGCGTCCCGTCGGCTGCGCCTCGTCGGTCCCCACCATGACGACCGGCAGGACAGGCACCTTCGCCTCGAGTGCGAGGCGGGCGACACCGGTGCGTCCGCGGAACAGTCGTCCGTCGGGGCTGCGCGTGCCCTCCGGGTAGATCCCGAGGAGCTCACCGCGCCGCAGGACCTTCATCCCCGCTTTGAGGGCCGCGTTGCTGGCCTTGCCGCCGGAGCGGTCGACCGGCAGCTGGCCGACTCCACGCATGAAGGTGGCCGTGAGCCAGCCCTTGATGCCGCGTCCGGTGAAGTAGTCCGACTTGGCCAGGAAGGTCACCCGGCGCTTGAGGACCAGGGGCAGGAAGATCGAGTCGCTGAAAGAGAGGTGGTTGCTCGCGAGGATCGCGGGCCCCTCCTCCGGGATGTGCTCGGCCCCCTCGACCCACGGCCGGAAGAAGATGCGCAGAATCGGCCCGAGGGCGAAGCGCTTGAGGAACCAATAGAGCACGATCGAATGCTACGCCAGCACCAACGGGCCGGCCGATCGGTGGCTCTGTGGTGAGGCGTCGCGGAGCCGTGACGGCGGGCCGCAGGCCCGGATGACTCTGTATGCGAGGGCTGGCTCGGCCAGGAAGGAGACCGTGTCCCGACGCAAGGCGGTGACATCGGCCAGGACCGTGACCAGGACCGTCACATTGACCAAGTCCGTGACACTGACAGGACCGTGACACTGACGGGACTGTGACACTGCCCAGGACCGTGACATTGACCAAGGCGTGACAAGGAAGACGGCCGGGCCGTGGAATGATGCCGGGGTGAGCATCCCAGGCGCGATTCCCTTCCAGCACGACGGCGACTCCGGCATCGGCGTCCTCCTCAGCCACGGCTTCACCGGCAGCCCGGTGAGTCTGCGCCCGTGGGCCGAGGACCTCGCCGCGGCAGGGCACTCCGTCTCGCTCCCCCTCCTCCCCGGGCACGGCACGACGTGGCAGGACATGAACCGCACCACGTGGCAGGACTGGTACGCCGAGCTCTCCCGAGGCTATGCCGAGCTCACCGACCGTTGCGAGCAGGTCTTCGTGGCCGGCCTGTCCATGGGCGGCACCCTCGTGACCAAGCTCGCCGAGGACCACCCGGACCGGATCAGCGGTCTCATCCTCGTCAACCCCGCCTACCGCGCCGACGACCCCCGGCTGCGGCTGCTGCCGGTGCTGCAGCGGTTCCTTCCCTCACTGGGTGGGATCGGCAACGACATCAAGAAGCCCGGCCAGGACGAAGGCGCCTACGACCGCATCCCGCTCAAGGCG
>JAAYCP010000138.1 GCA_012729695.1 Actinomycetales bacterium | reverse complement strand
TCAAAGGTTCCCTCAGCCTGGTTGGCAATCAGGTGTCGAGTGTAAGTACACAAGGGAGCTTGACTGTGAGACTGACAAGTCGAACAGGGACGAAAGTCGGAACTAGTGACCCGGCGGTGGCTTGTGGAAGCGCCGTCGCTCAACGGATAAAAGGTACCCCGGGGATAACAGGCTGATCTTGCCCAAGAGTCCATATCGACGGCATGGTTTGGCACCTCGATGTCGGCTCGTCGCATCCTGGGGGTGGAGTTGCTCCCAAGGGTTGGGCTGTTCGCCCATTAAAGCGGTACGCGAGCTGGGTTTAGAACGTCGTGAGACAGTTCGGTCCCTATCCTCTGTGCGCGTAGGAAACTTGAGAAGGGCTGTCCCTAGTACGAGAGGACCGGGATGGACGAACCTCTGGTGTGTCAGTTGTTCTGCCAAGAGCACCGCTGATTAGCTACGTTCGGAAGTGATAACCGCTGAAAGCATCTAAGCGGGAAGCACGCTTCAAGATGAGGTTTCCATGGGCTTCGGCCCGAGAGGCTCCCGGCTAGACTACCGGGTTGATAGGCCAGATGTGGAAGTGCAGTAATGCATGTAGCTGACTGGTACTAATAAGCCGATAACTTGATACACACAATCTTTGATTGTCCTGATGTTCGCGTCCACTGTGCAGTTCCCGAGATACGGTCGGGAACGATTGATATCTCCATAGAGTTTCGGCTGTCATAGCGAAGGGGAAACGCCCGGCTCCATTCCGAACCCGGAAGCTAAGCCCTTCAGCGCCGATGGTACTGCACTGGTGACGGTGTGGGAGAGTAGGACGCAGCCGGACATACTTTCGCAAAAGGCCCATCTTCGGATGGGCCTTTTGTCGTTGATGGTTGTGCCGGCTATTGAGTGTTGCCTGGTGGGCAGCCCCTACGCGTGTGTCGGACGCAGTGGATCAGAGGGCATCTGCCTTTCCCGTGGGGTGACCTCATGGCGGCCCCGATGCGGGGTGCTGCGAGGTGTGCTGCGGGCTGTGGCGCTAGTAGGGTTCGTGACGATGAAGGACATGGTGAACGTACGTGAGTGACTCCGAGCCGACTCGTGGCCGGGACTCTCGAGGTTCCGGGGGTGGTCGCGGCCGCCCCGGCGCAGGACGCCCGGGTGGAGATCGTGCCGGTGGAGATCGTGCCGGTGCTGGACGGAGCGGCGGTGGCCGTTCTGGCGGTGGGCGCGCCGTAGGCGGTCGTGGTGATTCCAGTCGTGGTTCCGGCAGTCGTGGTTCTGGCAGTCGTGGCGATGGCGGTCGTGGCGAACGGCCGGATCGCCAGGGTCGGCCCTACTCTCGGGGCGAGGCACCCGGTGGTCGTCGCGAGCGCGAGCCCGGACAGTTCGACAACAGTGAGCGTCGTGGTGGCCAACGGCTTGCGCCAAAGAAGCCCCGGCTTCCCGACCCTGCCATCCCGGACGAGGTGACCGGCAAGGAGCTCGACCGGGGCGTTCACCAGCAGCTGCGCACGCTGAGCAAGGAGAATGCGGAGGGCGTGGCCAAGCACCTTGTCATGGTCGCAGCACTGATGGCGGCCGATGACCTCGAGGGTGCACTGGCTCATGCGGAGGTCGCGGCCCGCCGAGCGGGGCGGGTGCCCGCAGCGCGGGAGGCGCTCGGGCTGGTGGCGTACCGCATGGGCGACTATGCCCGGGCCCTCAGTGAGTTCCGGACCGTGAAGCGACTGAGCGGCTCGCACCACCTGCTGCCTCTCATGGTGGATTGCGAACGCGGTCTGGGCCGGGTCGACAGAGCGCTGGATCTGGCACAGTCGCCCGAGGTCGGTTCCCTCGACATCGAGGACCGTGTCGAGCTGGCGATCGTGACATCTGGGATCCGCCGCGATCTCGGACAGCTCGACGCGGCCGAGGTCGCCCTCCAGATTCCTGAGGCGCGACTCGCGCGGCAGCAGAGCTGGGCTGCACGCCTCTTCTACGCCCGCGCGGAGGTGGCACTCGCCAAGGGCCAGGGCGAGGAGGCGCGCGACTTGTTCTCCAAGGCGCTCGAGGCCGATCTCGACCTCGTCACCGATGCCGGAGAACGGTTGGCCGAGCTCGATGGTGTGGTTGTCGACTGGGGTGAGGATTGAGTTCCGGGCCAGTCCCCTTGCCCGAGGTGGACCAGGTCGCCGGTCTCGTCTGTGACCTCGATGGCGTCGTCTACCGAGGACCTACTGCAGTTCCCCATGCGGTCGAGGCTCTCCGAGCGGTGACTGTGCCGATCATCTACGCCACGAACAATGCGGCACGACCTCCAGCGGTCGTGGCTGCTCACCTTCGCGAGCTCGGACTGGACGTCGACGAGGATCAGGTCCTCACAAGCGCGCAGGCCGGCGCGGCCGCCATCGCGGCGAAGCTTCCAGGCGCGAGAGTCCTTGCCGTGGGGGGCGAGGGAGTCGGCCTCGCGCTTGCGGAAGCGGGCCTGGAACCGACCCGTAGTGCTGACGGGGTGCACGCAGTGATGCAGGGCTACGGCCCGCATGTCTCGATGTCCGATCTGGCCGAGGCCGCATACGCGATCCGGGATGGGGCGTGGTGGGTTGCGACCAACACCGACCTCACCATTCCCAGTGACCGCGGTATCGCGCCGGGCAACGGCGCCCTGGTCGCAGCTGTCCAGGCGGCCGTCGGACGGCCACCGGACCGGGTCTGCGGCAAGCCGCACCCGGACCTGTACCTCGTCGCCGCGCAGCGTCTCGGGGTGCCGGTCGAGTCGACCGTCGGGCTCGGCGACCGTCTCGACACCGACATCGAGGGGGCGAATGCCGCTGGGGCACCGTCGATCCTGGTGCTGACCGGCGTGCACTCGCGGGAGGGTGCCGCAGACGCTCCGCCTCGTCAGCGCCCCAGCGCGATCATCGAGGACCTGCGTGGTTTGCAGGCTCTTCGACTTTGAGCGGGGCATCCTGATCTGAGGTGGGCTCGTGGCCCCGGTCATGCTGTTGGTCTCTAACCACCCCCAGCAGTACGAGGCCACGAGCATGAATGACAGTACGACAGTGCTGTT
>JAAYCP010000137.1 GCA_012729695.1 Actinomycetales bacterium | reverse complement strand
TGGAGCGCCGACCGGCGGAAGCGGAGCAGGAGAGGACGGCACGCCGGACGGTTTTCGACGCCCAGGGCCGCACCCGGTTGCCAGGCGTGTCCGTGCGCTCTGAGGGGCAGGCGCCGACGGGCGATCCGGCCACCGACGAGGCGTATGACGGACTGGGGCTGACCCATGGGCTCTTCCTCGAGGTGTACGGCCGGGACAGCCTCGACGCACGCGGCCTGCCCCTCCTCGCGACCGTGCACTACGGACAGCGCTACGACAACGCCTTCTGGGACGGGGACCAGATGGTCTTCGGGGACGGCGACGGCGTGATCTTCGGGCGCTTCACCGCCAGCCTCGACGTCATCGCCCATGAGCTGGCCCACGGCGTCACGCAGTACACCTCGGGCCTGGCCTACCGCGGCCAGCCCGGAGCCCTCAACGAGCACATCTCCGATGTGTTCGGCGTCCTCGTCGTCCAGCACTCGCGCGGGCAGACCGCGGCGGAGGCCGACTGGCTCATCGGGGCGGATCTGCTGCTCCCAGGGGTGCAGGGGAAGGCGCTGCGCTCGATGATCGAGCCGGGCACCGCATACGACGACCCGCGGCTGGGTCGCGACCCCCAGCCCGCGCACATGGACGACTTCGTCGTCACCACCGCTGACTACGGCGGCGTCCACATCAACTCAGGCATCCCGAGCCGCGCCTTCGTCCTCGCCGCCCTCGAGCTCGGAGGGTATGCGTGGGAGCGGGCCGGGCAGATCTGGTTCGACACGATCACCGCCGACATCGCTGCCGACTGCGACTTCGCGACCTTCGCGGCCCTGACCGCAGCTGCGGCGGAGCGGCGCTTCGGGTCCGGCTCACCCGAGCACCGGGCGGTGCTGCATGCCTGGGCAGCGGTGGGAGTCATGCAGCAGCAGCCCGATGCGGGGGACGGCGAGGGCGGTCAGCCAGGCGGCGAGTCCGACGATCAGCGGCCTGACGGGCAGGTGCCCGAGGGTGACCTGTCCGAGGCCGAGGTGCTCGTGCAGCGCACTGGTGGGTTGGCGGGCATCGTCAAGGAGAACCGGGTGCGGCTGGACGAGCTCGATGACGAGGACGCCCGGGCCTGGAAGCGGTTGCTCACCGGACCGGAGCTGCGGGCCGCGGCACGCGCCGAGCCTGCTGCTGGAGCCGACCGATTCTGGTACCGCGTCTGCTGCGACGAGCCCGAGGTCGACGTCGAGGTGCCCGAGCCGGCACTCGCCGAGCCGACCCTGGACCTCTTGGAGCGGACCCTGGACGCGGCCGACTAGCCTGGTGGCTCATGCCCGGTCTGCTCGGGCGAGGGGCGCATACCGCTGATGCGTCGCGCACCTCAGGAGCAGGTCCGGCAAGTGATCAGAGATGCAGACCAACGAGCAGCTGCACGGGACGCGCAGCTGCAGCCGATGAGCAGACGCAACGCAAAGGAGCAGTGAGTCATGCCGCAGACCGTCAAGGGTGTCATCGCGCGAGCCAAGGGTGAACCGGTCGAGCTGACCGACATCGTCATCCCTGACCCGGGACCCGGGGAGGCGGTCGTCAAGATCCAGGCGTGCGGGGTCTGCCACACGGACCTGCACTACCGGGAGGGCGGCATCAACGACGACTTCCCGTTCCTCCTCGGCCACGAGGCAGCAGGCGTCGTGGAGTCGGTCGGTGAGGGCGTCACCGAGGTGGAGCCCGGCGACTTCGTCATCCTCAACTGGCGGGCCGTGTGCGGCAACTGTCGCGCGTGCCGCAAGGGCAAGCCGTGGTACTGCTTCGCGACCCACAACGCCACCCAGAAGATGACGCTCACCGACGGCACCGAGCTCTCGCCTGCTCTCGGGATCGGCGCCTTCGCCGAGAAGGCCCTCGTCGCGGCCGGACAGTGCACCAAGGTCGATGCGGACGCGCGGCCCGCAGCCGTCGGTCTGCTCGGATGTGGCGTGATGGCCGGCTTCGGCGCAGCCGTGAACACCGGTGGCGTGGGCCTCGGTGACAGCATCGCCGTCATCGGCTGCGGAGGTGTCGGCAACGCGGCGATCCACGGCGCGAAGGTTACGGGGGCGACGACGATCATCGCCGTCGATGTCGACGACCGGAAGCTGGAGCGGGCGAAGGCATTCGGCGCGACGCACACCGTCAACAGCTCGACCGAGGACGCCGTGGAGCGCATTCGCGAGCTCACCGGTGGCTTCGGAGCCGATGTCGTCGTCGAGGCGGTCGGCCGCCCGGAGACCTACGAGCAGGCCTTCTATGCCCGCGACCTCGCCGGCACCGTCGTCCTCGTCGGGGTTCCGACGCCGGACATGCAGGTGACGCTGCCGATGATCGAGATCTTCGGCCGAGGCGGGGCGCTGAAGTCGAGCTGGTACGGCGACTGCCTGCCGAGCCGTGACTTCCCGATGCTCGTCGACCTCTACCGCCAGGGACGCTTCGACCTCGATGCCTTCGTCACGGAGACGATCGGGATCGGCGACGTGGAGGCCGCCTTCGAGAAGATGCACCACGGCGACGTGCTCCGTTCAGTCGTCGTCCTGGACGACTGAGAGGGATTCAGCCATGACTGAGCTGCAGCTGCCGACCTCGCCCGGCGGGGTCCGCATCGACCGGGTCATCACGTCCGGGGTCTTCGAGCTCGACGGGGGCTCCTGGGAGGTCGACAACAACGTCTGGGTCGTCGGCGACGACCACGAGTGCGTCGTCATCGACGCGGCCCACGACGCGGAGGCGATCAAGGCCGCAGTCGGTGACCGCGTCGTCGCCTCGATCCTGTGCACCCACGGTCACAACGACCACATCAACGCCGTCGAGGCGCTCCAGGACCTCACCGGCGCAGAAGCGCAGATCCACCCCGACGACCGCATGCTGTGGAATGAGGTCATCGAGGGCGAGCCCGATCACGACCTCGCCGACGGGGACCGCATCATGGTCGGCGACGTGAGTCTCGACGTGCTGCACACCCCTGGCCACTCGCCCGGAGCGTGCTGCTTCTACGCACCCTCGCTCGGTGTCCTGTTCTCGGGAGACACCCTCTTCAACGGAGGGCCCGGCGCGACCGGCCGGTCCTACAGCTCCTTCCCGACGATCATCGCCTCGATCACCGACCGTCTCCTCACCCTGCCCGAGGAGACGATCGTCCTCACCGGTCACGGCGACCCCACGACGATCGGGGCCGAGAAGCCACACCGCCAGGAGTGGATCGACCGCGGTCACTGACCGGCCGTCCACGTCAGCGACACCCGAGGGCGCCGGTAGGCTTGACCGGGTGAGTCTGCACCTCTACGACACCGCTGCCCGCGAGCTTCGCGAGTTCACCCCGATCACCCCGGGGAAGGTCGGCATGTACATCTGCGGCCTCACCACCCAGGGGTCACCTCATATCGGGCACGTCCGTTTCGCTGTCGCCTTCGACGTGATCCGACGCTGGCTCGAGCGTGGGCACGGCTACCAGGTCAGCCTCATCCGCAACGTCACCGACATCGACGACAAGATCCTGGCGAAGGCGGCCGAGTCCGGTGAGGAGTGGTACGCCCTCAGCTACCGCAACGAGCGGGATACGAGCGAGGCACTGCGCCTGCTCAACGTCCTTCCGCCGACGTACGAGCCACGGGCGACCGGCCACATCCCCGAGATGGTCGAGCTCATGGAGACGATCGTCGAGAAGGGGCACGCCTACCCGGCCGAGGACGACAGCGGGGACGTGTACTTCGACGTGCGCTCGTGGCCGGAGTACGGTTCGCTGACGCGGCAGCGCCTCGAGGACATGGCCGACGCGGAGGACGCCGACCCCCGGGGCAAGCGCGACCCACGGGACTTCGCCCTGTGGAAGGGCTACAAGCCCGGCGAGCCGGTGACCGCCTCCTGGCCCACCCCCTTCGGGCGCGGCCGTCCGGGCTGGCACCTGGAGTGCTCCGCGATGGCGCGCAAGTACCTCGGCGACACCTTCGACATCCACGGTGGGGGCGTCGACCTGCGCTTCCCCCACCACGAGAACGAGCAGGCCCAGTCGCGCGCCGCGGGCGACGGCTTCGCGCGCTACTGGCTGCACTCCGCGTGGGTCACGCAGGGCGGGGAGAAGATGAGCAAGTCGCTCGGCAACTCCTTGCTCGTCTCCGAGCTCCTCGAACGGTTGCCCGGCGCGGCCCTGCGCCTCGGCCTCGTCCTGGTGCACTACCGCTCGATGATCGAGTGGTCCGCGGACACCGAGCGCGACGCGCTCGCGACCTGGGAGCGTATCTCGGGCTTCGTGGCACGCGCCTCCAAGGCCTTGTCCGACGACGGCGGCCCCGTGGCGAGTCACCCGTTGCCGGAAGCGTTCTCCGTGGCGATGGACGACGACCTCAACCTCGCCGAGGCGCTCGTGGTGGTCCACGAGACGCTCCGAGCGGGCAACACC
>JAAYCP010000136.1 GCA_012729695.1 Actinomycetales bacterium | reverse complement strand
TCCTCGCCGTCCAGGGTGACGCTGGCGACCCGCGCCCAGGCCCGCGTCTCCGCGATCTCGAGCGTCCCGCCGGAGCGGAGCTTCGCGGTCGTCTGGGCGTGGTGCCAGCTCGGGACCGCGACGCCGTCGCCGTTGTCCTCGCGCAGGATGACCCTTGCGGGAGACGGGTTCTCGCTCGTCGTCGAGTCGACCCGCCACCACCGCAGGTCGTCGCGGTCCGGCAGGCGTCGCAGTCCCTCCGTGGAGTCGAGGGACCGAGCAGACTCGGCCGGCAGGTCGTCCGTGATCGCGATGAAACCGACCGCGTGACGGGCCAGCACCGCTGCCGCGCCACCGGGCAGGTCCTCTCCCCCGCCGCTCAGCGCAGCGACGTCGAGCCGGGAGACGAACGCGTCGAGCTCCTCGCTGGTCTCGACCGGGACCGGGAGGGTGCGCACCGGCAGGCCGCCCTCGGCAGCGAGCAGACGGTATGCGGTGGCCGCCTCCACGCCTTCGTCCTGCGTGAGGCGCTGGACGAGGAGGGTGCGTCCGGCGAGCGGCCCGTCGGCGTGGTCGACGGCAACGGCGGAGCGGGGGTCCTTGAAGGTGGAGAGCGTCGAGCCGAAGCCGCTCCACGCGGTCGCGGCGACGAGTCCGCCGACGGCGACGAGGCCCGCGAGCGGCACGAGGACGCGGTAGGCACGGCGGCGCAGGCCGAGTCGGGCGAGGAGGTCGAGGCCTCGGACCGCGAGACCGATGACGACGAGGGCATAGATCGCGAGGAGTCCACCGGCCCAGGGGCGGACGGCTTCTCCGGCTCCTGCGGTGCCGAGGGGCACGGTGTCGACGTCGATGCGGCTGGCCACCGCAGCAGCGGCCAGGGCGAGGGCGCCGACAAGGATCGCGGCGAGGCTGAGAAGTCGGCGGCGTCCGCGGAGCAGACCGAGCAGGGCGAGCGCGACGAGTGGGGCTGCCACGAACGGGAGCGCGTCGGCGATGACCGGCGCCAGGCCCTCGGTGTCCCGGCTCGAGACGTCGAGCAGCGCAAGCCGCCAGACCGGCGGCACCTCGGTCCCCCAGGCGAAGAGCCCGACGCCGCCGAAGGCAGCCTGCGGTGACTCCCACAGCTCGCGGACGAAGGGGGCGAGAACGACGACAGGGACGATCGCGGCACCGAGGGCACGGCGCAAGGACCAGCGCGGGACGAGCCCGAGGAGGACTCCGAGGACGAGGCTCAGGGCGGCGACGGCGGGCGCGAACGCCCCGATGAGGGCGAAGACCAGTCCCGTCTGTGCCGCGTCGAACGAGCGACCCCGCGCGCTGAGTGCTCGCGCCAGAGCGGCGGCACCGAGCGGCAGCAGCACCAGGACGACCGCGCCGCCGAGGCGCCCTTCGGCGATGGTGTCACTCGCCAGTCCCGTTGCGGCCCAGGCGATCCCGCCCAGCCCCCTGACCGAGCGGCGGGGAGTGATCAAGGTGAGTGCGGCATACATGGTCAGCGCGGAGAGCGGGAGTGCCACGAACAGGAGTGCGGCCACCGTCGTCGCCGCCGGCGCGGAGGGGGCATCGAGGAACGGGAGGTTCTCCGCGATCTTGGTGGCGACCGCGAGGACTGCGAGTGCCGGGGACCAGGCCGGCTCGGCGCCGAGACCAGGGCCGCCCCAGGCGTCGACGGCGGTGCGCCAGAGGCTCTCGCCAGTCGCAGTGGACCCGACCACCTCACCGCCGGTGACCCCCCAGCCGAGCCGGCCGGTGAGGGATCCGCCGAGGTCGCGGCCCTGGACGAGGACGAGTGCCAGCCCGACGAGGACCGCGAGGAACGCTGGGTGCGCGACCGCCTGTGGGCGCTGGCCGCGCAGCTCCAGGTCCTGCTGCGAGAGGGCCTCACGGTGGCGGCGCTCGGGAATGATCTCGTCGTAGGTGGCGTGGCGGGCCTGGTCCCGGGTGACGAAGAGCTGCCTGAGGGCGCGACGCGACACGGCCTTCGCGGGAGCGAAGCGACGGTGCGCCGACCAGGCGCGGCCCAGCCGGAGCACGGCCAGGCCGTCGACGAGCTCGCGTGCGGCGGCCCCAGGGCGCTTGGCGAGGACCATGAGGAAGGCGGTCGCGAGCGCCGTGATGAGCACCGCGGGGATCCGGATGATCCAGCCGGCGAGCGGCATCGCGCCAAGGGCGATTGCGCGCAGCGAGCGCCGGGCACCGGCGGTGAGCCGGATCGGGCTGGCGGCGGTGGGCAGATCCGCGTCCTCGCTCGCGTGGCGGGTCTCGATCTCGACGACGGCCCGTGGCTCGATGAGGACCCGTCGGCCGTGGCGGTGCAGGCGCCAGCCGAGGTCGATGTCTGCGGCGACGGCGTCGGCCGAGCCACGCAGCTTCGGCGCCCAGCCGTTGACCTGCTTGAGTGCGTCGATGTCGATGAGCGCACCGACGCTCGACGTGGCGAGGACGTCGGAGCGGTCGTCGTACTGGCCTTGGTCGGCCTCACCCACCCGCGGCTGCTGGACCCACCGTCCGGCCCGGGTGATCGGGTAGCCCACGGAGAGCAGCTCGGGCGGGCGCGCGGTCGTGCGGACCTTGGGCGCAATGACCGCGGCGCTGCGGGAGTCGAGGGCAGCGCGGTGCAGTCGGGCCAGCGCGGCCGGAGCGGGGCGGGAGTCCTCGGTGAGGGGCCAGAGGTAGCGCAGCGAGCTGTCATCGGGCACATGGCTCAACGCGGCGCTCGTCGTCAGCTGGGGCGAGAGCTCGCCCTTGATCCGCTTGACCCGGGTGGAGGTCAGCAGCCTCGGGAGGCGATGGGCCGCGAGCGACGGGCCGAGGTCCGGGGCCTGCTCGGCGGCGATGATGACGAGATGCCCGGGGATGAGCTCTCCGGCTGCGATGGCGTCGAGGACCCCCGTGAGCTGATCGGGGCGGCTCGTGGCCACGACGGCCACGACATCGTCGGCAAGGGGGGTGGCGTCGATGTCCCTCTGGGCGTCGGACGCGAGGTCGGACTGGGACTCGGGGTCGGTGCTCTCGGCGTTCGTGCCGGCCGGCTCGGCGGTCTCAGTGTCTGGGGAGCCTGGCTCGGTGTGCTCCCGATCGGTGGCGGGGTCGTCGCTCACCCGGTCGCGAAGAGTCGGGTCCTCACCCGCTGGGCCGCCAGCGGTGTGGGGGTGGGAGGAGGTGGCCGGTGTGGCAGTCATCGGGAAAGCGCCGGGCGGGTGCAGGGTGGGCAGG
>JAAYCP010000135.1 GCA_012729695.1 Actinomycetales bacterium | reverse complement strand
GTCATGCTCAGGAAAGGACTAGTACCAACGCCCCGGAGGCCCGATCGGGTCAGTAGGGATCAGGTTGAGAGCGGCGCCGGTCCTCGTCGAGGAGGGCGCTCACCCGTGCCGAGGCGCCGGCGTCACTGGAGCGATGGCCGGTGACGGAGGCGACGAAGAGCTCGTGTCCGACACAGACCAGCTCGACGTCGGTGACCGCCACAACGGTGGCCGTACGCGGGACGCTTCGCAGCAGGGCGATCTCGCCGAACGAGTCGCCGGGTCCGAGCCGTCGCACCTCCTGCTCACCCTGATAGACGATCAGGTCGCCGGAGCGCACCACGAAGAACTCATCACCAGGCTCGCCTTCTCTGACGACCGTCGTCCCAGCGGCCAGGACCCTGGGCTCGACGGCACACGCGATGCGGGCCACCGTCACGCCCGGCAGGGCGGACAGGACCGGCACGGCGTCCAGCAGTTCCAGGTCAACGGCCGCAGGGGTGGTCAGGTCGGTGAGCACACCGAGCCCCTGCCAGGTCAACAGAGGGACGACGACGGGGACGAGACCCACGACGAGGAGCGCGCGGTCCAGGCCGAGCTGACCGGCGAGGGGTGGGGCGAGCATCGCACCGAGGGCGTATGCGCCGGCGCCGATCCCATGGACCGCTCCCCAGCCTCGACCGGCGACGTGATCGGGGAGCAGGCGGCTGACCAGGTCGGCGCCGAACGTCCACCACATCGCATTGCCCGCACCGGCGGCAGCGAGCAGGACCGCCGACCAGGTCGCTCCGTCGACCAGACCGATGACGGCGACACCGAGTCCGTATGCGATGGTGCCGACCCCGAACCACCAGCTCCCGTGATGGGCCAGAGCGCCGAAAGCCAACGTCGATCCGATGAACCCGCCGATGCCGAACGCGGTCATGAGCGTGCCTGCCAGCACCTGAGCGGCCTCTCCGCTTCCCAGGAGCTCCGTCGCTTGCAGGATGATCGCGACGGAGAGGAATCCGCTGAGCAGCCGGCCGAGCATCAGGAGCGTGAATGCTGTACGGGCCCCTGGGCGGGCGAACAGTGCGACGCCGTGCAACGGCGCCAGCCACCTGTCCGTTCGTTCGGCAAGAACGATCCGTGGAGGCTGGAACTCGGTGTGGATCGCTCGGGCGACGAGTGCGGTGAGGGCGTGGGCCCCGGCCAGCGCGATGAACACCGCGTCGATCCCGAACAACGAGAGCAGAAGTGCGGCGGCGGCCGGCCCGGCGACAGCACCGAGTCCGTTGGCGATGCTCCAGCCGGTCTGGGCAGTGAGGAGCTGCGCCGGTGTGCGCACGAGCTGGGGGAGTATCGCCTGCATGCCCGGCTTGAGCAGTGCGGACACGACGGATCCGACGCCCACGACGAGGTAGACGACAGCGAGGGGAGCGTTCGACCAGATCGTGACCGCCATGGCGAGCGAGACGCCGACGAAGGCTGCGTTGACTCCCGTGACGATGGCGACCCGCGACACCCGGTCCGCGACCCCACTTATCAGGCTGGCGCCGACTGCCGCGGGCAGCACCCGCAGTGCGCCGACGACGCCCACCGCGGCGGGACCACCTAGGTCCAGGGCGAGGATCGACGCGGCCAGAAGGAAGGCCGCCTCGGTACCGGTCCACGAGGCCACCGCGAACAGGAGCCGGCGAAGGTCGCGGTTAGCAAGGGCGTCACGGAGTGAGGTCCACCTCGACAGCGATGCCCCTCCGGCCATATCGCCAAAGCATGGAGCGGGAGGGCCGTGTCTGGCAAGCATCCGGACGACCACTGGGACCGAACGTCCACATCGGACTCCTCGGTCGGGAGTGTCGTCCACACACGCCGATTGCAGGCGGCCCTCAGCCAGTGACTCCGGAAGAGTTCCGTCATGGCACAACGGAACTCGCAGGCCCCGACCGCTTCAGAGACTGTCAACTCGGTGACCCTCGTGGGCCGCGTGAGCGCCGCGCCGGAGGTCCGCGAGCTCCCCAGCGAGGACGAGCTCGTCACCTTCCGCCTCATCGTCGCCCGTCCACCGGGCCGCAAGGATGCCGACTCCGCTCAACGAACCAAGGTCGACGTCATCGACATCGCCTGCTGGAGCGCCCGGAGCAGGAGAGCTGCACTCCGGCT
>JAAYCP010000134.1 GCA_012729695.1 Actinomycetales bacterium | reverse complement strand
TGGCGCTCGCGTTCGGGATCAGCTCCGGCGCCGGAGCGGCCGCCGGTCTGGTGACGGCCGTCGTCGCCGGACTCGTCGCGGCCGTCTTCGGTGGCTCCAACGTCCAGGTCTCCGGGCCGACCGGGGCAATGGCGGTCGTGCTCGTCCCGATCGTCGGTGAGCACGGGGTCGGCGCCCTCGCGGTCGTCGGCATCCTCGCCGGGCTGATCCTCATCGTCACGGGGGTGCTCGGTCTCGGCCAGCTCATCGGTCTGGTGCCCTGGCCGGTCATCGCGGGCTTCACCGCCGGCATCGGGGTCATCATCTTCCTCCAGCAGGTCCCCCTCGTGCTCGGACCTGACGACGAGCTCGGCACCCGGCCGTTCATCGCCGCTTTCCACTCGGTCCAGCACGCCGACTGGGCCGGAGCCGGCTGGGCGCTGGCCGTCGTCGCCATCGTCATCGGGCTCATGCTCCTCGTGCCCCTGTGGAACGACCGCATACCTGTCTCCCTGCTGGCGATCGCCCTGGTGACCGTGCTCGCTGAGGTCCTCGACCTCCCCCTGACCCGGATCGGCGAGATCCCCTCCTCCCTGCCGATGCCGTCGATCCCGTCGCTGGACCCGGCGCTCGTGCAGACCCTCCTCACAGCCGCCATCGCGGTGGCGGCCCTGTCGGCCATCGAGTCCCTCCTGTCCGCCCGCGTCGCCGTCGACCTCTCCGGGGACGCGCGCTACAACCCCGACCGCGAGCTCGTCGGCCAGGGTCTCGCGTGCATCGCGTCCGGTGCGTTCGGCGGGGTGCCGGCCACGGGCGCCATCGCCCGGACGGCAGTCAACGTGCGCGCCGGCGGACGCACGCGGCTGTCCGTCATCACCCACTCGCTAGTCCTGCTTGCGGTCATCTACCTGGCGTCCGGGCCCGTGTCCCGCATCCCGATGGCAGCACTTGCCGCGGTGCTCATGCTCACCGCCGTGCGGATGATCCCCTTCCACGAGATCCGCACCATCCTGCGCTCCACGCGCTCGGACGCTGTCGTCCTCATGCTCACCATGGTCATCACGGTGCTCGTCGACCTCATCGAGGCGGTCCAGTTCGGTATCGCTGTCGCGGCCCTCTTCGCCCTGCGGGCTGTGGCCCGCACGAGCGGCATCCGGCGGGAGCCGATCGAGGGCGAGCACGACCCGGCGGACGACCGGATCGCGGTCTACCGGCTCACGGGGTCGATGTTCTTCGGCGCCGCCGAGCGGGTCCGCAGCGAGGTGCGCGCGGATCACGACGTCGAGGTCGTCATCCTGGCGTTCTCACAGCTCCGCACTCTCGACGCCACCGGTGCCAACACGTTGGCCGAGATCGTCACCGCGCTGGAGCGGCAGGGCGTCACCGTGCTCATCAAGGGCGTGCCTGCACGGTTCCTGCCCCTGATGCACTCGGTGGGGGTCATCGACGCCCTCCGCGACCGCCGACACCTCTTCGACAGCTTCCCACCTGCCCTTGAGCACGCCCGCAGCCACGTCCGACGCAACGCCGCGCAGCGCGCGCGCAAGCCGATCACACCCGCAGAGGCGGCGGTTTCAGGCTGAGGCGAGCAGCTCCCGGACGCGGGGCGCGACCTCCTCGCCGTAGAGCCTGATCGAGCTCAGCCGCTGCTCATGCGGCAGGCTGCCGTTGGTGTACTTGAGCTGGAAGCGGGAGGCGCCGAGGGTCCGCAGGGTCCTGGCGATCTTCTGCGCCACCGTCTCCGGGGACCCGCAGTACACCGCTCCGTCCGGACCGATCTGCTGACGAGCCCCCTCCTCGGAGATCGGCGGCCAGCCCCGTTCGGCTCCGATCCGGCGCATCTGGTCGATGAAGTGCGGGAGGTACTCCTCCGTCGCCTGCTCGTCGGTCTCGGCCACGTGCCCCGGGGAGTGGACGCCCACCGGAAGGCCGGGGTGCCCGTACTCGGTGCAGGCCCGACGGAAGAGATCGGCCAGCGGCACGAACCCTGAGGTCGAGCCACCGATGATCGCGATGACGATCGGCATGCCGTAGCGGGCAGCCCGTACGACCGATGCCGGCGTGCCCCCGACACCGACCCAGGTGCGCAGGTGGCCCGACTCGGTAGGAGGCATGATGGGCCCGGCCTGCAGCGACGGGCGGATGGTCCCGGACCAGGAGAACGGCTGCTCGGTCAGGACCTTCGCGAGCAGGTCGAGCTTCTCGTTGAAGAGGGTCTCGTAGTCCTCCAGCCGGTACCCGAACAAGGGGAACGACTCGATGAACGACCCTCTGCCGACGGTGATCTCGGCTCGCCCGTTGCTCAGCGCATCGACCGTCGAGAACCGCTGGAACACCCGGATCGGGTCATCCGAGCTGAGCACCGTGACCGACGTCCCGAGGCGGATCTGCTTCGTCGTCGTCGCCAGTCCGGCGAGCACGGTGTCCGGTGCCGAGATCGCGAAGTCGGGCCGGTGGTGCTCACCGACCCCGAAGAAGTCCAGACCCAACCGGTCCGCGAGCTGCCCCTCGGCCAGCACCTGCCTGATCACGGTCGCCGCGTGGAGCCGCTGACCGTCCTGCGTCGGGATGTCTCCGAAGGTGTCCAGCCCCAGCTCGATCGTCATGAAGTCAGGGTAGGACGTGACAGCCGCCGCGCCACCCTGTCGCGGGGAAGGTAGCTGTTGCCCGGCGCTCTCGTGGGGAAGGTGGGTGTTGCTATGGCGACAGCCAACCTCCCCACGAGGCCTTGAGCGGAGCGCCTGCTCACTCCCACTCGATCGTCCCGGGGGGCTTGGACGTCACGTCCAGCACCACCCGGTTGACCTCGGGCACCTCGTTGGTGATCCGGGTCGAGATCTTCGCGAGCACGTCGTAGGGGACACGGGTCCAGTCGGCCGTCATGGCGTCCTCGGAGGACACCGGACGTAGCACGATCGGGTGGCCATAGGTGCGTCCGTCACCCTGCACCCCGACCGAGCGGATGTCGGCGAGCAGCACGACCGGGCACTGCCAGATCTCGTCGTCCAGCCCGGCAGCGGTGAGCTCGGTCCGCACGATGAGGTCCGCTGCCCGCAGGATCTCGAGTCGCCCCTCGGTCACCTCGCCGACGATCCGGATGCCCAGACCGGGACCGGGGAACGGCTGGCGCCGGACGATGGCCTCCGGCACCCCGAGCTCGCGACCCACCGCGCGCACCTCGTCCTTGAACAGCAGGCGCAGCGGCTCGACGAGCTTGAACTGCAGGTCCTCCGGGAGGCCGCCGACGTTGTGGTGGCTCTTGATGTTCGCGGTGCCGGAGCCGCCCCCGGACTCGACGACGTCCGGATACAGCGTCCCCTGGACGAGGAACTCCACCGGGTGGTCCTCCGGACCGAGGTGCGCTCCGACGATGTCGCGCGCGGCCTGCTCGAAGACGCGGATGAACTCACGGCCGATGATCTTGCGCTTCTCCTCGGGGTCGCTCACGCCGGCGAGGGCGGCGAGGAAGCGCTCGCGCGCATCGACGACGACGAGGTCGACGCCGGTCGCCGCGACGAAGTCCTCCTCGACCTGCTCGGCCTCACCCGCGCGCAGTAGCCCATGATCGACGAAGACGCAGGTGAGCTGGTCGTCGACCGCCTTGTGGACGAGCGCTGCTGCCACCGAGGAGTCCACGCCGCCCGAGAGCGCACAGATCACGCGCGCCTCGCCGACCTGCTCGCGTACCTCGGCGACGAGCTCGTCCACGACGTTCTCCGGCGTCCAGTCCCCCGCCAGGCCTGCGCCGCGCAGGAGGAAGTTCTCCAGCACCCGCTGACCGAACGTCGAGTGGAGCACCTCGGGGTGCCACTGCACGCCGTACAGCCGACGCTCGTCGTCCTCGAACGCCGCCACGGGTGCACCACCGGTGGAGGCGGTCACGCGCATACCTTGCGGCGCAGCCGTGACCGAGTCCCCATGGCTCATCCACACCGACTGCTCGGCGGGCTGGCCGTTGAAGAGGGTCGAGTCGCGCGCGATGATCGTCGCGGGCGTGGAGCCGTACTCACTCAGGCCGGTCCGCTCGACCGTCCCGCCGAGCGCCTGGGCCATGGCCTGGAAGCCGTAGCACATGCCGAACACCGGGACGCCGGCCTCGAGGATGGCCGGGTCGAGCCCGGGCGCGCCGGGCTCGTACACCGACGACGGCCCGCCCGAGAGGATGATCGCCGCCGGCTCCTTCGCGAGCAGCTCGGCGACGGGCATCGTATGCGGGACGACCTCGGAGAAGCAGCTCGCCTCACGCACGCGCCGGGCGATGAGCTGGGCGTACTGGGCGCCGAAGTCCACCACGAGGACGGGCCGCGCGGTCATGGGGGCGTCGCTCACAAGGGTTCCCTCCGGAGAGCTCGGGGGCCTGACGTCAGGCCGTCATCACCTTATCCGCGATGCGGGGTTCGATCTCGCGGGCTACCCGCTGCTCGATGATGAACGCCACGAACGGGATACACGAGCCCAGGAGGATCAGACCGATGCGCGTGAGCGGCCAGCCGACCTTGAAGCCGAGGTTCGTCGTCGCCGCGACGAGCACCATGAAGATGAGGCCGTGGACCGGGCTCCACCACGCGAGGACGTCGTTGTCGAAGCCGTACTTCAGGACCATCTCGGCGATGAGGATGAACATCGCGACACCGGCCGTGATGGCGGCCCACTTGAAGAAGGTCAGCGCTCTCGCGACGGCCTCGGGGTTGGTGATTCTGGTACTCACACCTGTTCCTTCTGCTGGAGTGGTTCGTGGTCGACAAGCCTGTCGTGGATGGCATCGCCTGCACCGGCGTCACGGTCATCGAGGGGGCCGGGTCCGTCGCAGGAGGCCTCGTCCCCGCGCCCGCCCTGGCCCTGGGCCTCCTCCCCTGCGGCTCCAGGGTCGGCTGCCCGCAGCTCCTCGAGGTGCGCCTGGCGGACAGCCCGCCACCACAGGAAGAAGCCGAACGCCGCGAAGATCCACCACTGCACCGCATACATGGCGTTCTTGAGGTTGAGCTCGGTGGACTCGCCGGTCGGCGGGGGGACCCTCTGGAGGCCGTCGAGCGCGACGGGCACACCGCCTCGGGTCTCGTCCGTGACGAAGACGAAGGCGTTGTAGACGGTGGTGTCCCACCGGTTGATGAGGATGCTGAGGTCGATGGCGCGCAGCACCCCGGGAGGCAGACCCGCCTCGCTCTTCGGCGACTCCCCCGGGGCCAGGCCACCGGCGATGGAGATCTCGCCGGTCGGAGCGGGAGGGGCGTCCTCGAGGTTCTCGACGAAGCCGCGGAGCACCGGCAGCGAAGCCCCTGTCTCCTCCACGACGAGCGGCACGACGACCCAGTAGCCGTGCACCTCGTCGAGGCGGCGGTCCGCGATGAGGACCTGGTGCTCGGGGACGTACTCCCCCTCGGCCGTCACCGGACGGGTGGACGCACCAGGTGGGAACGAGGTCTGGGGCTCGAGCACCTCGGTGAGAGGCGCGACCGGCATCGCCGCCGCGCGCTCGATCGCCTCGGCGCGGCCCTTGGCCCGCGACTCCTCGAGCTGCCAGTTGCCGAGGAAGCCGCACGTCACGGCGAAGGCCACCGCGAGGAGGAGAGCCGCCAGCCACTTCGGTCGGAGCGCGGTGCGGATCATGCGGACTCGGTCAATCTGTGCTGTGGGTCGTGGATCGCCCTGGTGGAGGCGGGATTCAACCGTACCCCGCGGACCTGGACAGCCTGGCACCGCACACTGCGGCTCCATCGCGGGTGATCGTGCACCGTTTGTCGCGCACGGACGGGCCTCCGAGGGCAGTGACGGGCCCTCGGTAGGTTGGGGCCATGACTGCCCTGGACCTGGTGGAGCATCAGATCACCGCGCGGCTCCCGCGCCTCGGGGAGGCCACGACGACCGTCGACGTCCCACTCGTCATCCGGATCGATCCCCTCACCGGCCGCAGCTCGCGGTTGATGACGGAGTCGCGGCTGCCGCCCGCGCCCCGACCCGACCTGAGCGAGCTCACCGCGGACCCACCCTTCTGCCCCTTCTGCGCACCGACAGTCGAGACGGCGACGGGGACGATCGACCCGGCGATCAGCGACGAGGGCCGGATCCGTCGCGGACGGGCGGTCGTCGTGCCCAACGTCGTGCCGTACTCCCAGTACCCGAGCGTCGCGCTCTATGACACCGAGCGACACTTCATCGACCTGCCCGACCTGACCCCCGACCTGGTGACGGATCTGCTGGAGTCGCTCGTCGCATACACCCGGGGCGTGGCGGGGATCCGCCCCATGTGGCACTCGATCAACGCGAACTTCCTTCCCCCGAGCGGCAGCTCGGTCATCCACCCGCACGCCCAGTCCTCCCACGACGACATCGGGACATCCGTGCAACGGGACCTTGTCGCGAGGTCCGGCCAGTGGTCCGGGACCTCGTACTGGGAGCGTCTCGTCGACACCGAGGAGAAGGGCCACCGCTGGATCGGCCGGGTCGGACGGGTGGCCTTCCTCACGCCGTGGGCACCGGTCGGCTTCCACGAGGTGTGGGGAGTCGTCGAGGGGTGCCCCGATCTCGTCGACCTCTCGCAGGACGACTGCCGCGACCTCGGGACGGGTCTGTCCGCGGTCCTCCGCGCCTACCACGCCCTCGATCTCACCTCCTTCAACTGGGCTCTCACCGGTGGCGGACCGAGTCCGAGTGACCGGTACTCCGTGCTGCTCCGGGTCATCAGCCGCTCGAGCGCGGTCCCGATGTACCGCAGCGACGCGACCTACTTCGAGCGGCTGCACGGCGAGGCAGTGATCGACCAGACCCCAGAGGAGATCGCGAGCGCCGTCCGTCCGCACTTCCCGGGGTGAGAGCCGGCGCAGGGCTACCCAGCGCGGGTGACACTCAGACGCGGGCGACCGTCAGACGCGGGCGCTCGCGTGGGTGTAGCGCTCGACCGCCCGACGCAGTGGCGGCACCGGGTCGAGGCGACAGTACGCCTCACCCTGCTGCGGCCTGGGGTCGGCCTCGCCCTTGTTGGGCCAGAGGGAGAAGGCCCGCTCGGCCTGGGCGGTGATGGTGAGCGACGGGTTGACGCCGAGGTTGGCGCTCACCGCTGAGCCGTCGACGACGCTGATCCCGGGGTGCCCCCACAGCCGGTGGTAGGGATCGAGGACCCCGCTTCGGGGGCTGTCCCCGATCGGCGCGCCACCGAGGAAGTGCGCGGTCATCGGGATGTCGAAGACCTCCGGCCAGGACCCGCCGGCCGCGGTGTACTGACCGGTGGCCGCTGCGAGTCGCGCGGTGATCGCACGAAGGGCGTCGTGGCCGATCTTGATGTATGTGGGGTTCGGCTCACCGTGCCCCTGCCGGCTCGTGAGCACCCACTTCCCGAAGCGCCGCTTGACCGAGGTCGTCAACGAGTTGTCGAGGGTCTGCATGACGAGGAGGATGATGATGCGCTCCGACCAGCGCCGAGCGGTGGGGAAGGTCTTCACCAGCGGGGTCGGGTCGTTGATGAAGTCGCGGACGAACTGCAGGGGGCGCGGGCGCCCGGTGTCGCCGGCGACGTGCAGCGTGGAGAGCAGACCCATGGCGTTCGACCCGGGGCCGTAGCGGCAGTTCTCGACGTGGGTGTCCTCGTCCGGGTGGAACGAGGACGTGATCGCGATGCCCTTGGTGAGATCGATGTTCTCGGGCACCTTGTCGGTGATCGCCCCGAGGAGCGACTCGGAGTTCGTCCTCGTCAGCTCCCCGAGCCGGTCGCTGATCCTGGGCAGCTCCCCCTCGGCCTTCATGGTGTGCAGGAGGTTCTGAGTCCCCCACGTGCCGGCGGCGACGACGAGGTGACGGGCCGTGGTCACCCGGCGGTCCTGGCCGCTGCGCGGTCCGGTCCGCTCGTGCAGGACCCGGTGCAGTCCCGGCTTACCGGGAACCTCCCCGATCCGCACGACGGTGCGCATCGGCTCGATCTGCACGCCGAGGCTCTCGGCGAGGGCGAGGTAGTTCTTCATGAGGGTGTTCTTCGCCCCGAAGCGGCAGCCGACCATGCAGTTGCCGCACTCGGTGCAGCCGGTCCGGGCCGGTCCGGCGCCCCCGAAGTACGGATCGGGAACGGTGCGGCCGGGCTCGCCGAAGAAGATCCCCACCGGGGTCTTGCGGAAGGTGTGACCGACGCCCATGTCCTCGGCTGCCTGACGCATGACCTCCTCGACCGGACCGAACACCTCGTTGACGACGACACCGAGCATGGTCTGCGCCATGTCGTAGTGCGGTGCCAGCTCGTCCTGCCAGTCGGTGATGTGGCCCCACTGCTTGTCCTCGAAGAACGGCCGCGGCGGCACATAGAGGGTGTTGGCGTAGTTGAGCGAGCCGCCGCCGACCCCCGCGCCGGCGAGAAGCATCACGTCCGGGAGCTTGTGGATCCGCTGGATGCCGTAGCAGCCGATCTGGGGTGCCCAGAGGTACTTGCGCACGTCCCACGACGTCGTGGCGAAGTCCTCGTCCTCGAAGCGCTGGCCGGCCTCGAGCACGAGGACGGAGTACCCCTTCTCGGCGAGGCGCAGAGCGGCCACCGACCCACCGAAGCCGGAGCCGACGACGACGACGTCGTAGTCGGTCTCCTCGGGGGCCGGGCTGGGGGCAGGGGTGATCTCGGCGGACGGGCTCGTGACGGACGCCGATCCGCCGTTCGGGGTGGTGCTCAACGGACTCCCAGCTTCTTCATGAGACGCATGGCCGTCGTCAGCGTCGAGGCGAACATCTCGTCACTCACCCACGGGGGCGGCCCGAAGCCGAGGAGGTACTGCGCGGTGACGTTCTGCGGCTCGGTGTACTTCACGATGCCCTCCCGGCCGTGCCGACGGCCGACCCCGGAGTCCTTCATCCCGCCCATCGGCGAGCCCTTCGAGGCCCAGGCCGCCGCATACGCCTCATTGATGTTGACCGTGCCTGCGTGCAGCTTGGCTGCGATCTCCCGGCCGCGGCGGACCGAGCGCGTCATCACGGCGGCGTTGAGGCCGTACGGCGTGTCGTTCGCGATCGCGATGGCCTCCTCGTCGGAGGAGACGCGGTAGATGGACGTGACCGGGCCGAAGGTCTCGATGTCGCGGCACATCATCTCCGACGTGACCTCGCTGAGGACGGTGGGCTCGTAGACGTACGGGCCGATGTCCGGACGGTGCCGCCCGCCGGCGAGCACGGTGGCGCCGTGGTGGCGGGCGTCCTCGACGTGCTCGGTGACGGTCTCGAGCTGCTGCTGACCGACGAGAGAGCCCATGTCGAAGCCGAATGAGAGCTCGGTGCCGAGACGCATCTTCTTCACGGCCTCGACGAAGGCCGGGACGAACGCGTCGTAGATGTCAGTGTGGACGAGGAGCCGCTCGTGCGAGATGCACAGCTGTCCCGCGGACGAGAAGCAGCCGCGCACCGCGGTCTCGACAGACCGGCGGATGGATGCGTCCGAGGCGATGTACATCGAGTTCTTGCCGCCGAGCTCCATGCTGTAGCCGACGAGGCGGGGCGCCAGACTGGCCGCAACGCGGCGGCCGGTCGCGGTCGAGCCGGTGTAGCAGACGTAGTCCGCCCGGTCGACAACGGCCTGACCGATCGACGAGCCGGGGCCGAGGACCACCTGGAACAGGTCACGGGGAAGGCCGGCCTGGAAGAGCAGCTCCACGCCCGCGAGCGCCGTGAGCATGCCCTGCATGTCCGGGCGCAGGACGACAGCGTTCCCCGCGAGCAGCGCAGGAATGGCGTCGCTGACTGCGAGGGAGAGCGGGTAGTTCCACGGGGAGACGATGCCGACGACGCCCTTGGGCAGGTGCGACTCGATCGACTGGGTGAGGATCGGCAGCGCCCCCGGGCCGCGCTTCTGCGGGCGGAGGTACCGCTCGGCATTGCGTCCGTAGTGCCGCGAGCAGATCGCGACGTCCGCGATCTCCTCGAAGGCGTGCCGGCGCGCCTTGCCCGACTCGAGCTGCACGAGGTCCATGAGCTCACGCTGGTTGGCGAGGACGAGGTCGTGGTAGTGCAGGATGATCCGGCAGCGCTCGGCGACCGAGAGCCCGGCCCAGGCCGGCTGGGCGGCCCGCGCCACGGCATACGCCTGCTCGACGTCGTCCTCGGTGGAGAGGTTGACGGTGGCGAGCGGCCCACCGGTCATCGGAGTCGTGATCCGGTGGCTCTCGCCGGAGGCTCTCGCCACGGTGGTGAGGGCACGCACGCGGGCGGGGTCGAAGGCGTATGCGGCCCTCGCGTCGGTCTCAGGGTCGAGGAGAACGTCCGTCATTACTCCAAAGTAGCCCTGAGGCCCCGACCACGTGGCTGGAATGTGAGCCCTGTCCCAGGGGGCGAGAAGACTCAGGTCTGCTGGTACGGCGCGACGACGACCTCGACGCGCTGGAACTCCTTGACGTCCAGGTATCCGGTCGTGGCCATCGCGCGGCGCAGTGCACCGATGAGGTTCGTCGTGCCCACGGCGGCCCGGGAGGGACCGAAAAGGATCTCCTTGAGCGGCGCGGTGGCACCGATCTCGATCCGCTCCCCGCGGGGCAGCTCGCTGTGGTGCGCCTCCGGACCCCAGTGGAAGCCGCGGCCCGGAGCGTCCGTGGCGCGGGCGAGTGCGGCGCCGAGCATCACGGCGTCGGCACCCATCGCGACGGCCTTGACGAGATCGCCGCTCGTGCCCACCCCGCCGTCGGCGATGACGTGGACGTACCGACCACCCGACTCATCGAGGTAGTCCCGGCGGGCTGCCGCCACGTCGGCGATGGCGCTCGCCATCGGGATGTGGATGCCGAGGGTCCGCCTCGTCGTCGACGCCGCTCCCCCGCCGAAGCCGACGAGGACGCCGGCGGCGCCGGTGCGCATGAGGTGCAGCGCGGCCGTGTAGGAGGCGGCGCCACCGACGATGACGGGGACGTCGAGCTCATAGATGAACCGCTTGAGGTTGAGCGGCTCGGCCCGACCGGAGACGTGCTCGGCGGATACGGTCGTCCCACGGATGACGAAGAGGTCCACTCCGGCGTCGACGACGGCCTTCCAGTGCTGTTGGGTCCGCTGCGGGCTGAGCGCACCGGCGACAGTCACCCCGGCGTCGCGGATCTCCTTCAAGCGAGAGGCGATGAGCTCGGGCTTGATCGGCTCGGCATAGATCTGCTGCATCCGGGAGGTCGCCTCGACCGCGTCGAGGGAGGCGATCTCCTCGAGGAGCGGCACTGGGTCGTCGTAGCGGGTCCACAGGCCCTCGAGGTCGAGCACCGGGAGCCCGCCGAAGCGTCCGAAGGCGATCGCGCTCTCCGGAGACATGACCGAGTCCATCGGGGCGGCGATGACGGGGATGTCGAAGTGGTACGCGTCGATCTGCCAGGAGACCGACACCTCCTCCGGGTCCCGCGTGCGCCGCGAGGGCACGACCGCGATGTCCTCGAAGGAGTAGGCCCGACGGCCGCGCTTGGCTCGCCCGATCTCGATCTCGTTCACCTCGTCAGCCTATCCGGCGGCACACTCCTCACGGCGGTCGGTATGCGATGTCGTCGGCAGCATCCCGGCCGGCGGCGTGCACGGTGCACGGCGCTCGGTATGCGGTGCTCGTCAACCCGGCCCCCGCCCAGCTCGCTGGCATCTCAGGGCCAGGAGGCGCATACTGTATCGGCTCTTCCCACGGAGCCGACCGGGCCAGGCCCGGCCCCCGTACGCGGCATGGTCGCCGCACCGCCGCGTCGATCCTCCGCGGCGCTCCCCTTCTCTCGCACACGTTTCGGAGCTCTCGTGTCTTCTCCTGCCCCTGCGGGCGCTGCCCAGCTCGACTACCCCGACAAGATCGACGGTGCCGTCCTGAAGGTGGCGGCTGTCGTCGTCCTCGGCGCGATCATGTCCATCCTCGACATCACCGTCGTCAACGTCGCTCTGCCGACCTTCCAGTCGGCCTTCGCCGAGGGTGGCCAGCCGCTCGACTACTCGACCGTGGCGTGGACCGTCACCGCCTACACGCTCGCGCTCGCCGCGGTCATCCCGCTCACCGGCTGGGCGGCGGACCGGTTCGGCACCAAGCGCCTCTACCTGCTCGCGCTCACCCTCTTCGTCGGCGGGTCCGTCCTGTGCGCCGTCTCCGGCTCGATCGGTCAGCTCATCGCGTTCCGCGCCCTCCAGGGCCTCGGCGGCGGCATGCTCATGCCGCTGGGCATGATGATCATGACCCGCGCCGCCGGACCGAAGCGGATGGGCCGCCTCATGGCCATCCTCGGCATCCCGATGCTGCTCGGCCCGATCGGTGGGCCTATCCTCGGCGGCTGGCTCATCGAGCACCACAGCTGGCACTGGA
Source organism: Actinomycetales bacterium (assembly GCA_012729695.1). Taxonomy (GTDB): domain Bacteria; phylum Actinomycetota; class Actinomycetes; order Actinomycetales; family Dermatophilaceae; genus F2B08. Next base: position 12,537 of record JAAYCP010000134.1, on the reverse strand, counting down.
TCTTCCTCATCAACCTCCCGATCGGTCTGCTCGCGCTCGGCTACTCGCTCTGGGCCCTGCCGGCCGACAGCCCGGAGCCGTCGGAGACCTTCGACTGGATCGGCATGCTGCTCCTGTCTCCGGGCCTGGCGCTCTTCCTCTACGGCGTGAGCTCGATCCCGGAGGAGGGCACCTTCATCGCGTGGAAGGTCGGCGTCCCCGCGACGATCGGCCTGCTCATGATCGTCGGCTTCGTCCTCTACAGCTTCCGTCCAACGCACCCGCTCCTCGACCTGCGCCTGTTCCGGCACCGCAATCTCACCGTCGCCGCCATCACGATGTTCCTCTTCGCACTGGCCTTCTTCGGCGGACTGCTCATCGTGCCGACATACTTCCAGGAGGTCCGCGGTGAGACGGCGATGGACGCCGGCTTCCTCATGGCCGCCCAGGGCCTGGGTGCGATGGTGACGATGCCGATCGCCGGTGCCCTCGTGGACCGGCTCCCGGTCGGCCGCATCGTTCCCTTCGGCCTGGCCCTCATCATCGGCGGCATGTTCGCACTCACCCAGGTGGACGCCTACACCTCCTACTGGGGCTACATCCTCCCGGTGCTGTTCGTCATGGGCCTCGGCATGGGCGCGACGATGATGCCGACCATGACCTCGGCCCTGCGGGCCCTCACGGGTCCCGAGGTGGCCCGGGGCTCGACACTGCTCAACATGATCCAGCAGGTCGGCTCCTCGATCGGCGTCGCGATCATCTCGGTCGTCCTGACCAACGGCATCCGGGGCGATGCGCTCGTGAGCCAGGCGGCCGAGTTCGGAGAGGCCTCCGCGACCACACCGCCGGCGGAGCTGCCCAGCCTCCTCGAGCGCTTCCCGCTCGTCGCCGAGATCCTGGCGCCCTTCGGCTCGGACCTGGCCGCAGGTCAGGCCGCGCTGCTCCAGGCCGTCCGGGAGGCACTGGCGACGGCGTTCTCGAACACCTTCTGGGTGGCCGCCGTCCTCGTTCTGCTCACGCTCATCCCGGCGCTCTTCATGCCACGCCACCACGAGGACATCCACGTCGGCGAGGACGAGGAGCACGCCGAGCCGGTGCTGCTGCACTGACCCTCACGGTCGGCGCTGGAGGATGTATGCGTTGGGCCGGCTCGGTCGCGGACGGCACGTCTGCGGTTGGGCCGGCTCAGGCGCCTGACCGCCTCGATCTCGGTCGGCAGCCCGGCCGGCGGCTGAGCCGCCTCAGGCGCGGACGGTGTAGTTCGGGGCCTCGACGATCCCGACGACGTCGTGCGGGTGGGACTCCTTGAGCCCCGCCGGGGTGATCTGCACGAAGCGGCCCTTGGCCTTGAGCTCGGGGACCGTGCGCGCGCCGACGTAGAACATCGACTGCTGCAGACCGCCGACGAGCTGGTGGGTCACCTGCCCGACCGTTCCGCGGTATGCGACGCGCCCCTCGATCCCTTCCGGCACGATCTTGTCGTCGTTCACGACGTCGGCCTGGAAGTAGCGGTCCTTGGAGTAGGACTTCTTCCCCCGGGAGGACATCGCGCCGAGCGAGCCCATGCCGCGGTAGGACTTGAACTGCTTGCCGTTGATGAAGACGAGGTCGCCTGGGCTCTCCTCACACCCGGCGAGGAGCGAACCGATCATCACGGTGTCCGCGCCGGCGACGAGCGCCTTGGCGATGTCACCCGAGTACTGCAGGCCACCGTCGCCGATGAGCGGCACCCCCGCCGGTCCGCAGGCCCGCGCGGCGTTGAGGATCGCCGTCACCTGGGGCACCCCGACGCCGGCCACGACGCGGGTCGTGCAGATCGAGCCCGGGCCCACGCCGACCTTGACCGCGTCCACGCCGGCATCGATGAGGGCCTGGGCGCCCTCCCGGGTGGCGATGTTGCCGCCGATGATCTGGACGTCGCGGGTGGCCGGATCACCCTTGAGGCGGGCGATCATCTCCAGCAGGAGCCGGGCGTGGCCGTGAGCGGTGTCGACGACGAGGACATCCGCGCCCGCCTCGATGAGGGTGGTCGCCCGCTCCCACGCCTCACCGAAGTAGCCGACGGCGGCACCGACGAGGAGTCGACCCTCGGCGTCCTTCGAGGCATGCGGGTACTGCTCGCTCTTGACGAAGTCCTTGACCGTGATGAGCCCGGCGAGGCGACCCTGCTCGTCGACGATCGGAAGCCGTTCGCGCTTGTGCTGGCGCAGGATGAGGGTGGCCTCCTCCCGGGAGATCCCGACAGGCGCGGTGATGAGCGGCATCGGCGTCATCACCTCGGAGACCTTCGTCGTCGCCCACTCCGCCACCGGCGTGAAGCGCAGGTCGCGGTTCGTGATGATCCCGAGCAGCTCGTTGTCGACGCCGACCACCGGCAGGCCCGAGACGCGGTACTCCCCACACAGGGTGTCCAGGTCCTCCAGGGTGGCGTCCGGGCCGATCGTCACCGGGTTCGAGATCATCCCGGTCTGGGTGCGTTTGACGAGGTCGACCTGGTAGGCCTGGTCCTCGATGGAGAGGTTGCGGTGCAGGACCCCGATGCCCCCCATCCGGGCCATGGCGATGGCCATCCGGGACTCGGTCACCGTGTCCATCGCTGCCGAGAGCAGCGGCACGCGCAACGAGATATCGCGCGTCAGCCTGGAGGTCGTGTCGACCTCACTCGGGATGACATCGGTCTCACCCGGCTGGAGGAGCACGTCGTCATAGGTCAGTCCCAGCTCGATGCGGGGGAAGTCCGCGCCGCTTGCGCCGGATTCAGTCATGCCCAGGCCCATTGCCACAGTCTACGTGTCGCGGTGACGGCCTCCGCCCGCATGCGGATGGCCGCGGGGCTCGCCCGCTAGGACTGGTCACCGACCCGGAAGGGTCGGTTGGGCTGGGTCGGGGTGGCCAGGATGTCCCGCAGATAGGTGTAGAAGCGCTCCCCGTCGACGGCCTCGATGACCTCCGCGTTGGGCTCGAGTCCATGGACGCCCCACGAGATCGCCGCGTAGCCCCGGGTGAGCTCGGAGTCGCACTCGATGGCGACGTTCTGCCGGGACGAGCGCAGGACCAGGTCCGGGTGGAGGAGGACCGCCATCGACAGGGAGTCCGGGTGGGTGGTGCCCGGGATACCGACCGACTCGTCGAACGCGAGCGTCGAGGAGCACACCCGCCCGAAGAACTCCGAGAGCGGGGTGCCGAGCGCCTCGATCTCGGCCAGCTGGTCGCGCTTGAACACCGCGTCCTGCAGGGTTAGCGGAGCCCACGGCACGAGGGTGATGTCGAAGCCGGCCTCGAAGACGATTCGCGCGGCGTGCGGGTCGACATAGAAGTTGAACTCGGCAGCAGGGGTGATGTTGCCCCGGCCGTTGTTGGAGCCGCCCATGATGACGAGCTGCTTGACCCTTGCCGGGAAGGTCGGGTCCTTGATGGCGGCCACCGCGAGGTTCGTCAACGGGCCGATGGCGACGATGGAGATCTCCCCCGGCTCCTCGGCGGTGAGCCGCAGCAGGGCGTCGACGCCGTGCTCGGCCTCGGTGGTCAGCCCCTCCTCATCCATGCGCAGTCCACCGCTGCCGTCGCCGTGGACGTTCTCGGCCGACACCCAGGGGACGAGCACCGGCCTGCGGCAGCCGAGGTGGATCGGCACCTCGCCGAGGCGGCCCAACGCGTTGAGCGTGAGATGGGCGTTGCGGACCTGCTGGTCGAAGCCGACGTTGCCCGCCACCATGGTGATCGCCCGGACGTCCGCGACCGGGTCCATCATCCCCGCGATGATGGTGATGCAGTCGTCCTGCGCGGTGTCGGTGTCGATGATGACGGGGACCGTGGTCTGCTCGCTCGACATGGTGCTCCTTGTTCTATCGCTGGGCTCGGATCGTGAGTTGGGACGGGATCTTGGGGTCGTTGCGGCGGCGTCTGAAGGCTGTCCGGCGTGGGTCGCCATCCTCAGTGGCGGCTCAGCAGGGAGGTCACCCGCACCCGGTCGGAGCGCAGCCACACGTCCGAGTGCTCGATGGGCGTGCCGTCCGAGGTGCGCGTGAGCTGCTCGAGGTGCAGCAGGGGTGACGAGGGATCGACGTCGAGCAGCTCGGCGTTCACGCTGCCCGCGAGCACGGCGTCGAAGCTGCGCCGGGCGCTGGCGATGTCGATCCCGTGATCGTGCTCGAGGACGTCGAAGAGTGGCCGGGTCGTGAAGTCGACCTCGTCGAGCCCTGGCACCAGGTCGAGCCGGACGGTGTTGATCAGATGGGCGACCGACGCTCCCTCGAGGAGGCGAACCCGCTCCAGGCGCAGCACCTCGGTGGCGGGCGTCACCTCCAGGAGGGCTGCGACGGTCTCGGACGCGGCCGTTCGCTGCACGTCGATCACGGACGTCTCCAGCGGCTGCCCGGCGTCGAGGAAGGCCTCATTGAGCGTCGTCAGTCGCTGCGCGAGCGCCGGCTCGACGACCGACCCGGCAACGAACGTGCCGCGACCCGGGGTCTGGATGAGCAGTCCGTCCGCGACCAGACCGCGGATCGCCCGGCGTAACGTCCCGCGGCTCACCCCGAGCTCGGCGGCCAGGGCGGGCTCGGGCGGCAACCGCATATGGTCGCGCCAGGCGCCTGTCTCGATCCGGGTGCGCAGCCAGGTCTCGATCTGCGCATGGAGTGGCGTCGGCGCAGCCGGATCCACGGCGGCAGCGCCCGGAGGGTCAGTAGCTCGTTGTCTCATCGTCCGAGGTGTCGGTCACGATGGCGATGCCGGCGCTCGTGCCGACCTTCGCCGCCCCGGCAGCCAGGAGCTCGATCACCTGCGCCCGAGTGGTGATGCCACCGGAGGCCTTGACGAGGACGCCGGCCGGCGCCCGCTCGACGAGATAGCGGATGCTCGCCGGGTTCGCGGTCTCGATGGCGCCACTGCTCGCGTTCTTCAGGTAGGTGGCACCCGCCTCGACCGCGAGCTCCACCGCCGCCTCCTTCTCGGCATCGGTGAGCAGGGGCAGCTCGAGCATGACCTTGACCGGCACCCCGCTGGCGCGCACGACGCCGGCGATGTCCTCCCGGAACCCGTCGTAGTCGCCGCTCTTGAGCCACCCGATCTGCACACCGATGTCGAGCTCGCGGGCTCCGAGTCGGACCAGCTCGGCCGCCTCGGCAGCCTTGCCTGCGCTCGTCATCACGCCGACGGTGGGGAAGTCGAGCGCCGACGCGACAGTGATGCCGGTCCCCGCGAGGACCTCGGCCGCCAGCGGCACCCAGGACCCTGCGACCATCGCGGCGTCGAAGCCGTAGTCCACCGCCTCCTGCAGGTGGGTGAGCATCTGGTCGCGGGTCGTGCCGACCGCGATCTTCGTGTGCTGGATGTATGCGGCGAGGGCTCGGGCGTCGAGCTGCGCCGGGTCGATGTGCTGGGTCATGTGGTGCTGGGTCATGTGGGGTCTCCTGAGGTGGACGACTCTGGGTCGGTCGACGTGGTGGGTGAGGACGAGATGGAGGAGGAGTCGAGGTCGCTGCGGCGCGGGAGCGCGGGGATGACCTCGGAGTGGGCGACGGTCCAGGCGCCGGCGCGGGCTCCGAACTGTGCTGCGGTCATCGGGTCCGCGCCCTCGGCCAGAGCCACGGCGGCCGCTCCCGTGAAGGAGTCGCCCGCGCCGGTGGTGTCGACGACCGCGGCGGCCTCGACCGGCGGGACGTGGGTGATCTCCCCATCGAGACAGACGAGGACACCGTGGCCCCCGCGCGTCATCATGATCGTCGCTCCGGTTCGTTCGTGCAGCCGCAGGGCGAGGGACTCGGCCGAGTGGGCCCCCGCGTCCGGGTCCAGACCGAGCAGAACGGCCGCCTCCGTCGCGTTGGGGGTGAGGACGCCAACGGCCGGCCAGACCGAGTCAGGCATCGGCGCGGCCGGTGCGGGGTTGAGCAGGGTCCTCGTGCCTGCCGCATGCGCCAGCTCCAAGGCGCGGACGGCGACCTCGACGGGGATCTCGAGGGACACCACGACGATATCGGCTGCGGCGAGCGTCGACTCGAAGTCGTCGAGGTCCTCGGGACGCAGCCGGGCAAGCGCCCCGGGTGCGATGACGATGCGGTTCTCCCCCGACTCCTCGACGAGGATGACGCCGGCCATCGTCGCGGCATCCTCCGGGACGACGACCGAGGCGTTGATCCCCTCCTCCGCCCACAGCACCTGGCCACCTCGGCCGAGGTCGTCGGCGCCAATCGCGGTGAAGAAGTCGACCTGGGCCCCGAGACGGGCGGCCTGCACGGCCTGGTTGGACCCCTTCCCGCCATGGCCGGACGAGAACTCCCCACCGCTGAGGGTCTCCCCCGCGACCGGCATCCGCGGCACGCGCATGGTGAGTCCGACCCCATAGCTTCCGACGACCGCTACCCGTGGCACCGCGCACTCCTCTCTTTGTGCTGCGACTCTATGCTCATTTGTTCATATTTGTCCACTATGGGCCCCGCGCCCCCTTCCGCTGACCGAGGCGCCTCGTGGGGAAGATTGCCGTTGCTATGGCGACACCCAGCTTCCCCACGAGCGCGGGACGACCGTCGAGAGCGCCGTACCCCTATAGGACTTCTTCGATAGGCGTCTCCAAGCCCGTGACCTGCGGAAAGCGGCCCACGGACGCTTACCCAACCCATACCGGATGCTGACCCCACCCTGCCAGAACGCCGCCTAACGTGACCTGCATGACACGAGCGGTACGAGCAGTGGGGACCTCCGCCCCGATTCCGGCTGCTGACCTGTGGGAGTGGCAGGAACGGGGAGCCTGCCGGGTCCTGCCCTCCGAGATGTTCTTCCATCCGGACGGGGAGCGGGGCAAAGCCCGCCGGGCGCGGGCCGAGCGAGCCAAGCAGGTATGCGCGCGCTGCCCAGTCCTCCAGGCCTGCCGGGAGCACTCACTCGCCATCCGTGAACCTTTTGGTGTGTGGGGTGGGATGGACGAGGAAGAGCGCTCCCGGCAACTGGCCCGTCAGGACCTCGGCGTCGCCTGACCCGGCGGCACTCCGGGACCGTTGGCCGGGGGCACTGCGCGCGGGTCGCCCGGGGACTCGGGCCCGTTCGCGGAGGGCTCCCGGGCACCCGGCTGACTCCTGCTCAGCCGGTCGACACCGAGCAGGCAGGCCGATTCGAAGGACCGCGCTGCTCGCGGCGCCCGCAGGTCCGCCCCGTCGGAGCGCTGCACGAACGACCGAGCCGGTGGCGGTCAGTGTCGACCACCACCGGCTCGGTGACTCCGCGCCCGCAGGAGGTAACCCTGCAGCAGACTGCTACTTCTCCGAGGCGTACATCTCCTCGATGACGTGCGAGTAGTTGCTCTCGACGACGTTGCGCTTGACCTTCATCGACGGGGTGAGCTCACCGGAGTCGATGGTGAGGTCGTGGTCGAGCAGGCGCCACTTCTTGATGGTCTCCCACCGGTTGAGCCCCTGGTTCATCTCGGAGACGTAGCCGGCGACCATCTGCTTGACCGGCTCGCTGGACACGACCTCCTCGTAGGAAGCCCCGGCCATGCCGTTCTCCGCAGCCCAGCCGGCCATGGCGTCCGGGTCCAAGGTGATGAGGGCGACGATGTAGTTGCGCTCGTTGCCGAAGACCTGGAACTGGCTGGCGTAGGGGCAGATCGCCTTGAACTTGCTCTCCAGGGCACCGGGGGCGATGTACTTCCCGCCCGAGGTCTTGAAGAGGTCCTTGATGCGGCCGGTGATCCGGAGGTGGCCGTCCTCGTCGAGCGCGCCCTTGTCGCCGGTGTGCAGCCACCCGGCCTCGTCGAGGGCCTTGGCGGTGTCCTCGGGGAGGTTGTGGTAGCCGTCCATGATGCCGGGACCCTTGATGAGGATCTCGTCGTCCGGGCCGAGCTTGACCTGGCTGCCCGGGAACACCTTGCCGACGGTCCCGAACTTGTTGGTGTCGGGGCGGTTGACGAAGGAGCCCGCCGAGCTCTCCGTGAGTCCGTAGCCCTCGAGGATGGTGATGCCGGCTGCGTTGAACCACTCGGCGATCTCCTGGTTCAGCGCCGCAGCACCGGAGATGAAGAAGCGGACTCGCCCGCCGAAGCGCTCGCGCACCTTCTTGAAGACCAGGGCGTCGAAGAGCCCGTGCTGGACCCCGAGGAGGAACGGCACCGGCTTGCCCTCGCGCTCGAGGCGGTCCTTCTGACGCCCGACCTCGAAGGCCTTGAGGAAGAGCTTCTCCTTCAGTCCGCCCTCGGCGGCCTGCATCGTGACGATGCGGCCGTGCGCCTTCTCGAAGATGCGTGGGGCCGCGCCCATGAAGGTCGGCTTGATGACGGCGAGGTTGTCGACGATCCGCTCGACCCGGCCGTCGATGGCGGTCGGGAAGCCGATCTGGATCTGGGTGGAGAGCAGCACCTTGCCGAAGGAGTGGGCCATCGGCAGCCAGAGGAACTGCAGGTCATCCTCGCTGAGGATGCCGTTCGCCTGGACGGCGGCACCCTCGTAGGTCCACGACGAGTGGCGCAGCCGCACCCCCTTGGGACGACCGGTCGTCCCCGAGGTGTAGATGAGGGTGGCCAGGTCCTCCGGCTCGATGCTGGCGACGACGTCGTCGACCGAGGACGGGTTGGCGGCGAGGTGCTCGGCGCCGATCTCCTCGAGCTGCCTGAAGGAGATGATCCAGCCGTCACCGTCGTCCGCGGGGACCGTGTTGTCGAGCACGACGACCTTCGTCACGGTGGGGAGCTGGTCGCGCACGCCGCGCACCTTCTCGACCTGGTCGGCGTCCTCGGCGAAGACGACCCTGGACTCGGAGTCGGAGAGGATGTAGGCGACGTCGTCCTGGATCGTCGTGGGGTACACCGTGGTCGTGGCCGCACCCGCACACATGATCGCCAGGTCGGCGAGGATCCACTCGTAGCGCGTACCGGACGCGATCGCCACCCGCTGCCGGGGCTGCACGCCGAGGGCGAGAAGACCGGCCGAGAGGCGGTCGACCAGCTCACCGGCCTCGCCCCAGGTCACGGACTGCCAGCTCTCATGGGCGTCGGGGTAGCGGAACGCCTCCCGGTCGGGGCTCTTCGCGACACGCTCGCGGAACTGGACCGCGACGTTCGGCGGCCTGTTCTCGATGATCTCGCGCTCGGCCTCGGTGATCTCGACACCGGGTTCGACGGACAACGGGTTCATACGTACTCCATGAGGATGGTCTGGGTGCGGGTGGGGGGATGGTCGGGCGTGAGGCTGCTGCAGGATCGAGGTGACATGGTCATGAACGCAGATCGGCAGTCCCAGGGACCGTCGATCGAGTCGGGGTCAACGATAAGCGCGGCGTCCCGTTCCGGGGGCGGTTAGCGTCAACTTCCGCCTCTCTGTGCCGCTCACGACCTCAGGACCGTTCACGCCTTGGGACGCTCGAGCCCGTCCGGCCCGCTCACACCCTCCGGACAGCCGGAGGGTAGGGCGTGAGCAGCTGGTCGACCGGCGCATAGTCGTCGGTGAGCACCGGCGCGCCGTCGATCCAGGCGTCCAGCTCCGCACCGGTCAGGACCGTCCACTCCAGGCCGAGCGACCGCATACGGTCCTGCCAGGCCGCCCCGTCGATCGGGGTGCGGCTCGCGGCCGCGACGAGATTCCCACCCTGGCCCTGCCATGCGACGGCGACGTGGGGGTATGCGTCGGCCAGGGTCGCCGTCTGGGCGCGGGCGAAGGCGAGGGGGCCGTGGTCGATGATGTTGGCCAGGTAGATGCCGTCACCCGCGAGCACCCGGTCGATCTCGCGCACAGCCTCCCGGGTCGTCAGGTGCCACGGGACGCTCACGCCCCCGAAGGCGTCCCCGATGACGACGTCGGCGTCGTCGGAAGGCAGCGAGCGCACGCCGAGCCGAGCGTCCTCGACGCGGATGTCGACGAGGTCCGCGGGTAGGGCGAGCTGCTCGCGGTCGAGGCGGATGACGCCGGGGTCGATCTCGAAGACCGTGCCGGTCGTGCCGGGGCGGTCCGCAGCGAGGTAGCGGGGCAGGGTGAGGCCGCCGGCGCCGAGGCTGTGCACCCGCAGGGGGACGCCGGGATCGAAGCGGCTGTCGATACCGGCGGCGATGGCCCGGATATAGGTGAACTCGAGATAGGTCGGGTCGGTGAGGTCGACATAGGAGTGCCGCAGTCCGTCGAGTACCAGGGTGACGGCCCCCTCTCGCTCCGGGTCCGCGACGACGGAGGCGCAGTGGTACACCGTCTCGGTGTCGCACCCACTGGGGAGGATGACCGTCGCGCCGGCGAGGACCACAGCGGCCGCGGCAGGGGCGGCGAGCGATGTCCTCGCCCCGTCCTGGGCGCGCCCGATCCGGAAGGCGACCGCGGTCGCCGCGAGGAGCAACGCCGCACCGAGACCGATCATGATCCAGGTGATCGGGAGCCTCGAGATGAGGATGAAGCCGGTCATGATCGTCCCGGCGATCGCACCGACGGTGGCGATGCCCGAGAGCCGGCCGACGATCGTTCCCGTCTCGTCGAGCGAGGTGAGCATGAGCTTCGTGACCATCGGGGTCACCGCGGACAGCAGTGCACCGGGGACGATGATCATCGCTCCGGCGACGAGGACGAGGAAGGCCCCGTCGGCGAACTGCGCCGATCCGCGCACGAGGAACGGGGTCGCCGCGATCGCCGCCGCCGAGATCGCGAGCAAGGGCGCCAGCGTTGCGCGCGGGTTGACACGGTCCGCCCAGAAGCCGCCGACCCACGAGCCGAACGCGATCGCCGCGAGCGCCACCCCGATGACGAGCGTGCTCGTCTCCAGGGTCAGGCCGAGGTAGGGAGCCAGGAGCCGCAGCGCGACGAGCTCGACGACGAGGACCGCGGCGCTGGAGCCGAACACCAGCGCGGCCGCCGCCCAGTCGGCGAGGGGAGCCGGCGCATACGTCGTGCCCTGGGAAGGGTCTGTGTCGTAGGAACCGCTGGAGCCGGCCAGTCCCTTGTTGTCGTCCATCGGCCCTGGCGAGCGGCCCCGGTCGACTCCCTCTGGGACCTCGGGAGTCGGCTCGGCGGCGGGGTCGGACGCGGTCACACCTGACAGGCTACGGGCGCCGGATCGTGATGTCGCTCAGCGGACACACCTACAGTTGCACCGATGACGGAGTCGATCATGCAGCCCGGGAGGCGTCCTCGCGCTGCCCTGCTCGCGTCGCTCGGCGCTGTCGTGAGCCTCGTCGGCGGCTGGCTCCTCGCGCAGTGGCTGCAGCCGGATGACTACTCGCCGATCCGCGAGCCGATCAGCTCGCTGGCTGCGGCCGGGGTGCCGCACCGCTGGGCGATGACGACCGCGCTGGTGCTCACGGGGTTGCTGTACCTGGCGACCGCCTGGTCGCTGACGGGTATTCGACGGGCGGGGCGGTTCGCGCTGGCAGGGGCAGGCCTCTTCACTCTCGGCGCCGCAGCCGTGCCGCTGCCGGCGCGTGGTGAGTTCACCGTCGGGCACACGCTCATCCTCGCGCCGGCTCTGCTCCTCCTCGCGAGCTGGCCGTGGCTCGGGGCCCACTCGAGGAGCAGGGGCCTCATGCGCCCGGCGATCGCCAAACGCGCCACCAGCATCCTCCTGCTCGGCGTGCTCAGCCTGCCGATGACCCTGGGGTCGGGCATCTTCGGACTGCATGAGCGGATCGTCGTGTCGGCGCTCGTGCTCTGGCTGTTCCTGACGGCGACCGTGGCCTGGGTGCGGGCGGGATGGCCGATCGGCTCCCCCCGGAGCAAGCACATCCTCTCGACCATCGCCTTCGCCGTCCTGGCTCTCTTCGGCGGGCTGACCGCGACGAACCTCGCGCCGGTGACCGCGCAGACCGACTACTACCAGGCGACCGTCTCGCTCTCCGCCGATCCCCGGGACCTCTCGAGCATCACCGTCCCGACGATCTTCGGCGACCTCCTCATGGGCTTCCCCGGCGTTGCCCCGGGCATTGAGGCGACTCCACAGATCCGGCCCGAGATCACCAACGCGCTCGTCCAGCCCGGGGTGAGCGCGCGGAGCCTGCAGCCGAGCACCGAGGAGCTCGCCGAGGTCGTTCGAGCCACCGCCATCCAGCTCGGCGTGCGCTTCCTCATCGGTGCTCTCGTCACCGCGGCGCTGCTCCTCGTGGCGTACGTCCTCGTGCGGCACCGCAAGCCCAGGCCGTGGCTCTTCGTCTCCACGACCGCCGGGGCGCTCATCGCCACGCTGGTCGCGAGCCTCTCGATGGCGGCCACCTACCGCGTGGACCGCCAGCCGACCTTCGCCACGACCGGACTCATCACGGCCGTCCAGTCCAACCTGGACATCCTCGACGACGTCGAGGCGCGGTCGGCGCAGGTGGCGCCGTACCTACGCAACCTCATCGTGCTGTCCAACGCCCTCCAGGAGAAGTACACCGAGCCGGTCACCGACCGGGAGATCGCGCTGCGGGTGCTCCTCGTCTCGGACATCCACGGCGCGAACTACTACCGGCTCATGCGCTCCATCGTCGAGGCGGAGCTGATCGACGTCGTCATCGACACCGGTGACATCGTCAACTTCGGCTCTCCCGCCGAGCTCAGGGCCTCCGGCCTGCTCTCCGGCATCGAGTCCCTGGGCGTGCCCTACCTCTATGTCCGCGGGAAC
>JAAYCP010000133.1 GCA_012729695.1 Actinomycetales bacterium | reverse complement strand
TCCAGCGCCTGCAAGGACGCGGAGTGCTCGTGCCCGACGACATCAGCGTGGTCGGCTACGACGACATGTTCGTCGCCAGGGTCTGCAACCCTCCGCTCACGACCCTGGGCGGGCAGTACGAGGAGGCTGCGCGCCATGCGGTGGAGGTGCTCCTCGAGGGGCGCCGGGCGCAGGATGTCGTCGTCCCGTCCAGGCTGACGATCAGGGCGTCGTCCGGCCGAGCGCCCGCCTGACCATCCGCCCAGTCGCCACCGACCCTCTTCTCGCGGCGGGTGCCGGCCCGCGAGGTCCAGCAGGGCGTACCAGAACGTTCCTATTGTCACGTTGTGGTACGCCCGCTGCGGGGCGCGCGTTCCGAAGTGGCGGGGCTGGCGTACCAGAACGTTCCTATTGGCACGTTTTGGTACGGCAGAGGGGGGAGGGCCGAACCTCCAGGAACCAGGCATCCAGCGACCCGGGATAGGGTCGCACCGCGATGGACTGGACGAGTGAGCTGGCTGACCGGGTGGCCCCGGCGGCCTCAGCGGTGCCGCTCGAGGGCACGCCGCTCGTCGCCACACTCCTCCTCGCGGCGGCGGCGATCGTCATCGACCCGCTGTGGCGCATCCTGCGCATCGCGATCACGCTCGTCCACGAGCTCGGGCACGCCTTCGTCGGAGTCCTGGTCGGACGGCGCTTCACCGGCTTCGTGGTGCGCGCCGACATGTCCGGACACGCGGTGACCTCGGGCAAGCCCCGCGGGCCGGGCCGCATCGTCACGACCTGGGCCGGCTACCCCGTCCCCGCCATCGTCGGCGCGGCGATGGTCGTCCTCGCCGGGTCCGGGTGGGCCGCCCCGCTGCTCACCGCGGCCCTGGCGCTCATCACCCTCGCCCTCGTGCGCATACGCTCGGCGCTCACCCTGCTCGTCATGCTCGCCGCCCTCGCCGGCACCGCCGCGCTGTGGTGGTGGCGCGACGACGTGCTCCAGGCGCACGTCCTCGTGGCCGTCGGCGTCGTCCTCATCATCGGCGCCTGGCGGCACCTCGGCGCGGTCATCACCGCCGGCCGCCCCGACCGCAGCAGCGACCCGGCGGTCCTGGCCCAGCTGTCCTGGCTCCCGCGACCGGTCTGGGTGCTCACCTTCGTCCTGGCCATGGGGACGGCGACGACGATCGCCGCGCGCACCCTGTATGCGGGACTCACCTGAGATATCCCCGCACCTACATCTTTGGAAGACTGACGCCATGCAGGCCGACCCCGCCCCGCGCCGACTGAGGGACTTCGAGCAGGACAGCACCCGCGCCGGCGCCCCGCTGCGGATCCGGGCGCGCGGCCGGGCCGTGCTGTCGAACCCGATGACGAACCGTGGGACGGCCTTCACGATCGAGGAGCGGCGCGCCCTCGGGCTGGTCGGCCTGACCCCCACCGGCGTGACGACCCTCGAGAACCAGGTGCGGCGCACCTACGAGCAGTTCCTGCGTGCGCAGACACCGCTGTCGAAGTACCTCCACCTCGCCCAGCTGCGTGACCGCAACGAGGTCCTCTTCTACCGCCTCCTCACCGACCACCTCGAGGAGATGCTGCCGATCATCTACACCCCCACCATCGGTGAGGCGATCGAGCGGTTCAGCTTCGAGTACAACCGGCCAAGAGGTGTGTTCCTCTCCATCGACCACCCCGAGATGGTCGAGGAGTCACTCCTCAACTACGGCCTGCGCGAGGACGAGGTCGACCTGCTCGTCGTCACCGACTCCGAGGGCATCCTCGGCATCGGGGACCAGGGCATCGGCGGCATCCAGATCGCCATCGGCAAGCTCAGTGTCTACACCGCCGCGGCCGGCATCCACCCGCGGCGGGCGATCCCGGTTGTCCTCGACGTCGGCACCGACAACCTCGGCCTCCTCAGCCACGACCTCTATCTCGGGGAGCGGCACGCGCGCGTCCGCGGCGAGCGGTACGACGAGTTCCTCGAGCACTTCGTCACGACCGCGCACCGGCTCTTCCCCAACGCGATGCTGCACTGGGAGGACTTCGGCGCCGCCAACGCCCACCGGCTCCTGGAGCGGTACCGGGGCGACTACTGCACCTTCAACGACGACATCCAGGGCACGGCCGCGGTGGTGCTCGCGGCGCTCCTCGCCGCCGTCGACATCACGGGCCACGAGCTCGACGAGCACCGCATCGTCGTCTTCGGCGCCGGCACCGCCGGTCTCGGCATCGCCAGCCTCATCCGCGACACCATGCTCAGGTCCGGTCGCGTGCAGAGCGAGGCCGACGCATACGACCGCTTCTGGTCCATCGGGATCAACGGCCTCTACCTCGACGACCAGCCCGAGCTCCACGCGTTCCAACGGCCGTGGGCGCGCTCGCCGGAGGAGGTCGCGGGCTGGGACGTCGCGGACCCGCGCCACATCACCCTCGCCGACGTCATCCGCAACGTCCGCCCGACGATCCTGCTCGGGACCTCGACGAAGGGCGGCGCCTTCACGGAGGCGATCGTCAAGGAGATGGCCGAGTACTGCGAGCGGCCGATCATCTTCCCGCTGTCGAACCCGACGAGCCGGGCCGAGGCGACGCCGGCGAACCTCATCCAGTGGACCGACGGCCGGGCGCTCGTCGCAACGGGCAGCCCGTTCGACCACGTCGACCACAAGGGCGTGCGCTACCGCATCGCCCAGTCGAACAACGCGCTCATCTTCCCCGGGCTGGGTCTCGGGGTCGCGGCCTGCCAGGCCACCCGGGTCACCGAGTCGATGATCACCGCGGCGGCCGAGGCCCTCGCCGGTCTCGTCAACGCCTGGCGGCCCGGCGCACCACTATTGCCGGGCATGAACAACCTGCGGCACGTCTCCGCGACGGTCGCGCTCGCGGTGGCGGCGCAGGCCTGGCGGGACGGGGTGGCGCGGCGCCCACTGGGCAACGCGGTCGACGAGGTCTACGGCCGGATGTGGCAGCCCCTGTATGCGCCGATCGAGGCGATCTGAACTCTCACCGGGCGCGCGACTCGGGTCAGCCGAACGGTGAGTCCGAGCGGATCCGGACCGGACGCACGTAGCGCGGGGCGTGCTTGGCGAGGTAGGTCGCCAGGGCCCTGATGTCGTCGGGCGTCACCCGGCAGCAGCCGCCGATCGTCTTGGCGCCCAGGCGTTTCCACGTCGCCACCATGGAGAGGCTAAAGCGCGACTCGCCCTCCCACTCCCTGGTCTGCGCGTTCCACGTCTGCCCGGAGTTCGGGTATGCGAGGAGCGGCTTGGTCGTGACGGCGTGCGCGATCTCCAGGGCCGGGGCGACGTCGGCGGGTGGGCAGCAGTTCACCCCGACGGCGACGACCTCCTCTACGTCCGAGGCCATCCGGAAGGCCTCCTCGAGCGGCTCGCCGCTGGCCAGGCGACCGTCCCGCACGCTGAACGACATCCACGCAGGGTGGCGGGAGCCGGCGAGCTCGGCGCAGATCGCCTCGACCTCGGCGAGGCACGGGATGGTCTCGACGGCGAAGAGCTCCGCACCGGCCGTCGCGAGGGTCTCGAGCCGGGGCCGGTGGAACTCCCGCAGCTCCTCGACGCCCAGGTCGTAGTCACCGCGGTACTCCGACCCGTCCATGAGCGTGGCGCCGTAGGGACCGACCGAGGCGGCGACCAGCCCGCCGTCCGGCCGCAGCTCGTCACGCACGTTCTGCGCGATGGTCACCGAGCGCCGCATCAGCGCCGCGGCCTTCTCAGGCCCGATGCCGACGCTCTCGAACCCGGGGAAGGACGCCTGGTA
>JAAYCP010000016.1 GCA_012729695.1 Actinomycetales bacterium | reverse complement strand
CTCGAACCCACAACCTACGGATTAAAAGTCCGCAGCTCTAACCATTGAGCTAGAGGCCCGGACCCGACGACGAGTCGCCAGGCCGAGGTGTCACATGCCTGCGATCGCACGGTGTGACACGCACGGGGATCAAGCCTACTTGCCGCCGCGACGGCCCCGCTCACTCGGCAGCGGCTCGAGGACGACGTCCGCAGCGCTGTCTCTGGGCCGCGAGGCCCGCTCACCGGTTGTGTGATCGTCGGTGGACTCCCCGTCTGCGCCGGCGGCCGGGGCAAGGTGACCCGTTGCGCCGTGCGCGATCGCCTGGAGGCGGAGCTCGCGGCCCTCCTCGATACGCTCGACGAGCTTCTCGGCCGCCTTCTCCGACTGACGCGTGTCTCGCGGAGGAAGCTGCAAGGTCTCCTCCGCCTCGATGCCGGCCTGGAGCTGACGTGCTCGCTCCATCTCGGCGTCGATCTCCGCGCCGAAGAGCAGCACGGTGTTCGTCAGCCACAGCCAGAGCAGGAAGATGATGACGCCGGCGAGCGAGCCGTACGTGCGCTCGTAGTTGCCGAAGTTTGTCACGTAGAAGCCGAAGCCCACCGATGCGATGAGCCAGATGAGGATCGCGACGAACGCACCGACGCTGATCCACCGGAACTTGGGCTGCTGGATGTTCGGTGTCGCGTAGTAGAGGATCGCGACCGCGAGAGTGACGAGCAGGAGGATGACAGGCCACTTGGCGATATTCCAGACCTGCACGCTTTGCTCACCCAGGCCGACGAACTCACCGATGGTCTGGGCGACTCCTCCGCTCAGCACCACGCCGAGGATGATGAGCATCGCGATGACGAGGAGGATGACGGTGATGAGCAGGTTGCGCGGGCGCAGCACCCAGATCGGACGCCCCTCGTCCACCTGGTAGATGCGGTTCATCGCCCTGCCGAAGGCGTTGACGTAGTTCGACGCCGCCCACAGCGCAGTCGCCACACCGATGACGAGCGTGAAGCCTGCCGCGGGTGAACCGGTCACGCTGCGGATGGGTCCCTCGAGCTCCGCGGCGACGTCCCCCTGCCCGGCCTGAAGTAGCAGTTCGTTCAGAGCATCGACGGTCTCGTCGGGGTCGAGGAGGAGGCCGAGGAGCGAGGTGAGCGCGAGCAGAGCGGGGAAGATCGACAGCACGGCGTAGTACGTGAGTGCAGCCGCGAGGTCGGTGACCTGGTCGCGGCTGAACTCGCTCAGCGCACGCTTGATGGTGTGGATGATCGACGGCTTGCGCAGATCGGTCGGGTTCGCCGGCTTGCGCGGGTCGTCTGGGGCAGGCGCGGTCTCGGCCTTGACGCTGCTCTCGCCTTCGCGGGCCACGGCTCCTCCATCGGTTGTGTGCGCTGGTCCGGGGACGGCTCTCGAGAACTCGTCCCGGACCGGGTATGCGCGGGCTGGGTCTTCGAGGCTATCCACTGCGCGCCTTGGAAGCCGAGGCGTGGAGCCGGGATCGGTGATGTACTGGATCCCATGCCTGACAGCGGACGCCCCGTACCTCGTCGACCGGTCCACTTCGGACCGGACGCCATGGAGGCCTATGGGGGAATGACCCCGGACCCGGCACAGGTCGTCGAGGCCGCGCACCAGAGCGCTGCGCTCGTCGTCGACGCCGGTCGTGACGCAGCGAGCACCGAGGAGTTCATCGCTCTCGTCGACGAGGTCGGCCTGTCCACGCTCGCTGCGCTCTGGTCCGAGCGCCCCGCCCGCACCCTGCCCGGGGTCCTCTGGCGGCTCTATGTCATCCGCGAGTGGATCCGTCGCGACCCCGACCGTGCGAGCCGGGAGTACACGGCGGGCGTCCGGCACGCCGAGGTGCACCACGCAGTGGCGGGCAGCGCCGAGCCACCCGGTCCCACGGAGGTCGGCCTCGTCGCGGACGAGATCCTGCGCGGCGTCTACCACGGGGACCTCGCGGTCGCCCTGGAGCGGGGGTCCTCGTTCTGCCACGTCATCTCCTCCGGCCGGGCCGAGCTCGCTGACGACATCGACGTGGATGATCCAGCCGAGGGGTCGCGTCAGACGCAGCAGGCGGCCGCGATGCAGAGCACGGCGCAGGATCTGCAGGTGGCAGCCAGGCTGTGGCGCGACGGTGAGCTGCGCTGAATCGGTGCTCCGAACCTTTTGCCGCACACCGCATACAGGGTTAGCCTTGGGGGGCTGCGTCGGGCTGCGGTAGCCCCGGGTCCCAAACTCAGCCGCTACGAGCGGCCTCGTGCCGAGAGGCGCTCCCAGTCCGGCGTAGCTCAAATCTCCAGCCATCGAGCGCGCAAGCCGCGCGAGTCGCCTGTTCCGATCCGTCCGGCCTCGCTCTAGCGCTCGCCTCGAACGCTCTCCTGGCTGAGAGGCTCGGTGCCCAGGCTGAGAGGCTCGGTGCCCGACGCAGTGACCGCAGGCTGTCCGGTCGGGGGACCAGGGCATACCTCGGTATGCGCCTCCCCCTCCCGCTGCACCGTCGCGATCGCGCGGCGGGCCGGCGACAGCCAGCCACACCGGAGACACTCGGCCATTGCGAACGAGCCCCGTTCGACCAGCCGCCAGGTTGCCTCAGCGTCAGCGTGCACGCTTCCAAGCATGGGCGCAGCCAACGGGGTGTGCAAACCGCCGTGAGGGCGGATGGGTCGCGCCCGAGCGCCGCCCTCGTGACCACGTGATCGCGCGGGGCAGCACCCGTGGCGCAAAGGCGCCGCCCTGCGGGTGTCCTGGCGTTCGCTCGATTGCACGATGCAGCGCACATAGCTCGGGGGCTGATCAGCGGGAGACTTGGCGTGCACTCGTACGCGCGTTGCAGCACCCACAACTCGGGGCACTTCTTCCGGGGTGGGTTGGCGTGCACTTGAGTGCGCGGTTCATCACCCGCAGCGGCAAGAGCCAGCGCGAGGGTGTCCTTCTGCGCGTCAGAGCGCGCGGTGCAGCACCCATAGTGCAGGTGGCTCACCAACGGGTGGCCAGCCGTGCGTCGATCAGCCGAAGCGCCCTGAGATGTAGTCCTCGGTCGCCGTCTTGTGCGGGTTGCTGAAGATGATGCGGGTGTCGTTCATCTCGACGAGCTCGCCCGGGAGGCCGGTGGCCTCGAGGTTGAAGAAGGCGGTGCGGTCGGAGACGCGGGCCGCCTGCTGCATGTTGTGCGTGACGATGACGACCGTGTACTCCTCCTTCAGCTCGTTGATGAGGTCCTCGATGGCGAGCGTCGAGATCGGGTCCAGGGCCGAGCAGGGCTCGTCCATGAGGATGACCTCGGGCTGGACTGCGATGGCACGGGCGATGCACAGGCGCTGCTGCTGACCCCCCGAGAGCCCGGAGCCGGGCCGGTCGAGGCGGTCCTTGACCTCCTGCCAGAGGTTCGCGCCCCGCAGCGAGCTCTCGACGAGCTCGTCGGCGGCCGACTTCGAGAGCCGCTTGCTGTTGAGTCGCAGGCCGGCAAGGACGTTCTCCCGGATCGACATCGTCGGGAACGGGTTCGGGCGCTGGAAGACCATCCCCACCCGCCGCCGGACGTCCACCGGGTCGGTGTCCTTGCTGTAGAGGTCCTTGCCGCCCATCTCGACGGTGCCCTTGACGTAGGCACCGGGGATGATCTCGTGCATCCGGTTGAGAGTCCGCAGGACCGTGGACTTGCCGCATCCGGACGGGCCGATGAAGGCGGTGACGGAGCGGGGCTCGATGGTCATCGTGACGTCCTTCACCGCGTGGAAGTCGCCGTAGTAGATGTTGAGGTCCTTGACGTCGATGCGCTTGGCCATGGTGGTCCTTTGGGTCAGCCCGTGGTCTTGGGGGCGAAGAAGCGGGCGATGAGCCGGGCGGAGAGGTTGAGGAGGACGACGACCAGGATGAGGAGGAACGCCGCCGCCCAGGCGCGGTCCAGGCTGGGGTCGGGGTACCCGGGGTTCCTCGGGTACTTGAAGAGGTTGTAGGCGTAGACCGCGAGCGTGTTCATCGGTCCATCACCGGGATTGACATTGATGCCCTGCGTGACGCCGACGGCGACGAGAAGGGGTGCCGTCTCGCCGACCACCCGCGCGATCGCGAGCGTGACACCCGCTGCGAGGCCGGAGGCAGCTGTCGGCAGGACGACCCTGACGATGGTCCGCCACTTCGGAACGCCGAGAGCGAGAGCCGCCTCGCGCAGCTCGTTCGGCACGATCCTGAGCATCTCCTCGGCGCTGCGCACGACCGTCGGGATCATGAGCACGCTCAGGGCGACCGCTCCGGAGAAGCCGTTCTTCGTCCCCACGCCGAACAGCACGGCCCAGAGCGCGAAGGCGAAGAGCCCGGCGACGATCGACGGGATGCCGGTCATCACGTCGACCAGGAAGCGGATCGCGGTCGCCAGCCGTCCCTTGGAGCGGTACTCGACGAGGAAGACCGCCGTGAACAGCCCGATGGGGACCGAGATGAGGGCGGCGAGGCCGGTGATGATCAGCGTTCCGATGATCGCGTGGTAGGCCCCACCGATGAGCGGCGCACCCTCCTCGACAGTGGCCCGGTCGTGGACACCGGTGACGCCTCGCATCGAGGTGAGCAGGTAGTCAGGGTTCACGGCCGTGGCCCCACCGCTCGCGATCACCGTCCCGAGCAAGGAGACGAGCGGGACGATCGCGACGATGAAGGTGCCGTAGAGCACCGCCTTCGCGGTCTTGTCGGCCGCGACCCGGCCGCCGTTGCGGACGCGGTAGACCAGGTGGACGAGGACGACGAAGGCGAGGTAGCTGCCGACGGCCGCCAGGGCCAGGTTGACCCCGGCCAGCCGCAGCACGGCGGCTGCGATCACCGCGAGGGCCGCCAGGACCTGGAACGCCCGGTTCGATGACGCCCTCACCGGGTTGAGCTCGACACCCTCGATGTCATCGAGACGCCGACGCCGAAGGGCCTGGGTGCTCATCAGTTCGCCCCCGAGAACTCGGCGCGGCGGTTGACGATGTAGCGGGCCACGACGTTGACCACGAAGGTGATGACGAAGAGCACCAGCCCCGCTGCCACGAGCTCGGCGAGGCGGATCCCGCTGGCCTCGGGGAAGTTCAGCGCGATCTCCGAGGGGATGGTGGAGTTCCCGGCATTGATGATGTTCCAGCTGAAGCCGCCGACGGAGAGGATGATGGCGACGGCCATCGTCTCCCCCAGGGCGCGCCCCAGGCCGAGCATCGTGCCGCCGATGACCCCGGGCTTGCCGAACGGCCAGACCACCGTCCTGATCATCTCCCACTTCGTGGCCCCCAGGGCGAGGGCCGCCTCCTCCTGCAGCCGCGGCGTCTGGAGGAACACCTCGCGGGACACGGAGGTGATGATCGGCAGGATCATCACCGCGAGAACGATCGATGCCGTGAGGAGAGTGCGTCCGGTGCGTGACGCTGTCTCGAAGAAGGGTAGGAAGCCCAGATTCTCGCTGAGCCAGACGAAGGAGGGCACCATGAGCGGCGCGAGCACCGTCCAGCCCCACATGCCGTAGATGACGCTGGGGACAGCGGCCAGCAGGTCGATGACGAAGCCCAGAGCCGCGCTTAGCCGCTTCGGTGAGTAGTGCGAGATGAACAGGGCGATGCCCACGGCCACCGGGGCGGCGAGGACCATCGCGATGACCGAGGCGATGACGGTCCCGACGACGAGCGGCCAGACATACGAGAAGAACCCCTGCCCACCGGAGATCTCCTCCGGTGCGGCGCCGAAGACCGGCCACGCCCGGTTGATGAGGAAGATCGCGACGCCGGCGAGGATGACGAGGATGAGCAGCGCCGAGGATATGGACAATCCCTTGAAGATCGTGTCGCCGAGCCGTCGTCGAGCACGGCCACCGGACACGGTGGCGCGAGACTCCCCTGACGGGGGCTCAGCGGGGCCACCAGCCTGCGTGGTCGCCCCCCTGAGCGGTCCCTCGGATCCGAGGGTGACCGCGTCGGCTGAGGTGGAATCGGTGCTCATTGGGCCTTCGGTGATCGAGGGGCTCGGGTACGGACGGCCGCGGTGGCCGCCGAGCGAGTCGGCAGCCACCGCGTCCTGGTGCAGCTCACGCGCAGGTCATCTCACTTGACGGTGATGAGCTCGAGTGAGGACAGGATGTCCTCACGCAGGGTGTCTGAGATCGGGGCCGAACCGGCGGCGTCCGCCGCTGCCGCCTGACCCTCCTCGGAGGCGACATAGGACACGAAGTCCTTGATGAGGTCAACGGTATTCGCGTCGTCGTAGGCCGTGCAGATGATCTGGTAGGAGATCAGGACGATGGGGTAGGCACCGGACTCGGTCGTGTCACGGGCCAGCTCGATCGCAAGGTCACCCTCGACTCCGGTGTCGGCCCGCTCCGATGCGTCGACGACCTTGGCAGCCGCCTCGGGGGAGTATGCGACGAACTCGTCCCCGACGCCGATCCGGGCCGTCGAGAGCTGGCCGATGGCTGAGGCGTCTGCGTAGCCGATCGCGCCGTCGGTGGACTGGACGACGCTGATGACGCCCGAGGTCTGCGGCGCAGCCTCGCCGCCATCCACCGGCCAGGCGTTGCTGGTCTCGAACGTCCAGACGTCGGGGGCCGCCGCCGCGAGGTACTCGGTGAAGTTCTGGGTGGTGCCGGACTCATCGGCCCGGTTGACCGCCGTGATCGGCGTGGCGGGCAACTCGACACCGGGGTTGTCCCCGGCGATGGCTGCGTCGTCCCACGAGGTGATCTCCCGCAGGAAGATCCTCGCCAGGGTGTCAGGGGAGAGGTTGAGCTCGTCGATGCCCTCGAGGTTGAAGGGCACCGCGATGGGCGAGATGTAGACCGGCAGATTGATCGCGCCACCCTCGCCGCAGATCTCGTAAGAGGCTTCGATCTCCTCGGGCTTGAGGTAGGAGTCGGAGCCCGCGAGGACGGTGGCGCCGTCGAGCAGGTTCTTGCGTCCGCCGCCGGAGCCGATGGAGTCGTAGTTCACGGTGACCCCTGGCTGGAGCTCGGCGTAGCCCGCCGCCCAGGCGACCATGGCCGCCTCCTGGGCGCTCGCACCCGAGGCCTGGATCGTGCCCTCGAGGGCAGCAGCGGTGCTCTGCTGGGTGCTGTTGCCGCTGGGGGACTCACTGTCCGGTGCTGCGGTGGGATTGTCGCTGCCGCACGCGCTCAGACCGAGCGCAGCGATAAGACCAAGGGTTCCGATAGACCCCACGGTGCGGAGCTTCACGTTGTTGCCTTTCCTCGACAGAGAAGGGGAAGTGCTTCGGCGTGGAGGGCCGAGCCGACACCATCGCCGGCACGTTCGACGGTAGGGAGCGCCGGTGACCTGACGAGGCGACCGAGGTGAACGACAGGTGAACGGTGTCCGCACTCTGCCCGTCCCTGCGTGGAGACCGGCCGGTGCGCCGGGGCGACGAGGTTCAGTCGGACGGCAGGTACTGCTCGGCTGCCACGACCTGCGGCCCGAGCACGGGGGAGTGCGCCACGTGCGCGACGAGCACCTCACCCTTGGCCATCCCCACGTCGATGGCGTGGTCGATCATCACCTGCGCCGCCCGCCCGGATGCGGACGCCGAGCACCGGGAGGACAGCACGTGGAGCATCACCGGCAGGACGGGCCCGTGCCCGCACAGGACCCGGGCACGCCGCTTGCCGAGCTGGGTGCGGGTGACCTCCGCTGCGGCGACGGGGTCGAGGACGTGGGCCTCCTCGGAGAGGGAAGCGAGGGTCTTCACCGGTCGCTTGATGGTGGCCGCATACGGAGCGAGGGTGGCCATGCACCGGACGGAGGGTGAGCTGGCGAGCCGCTCCACCGCATACGCAGCCAGGAGCGGGACGAGCTCGCGCGCCCGGCGCTCGCCGTCCTTGTCGAGCGGCCGTTGCTGGTCGTCCTCGCCCTTGTAGCTCCCGCGGGAGACGGCGGTGGCGTGCCGCGCGAGGATGAAAGCGGTCGTCTCGAGCTCGCCCTCCTGGTCCATCTGGACGAGCGCGCGCAGCTGGTCGCGGTCGCGTGAGTAGTCGAGCCGGTCGTGGGCCTCGCGGATCGACAGCCAGGCGACCTCGTCGATCTCGTTGCGCAGCTTGCCTCCTGGGCCCGTCGGCGTGGCCGCCCAGTAGCGCACCTCCTTGACCGCCGGGACCCCCTGCCTGTCGAGCACCGTGTAGGTGGCGGGCGGGAGCGGCCGACCGAGCCGCACCGGCACCGAGCTCTCCTCCTCGGTCTCGCGGACCGCGGCCACCGGCCAATCCTCGCCGTGGTCGAGCTTGCCCTTGGCCCAGGACCAGTCGTGGTAGCGCGGCCGGTGGACGAGCAGGACCTCGAGGCGCCCAGCGGAGTCGCGCCGCCACGGGATGGTGCCCGCTGCGGGGATCGTCGACGGCATCGGCTACCGCCGCCGGGCCTTGCGGCGGCGCTTCTCGTGCATCGCGATGAGCGCGGCCTGCAGGTCTGCGAGGCGCTCGCCGTCGGCGTTCTGCGCCACCCGGGTCCAGCGACCGTCCGGGCCGAGGTCCCAGTGGTGGTATGCGTCGCTCGCCCCGAGGTCGAAGAGGTTCAGGGTGTCCTCGATGTGGCGTGGGTCGGTGAGCCGCACGGCCACCTCGACCCGACGGTCGAGGTTGCGGTGCATCATGTCGCCGCTGCTGAGGTAGACGATCGGGTTCCCGCCACCGCCGAACGCGAAGATCCTCGAGTGCTCGAGGAATCGGCCGAGGACCGAGCGCACGGTGATGTTCTCGGACAGGCCAGGGACGCCCGGGCGCAGGGAGCAGATCCCGCGCACCCA
Organism: Actinomycetales bacterium; assembly: GCA_012729695.1. Classification (GTDB taxonomy): domain Bacteria; phylum Actinomycetota; class Actinomycetes; order Actinomycetales; family Dermatophilaceae; genus F2B08. The sequence goes on along the minus strand of JAAYCP010000016.1, from coordinate 2,106 downwards.
CAGCTGGACCGGGACACCGGCCTGCGAGGCGTGGTAGAGCGCGTCGATGATCGCCTCGTCGACGATCGAGTTCACCTTGATGCGGATCGAGCCGGCACCGGTCTCCTCGTGGTGTGCGATCTCGTCCTCGATGTGCTGGATGAGGCCCGCGCGCAGCGACCGCGGGGCGACGAGCAGCCGCTTGAACTTGCTGCGCGGCGCCCACCCGGAGAGCTGGTTGAAGAGCTTGGTGAGGTCCTCGCCGACCTCGGGGTCGTCGGTGAGCAGCCCGAGGTCCTCGTAGAGTCTCGCCGTCTTCGGGTTGTAGTTGCCGGTCCCGATGTGGCAGTAGCGGACCAGCCGGTCACCCTCCTGGCGCACGACGAGCGCCAGCTTGCAGTGCGTCTTGAGCCCGACGATGCCGTAGACGACGTGGACCCCCGCGTGCTCGAGCTTGCGGGCCCAGGAGATGTTGTTCTCCTCGTCGAAGCGCGCCTTGAGCTCGATGACCGCGAGCACCTGCTTGCCGGCCTCGGCGGCGTCGATGAGGGCGTCCACGATGGGGCTGTCACCGCTGGTGCGGTAGAGCGTCTGCTTGATCGCGAGGACGTGGGGGTCGGCCGCGGCCTGCTCGAGGAAGGCCTGCACCGAGGTCGAGAACGAGTCGTAGGGGTGCTGGAGCAGGACGTCCTGCTTGCGGATCGCACCGAAGATGTCCCCGGCCTCGGAGCTCTCGGTCGGCGCCAGGTCCGGGTGGGTCCGGGGGAGGAAGCGCTCGAACTGCAGCTCGGAACGGTCCAGGTCGGCGACGATGTCGAGGGCGCGCAGGTCGAGCGGGGTCGGCAGCCGGTAGACCTCGGACTGCGAGACGCTCAGCTCGCGCACGAGCATCGCGAGCACCCGGTCGTCCATCTCCTCCTCGACCTCGAGCCGCACCGGCGGGCCGAACCGGCGCCGGGTGAGCTCCCGCTCCAGCGCCTTCAGGAGGTTCTCCGCGTCGTCCTCCTCCACCTCGAGGTCCTCGTTGCGGGTGACCCGGAAGGTGAAGTGCTCGTCGATCTCCATGCCTGGGAAGAGCTTGTCCAGGTGGGCCGCCATGACCTTCTCGATCGGGATGAGCCGCGCCGCATACGGGTCGCCGTTGCCGACGGAGAGCAGCCTCGGCAGGAGCGGCGGGACCTTGATGCGGGCGAAGTGCTCCTTGCCGGTCTTCGGATTCGTCAGCAGCACCGCCAGATTGAGCGAGAGTCCCGAGATGTAGGGGAACGGGTGGGCCGGGTCGACGGCGAGCGGGGTGAGGACGGGGAAGATCTGCTGGGTGAACAGCGCCGTCATGGCCTCCTGCTCGTCCTCCGAGAGGTCCTCCCAGTCGACGAGGGTGATGCCCTCCTTCTCGAGGGCGGGCCGGACCTGCTGGTGGAACACCTTGGCCTGCAGATCCATCAGCTCGTGGCTGACCTCGGCGATGTGCTCGAGAACCTCACGCGGCTCGAGGCCGCTCGCCGAGCGCAGCGCGATGCCGGTCGCGATGCGGCGCTTGAGGCCGGCGACGCGCACCATGAAGAACTCGTCCAGGTTCGAGGTGAAGATCGAGAGGTAGCGCGCCCGCTCCAGCAGCGGAATGCCCTCGTCGGCGGCGAGCTGGAGCACGCGCTCGTTGAACTGCAGCCACGAGATCTCGCGGTCGAGGTAGCGGTCCGCCGGCAGGTCGTCGGCGTGGTCCCGCTTGACGAAGCGTCCGTTGGAGGCGCGGGGCTGGAACCGGGGGTTCTCCGTCGGTGAGGAGCTCGCGATCGACACCTCAGGGATGACGACCGGCTCCTCGGGGGAGTCGCCGTCGCCCACTTGGGAACTGGTCACCACGGAGGTCATGGGTCAATCCTGCCTTGCCGATTCGGGTTCCGGCACCGCCGACCCGGCCGGCGCATACACGCGATCGGTGGTGAGCACGCGCAGTCCCGCCCGCTCGTAGGTGCGGCGGGCCGGGGTGTTGTCGCCGTCGACGTAGAGCACCACCTCGGTGCAGCCGCGGGCCGCGAGGTGGGCGAGGCCGAGGTCGGTGAGTGGTCCGGCGAGCCCACGGCCCTGGTATGCGGGACTCACCCCGACCACGTAGACCTCACCGGT